>CAYTYX010000007.1:0-14974 GCA_964442325.1 uncultured Candidatus Saccharibacteria bacterium
TCAAGACTCTCCGCACGTTGGCGGATACTACCAGCAACTGCTTCTTCGTAGCCGCTGTAGGTATGAACAGCGTACCAGTGTTTAGTTTCGTCGTAGCGTTTAACCATTCTTAAATCCTTTACTTAAGCACTGTCTTTTTAAAAATTTCATCTAGGACCTTATCGACTCCGGCGATCAGTAAGCCAAAGACGATAGCAAAGATAAATACCGCGCCGGTCAGTCGCCAGCTCTCACGGCGAGAGGGCCAGGTAACCAGCCGCAACTCTGCCCAAGCGTTTTTAAAGTACCGAGGCGTCAGTTTCTTAAGAGGAAGAACTAAATATCCCGCAAACTTTTTGAGCTTAGGTGGTACTGATATGTGACCACTTAGCTTAGATACTGTCTTGGTGGCCTTTTTTGGCGGTTTTGGCAGCTTGGCTAGATGCTTAGGCTCACCAAATTTGCGCATCCGTGGGCCATTAACTTTAGCGGACAATTTATTCCTCCCAATTTAAAAGCCTACTAACTAGAGTAGGCCTCAATAAGTCAATAGTAATACAGGGGTGAGATAAAGTCAACCAGTCTTTTTAAGCCGGCGAAAGCTGAGTCTGCCACTGGCGAAGTTCCTTGCGCAATTGACGAGCGCCTGGCATAGCGATTTCTAGTGCGTCCCAAAATGATGCGCCGTGGTGTTTGTGTTTGGTGTGCACTAGCTCGTGTACCAACACATAGTCAATTAGACGCCATGGCAACTGCATAAGGTAACTATTTAGGGTTATATTTCCGGTACTAGAACAGCTTCCCCAGCGAGACGATAACCTCTTTATAATTACACGTTCAGCACTATAGCCAGTTTTGGTAGATAACTCCTCTAATCGTCTGGGCAGTAGCTGTTCTGCCTCCAGTTTTAGTGCCCTTTCGCCGGCGGCACGAAGTTTTTCTTGAACGCCGGCATTGTCGATCATTAGACCGCTAGCGGCCTTAACTTCAGTAGCTGTCACCCTCGTTTTGACGGATTGGCCTAGAGCATCGTTAATGGAAAAGTATAGTCGGTGAGCTTTACCTATTCGGCAGCCGTCATATAAAGGCTGTTTAGTGGTCTTGGCTAGCTGTCTAGTAATCCAGTCGCGGTTTTTCCTGGCAAAGGCTGCGCCAACATCATACGGTGTCCATATAGGCAGGCTAACCCTAACAGAGCCACGCGAAGTAATACTCAATCGCAAGTTACGGTTGCCGCGGCGCCTGTATAGGGTAACCTCGCCCACCTGTGTAAGATAAATTTTCTTTTGAGGCATACAAACTAAATGCTCAGGTCTCGCCTGTTAAATCCACCAGCACCAGAGTTAAAATTTGGAATCAGATTAACTAACTCCGGCTTGATAACATTTTCTGTCAGCGCCGAGCTATCAACCAAGTTCATTTGGTATAAGCGGTTGATAATAGCGCTTTTTTGACTGGCAAAGGTGTGTTTGCCACTTACCACAAGAAAATCTTCATGGTCTGGATTTTCCATCTCCGATAAGTGCTGATTAAACTCGGCTCTGGTGCTACTTGATGAGTACTTGCCCTCTAGTGTTCGCTTATCACGGCTAGCAGCACGGGCGAAGGCACTTTCTTGGTCTATCTGCAGCCATATTAGTAAATAACCAGCTCGGTTTCGAATGGCAATGTCGCGCAGTTTTTGACGCTGCGCAACGTTTAGTGCGTTGGCGTCGAAGGCGACGCTTACGCCGGTTCTTAGAAATTCATCGGCTATATAGGCAGCTAGCTTAAACGCCATAGCTTCCTGTTGGTCTCTATCCATCGACCGGCTTAATAGTTCGCTACAGATGCGGTCTGTGTTGAGGTGGGCTATTGGTAATAAACGAGTAAGATTACGGCCCACAAAGCTCTTCCCGGAGCCTGGCAAGCCATATAAACAGATTAAAAGCGGTTTTTTTAGCTCAGCTTTGCGCATAATTTACCTTAATATACCATTTTTTAGACACCTTCGCTACGGCCGGTCACACTAGGAAAGCTCTTTTTCTAAGACCTTACTCAACTCCGAAAATCCGTGTTTTTGATAGAACTTTAGTGCATCTGTGTTCTGGGTGTACACACGCACAATTAGTTTTTGGGCGCCTTGTGACTTTGCCCATGAGCTAAATTTGGTGAATAGTTTTGACCCAATCCCTTTGCTACGTAGTTTGCTATCTATAATCATATTTTCGAGCTCCGCTCGAATGATAGGTCGCTGCGGGTGAGCACTCCTGATAGCGCCGGCTAGATAGCCTACAATAGTACCGTTGTCTAGAGCCACAAGACATAGGTACTTTTTGTCTTTATTTATTATCCTCTCGCTAAAATACTCCTCGCCATCTTTGGTTAATGGCCAGTCGGTGTTCAAAATCGAATCCCTAAAAAGCTCTTCTTCGAAGAGCCTTTTATTTAAAAGTTGAACTGTGCTCAACTCATTCAATCGAGCCCTACGGATAGTAATCGTATTCATAATAAAACTTGGCAGGGGCAGAGGGACTCGAACCCCCGACCTACGGTTTTGGAGACCGTCGCTCTAGCCAGCTGAGCTATGCCCCTAAAAAAGAATCTCTTATACCCTTAGAATTATATCTCAAAAAAGCAATTTAGTGCTTGCGGGGTTTAACTTCGTTGCGACCTAGGTTAGCCTTGGTCTCTACCTGCTCGGCATAGATGCGCTTAACCGGGCAGTATTTCCGCAATGTCATTTTATCTGGCGTGTTAACGGCGTTCTTGGTGCTGTAATGGTGTCTATCACCACAGGCGCTACATACCAATCCAAATATCTTTCGCTTGTCGCTCTTTCTGGCCATTATTTACTGCCTTTCTTGGGCATTAGCCACCAAAGCAGCAAATAAGCCACTAACCCCGGAATAATGCCTGACAACAGCGTTAGAAGCAGATAGATTGCCCTCACTAGGGTTGGGTCGACATCAAAATATATAGCAAAACCGCTGCATACGCCGCCGATTTTCTTATCTGAGACTGATCTATAGAGCTTTTTCATACTTAAAGTAATTATAACACCAATTTAGCTTTAGTAAAAGTGGAGCCGTGATCGGGATTTGAACCCGAGACCCCCTCCTTACCATGGAGGTGCTCTACCACTGAGCTATCACGGCAATATACCTTAGCTATTCTACTAGAGAGGGATAGGCTTTGGCGATAGCTTGCTGGACAGTTCTTGCTGCATTTTTAGCGTTTCTTGCAGCAAAGCTTGCTCCAGCGGCTGGTTTGTGACCACCTCCACCCAGTATCTTTGCAATCTTAGATACGTCAACAGTGCCGTTAATTGATCGTAATGATACTCCGTAAAACCCACCGCCTTTTTGCAAGTCTGGGTAAACAACAAATCCCCAAATGCGACCCTCAATATTTCTTATAAATATATTCACAAAGGCCTCACAACCAGCCTTTAGCTCGGTTTGGTCCTTTCTCCAACTTCTAGCGAAACCATCCGAAATAAGGCTGTAGCTATACTGCCTATTCTGGCTTAGGTTAGCGCTCAATTCTGAAATTACCGACATTCTAGCTATAGAATATTGGGACATCCGATTTGTAAGCGCCTCTATATTTACGCCTGCGTCTAGTAGCTCGCTAGTTATTTTATAAGTCTCGCGGTGTAGTTTATTTTGGTATAAAAATCTGCCAGTATCGCTCAAGATCCCCATCATCGTCGTGTCTTGAAAACCTATTGGCTTTTTTAGCCCCAGCTCTTCAAAGCAAAGCCAATAGACGTCTTGGGTTGTGGCTGGGCTGCCTCTGTGGATATATAGGTCCACCTTGTCAGCTCCGAACTTCTCGTGATGATCAATGATGACCGTCTTTACTTTGTTGGTTCGTACGTATTGTCTTAGCGGCACGCTCTCCAAGCGCGAAAATCTTTCGTAGTTATTGCCGTCTAACATTATTAGCAGGTCGGGCTTAAACTTCTTTACCGCTGCCAGCAAGGCAGTGTGCTTAACAGTATTCGCCTCCTGTAAAAACTTTAGGTTTGTTGCTGTCTCTTCCAGAACAACCTCAGTTTTAATTTTTGGAAAGTTGAGTTTTAGGGTTCGACCTAGTAATAAAGCCGAGCAATAAGCATCAGGATCCGGCGAAATATGCGAAGTTATCAGAATCCGTTGAGAATTTAGGATAAGTTTGTTGAGTTTCTTGAACATAAAAAATGGTGCTGGGGGAGGGATTCGAACCCCCGAAGGCGAATGCCAACTGATTTACAGTCAGTCGTGTTTGACCGCTTCACTACCCCAGCAAGTTGAGGAGTAACTAGTGGCTACTCCTCAAAATTGTAACACCTCTTTTACTCAACCTCGCTCTAGCTAATCTCGCAAAGTTAGCTAGTATGGAGCCGACAGAGGGATTCGAACCCACGACCCGCTGTTTACAAAACAGCCGCTCTGACCAACTGAGCTATGTCGGCGTAAATCCGTTAAAATTCTAGCAGAACAGAGGTAGAATAGCAATTGATGGCTAGATTATTACCCGGCGCGGACGCAACAGCCGGCGGGCCGGCTTTGTAGAGCCTGCCATCTTGGCAAGCCGACGGTTAACCCTTATTGCGTCTTCGGGCATTTCTTGCTCTTCATAAGCCTTAGAAAGCAGCGATAAGGTCTCGCGGGTAGGCTCCAGCTCGGCCGCTTTTTCCAAAGCCTCTAACATTAGCCGTTTATTGCCCAATTTCTCGTGCACCTTGGCATAGGCGATGTGGCGAGTAGCCAGATTATCCTCTAGTTTAATAGCCTGCTCAAAGGCTACTGCCGCCTTGTCGTAATTCTCAGTCTCGTAGTAAATCAAACCGAGGTTGTGCAAGCTCGAAGCGCTGGGCTCCAGCGAGCTGGCTATTTCAAAGCAGTCTATGGCGTCTTTATATTCGCGCTGTTTGGCATACAAAATTCCCAGACGGTTGTAGGCTGCAGCGTTCTTTTCGTCAATCTTAAGTATGGTCAGCAAAGCTTTTTCGGCGCGTAGTAGGCGATTTTCGCGCATGCCGTGATAAGCGATTGTCCATAAACCGGTAAGGCGCTCGCCAATCCGTTTGGGTAGCACCGTAACTTCATTTTGAGAAATACTACTGTGGCGATAAACCAAGTAGGCCAAGACACACAGTAAAAGTAGGGCGTACATGCTCGCTTATTATAGCAAATAGGGCGCAGTAATCAGAGGTTAAGGGCCAAATTAAGCACGAGCAATCTGGCGGAGACGTTAGCAGTCAATTGCTCGGAAGCTCGCAGTAAATCCTTACGGGCTTTTAGCCATTTAGCGCTGCGAGATTGGTCTCTTTGCTGAACTGCCTCTTTATATAGAACTGTCATTATGCGTGCGCCGGCGTCTATAAAGGCTGCTAGCTCCAATTTATTTTTGTCTAGTTTATCGATTATCACCAAGCGGTCGTAGCGACTGCCTGATAAAAACTGCTTAAATCTATCAACACCTTGTTTTAATGGATGGCTCTGCTCGTCATTCAGTAGAGCACTTAGTAACCCTGCTCCACCCTGACTAAGCGCCCAAGCCGACTCTACAGCCTCAGAGTCAAACTGACTACCATAGTATTTTAGGGCGGCGTTTAAGCTAGTTGGTTGAACCTCTAATTTTTGGAGTCGAGAGGAGACGGTTGGCAATAGATAGCTGGCGCCTAGGGCAGTTAAGATTACGATTGTATCGGCCGGCGGTTCCTCTAGCGTCTTAAGTAAGGAATTTTGCGCCTCGGTGCTTAGATTGTTAGCATCCTCCACTATAACTATTCTGCGAAGCGCGTTTGCGCCTGGTGTTTTAAGGGTAAGGTTGCTTATGAGCGCCCTAACCTGATCTATGGTAATTTCCTGTTTATCTGCCGGCCGCTTAATCAAGTAAAAGTAGGGGTATTTATCCAGTTTCTCAGATTCTGAAAGCCCGAGTATATTTGCAGCTAGAGTTTTGGCAAGCGCATATTTACCTACGCCGGCTGCGCCGGTGATTAACAAACCTTGGCTTGGCTTAGTCAAAAAAGCTTCGGCTTGCGTAGAAGTCTTTGGGTGTAGC
Source organism: uncultured Candidatus Saccharibacteria bacterium (assembly GCA_964442325.1). GTDB lineage: Bacteria > Patescibacteriota > Saccharimonadia > Saccharimonadales > UBA10212 > CAYTYX01. The sequence goes on from CAYTYX010000007.1 coordinate 6,016, forward strand.
AATAAGTCGGTTTTCATTTAGAGTTTAAAGTCTTTCGGCGGCGTTACTTTAAATGTTTGTCTAATACCGCCTGGCAATGTTAGTTCTAGCTCAGCGGCATGAAGTAATAATCTACCATCCGCCGACTCTTTGCCATACAATAAATCGCCAACAACCGGATGTTTTATGTAAGCCAAATGAACCCTAAGTTGATGAGTCCGGCCTGTTGTGGGTTTGAGTTCAAGTAATGCATAGTCGCGGTCACCTTTTTGAATTAGTTTTAGAACTTTGTAACTTGTCTGAGCCGACTTACCTAAGCTGCTGGCCATAAACGTTTTTGGATGCCGTGGGTTGCGAGCAATAGGTATGTCAATAATTCCCTCGTGCGGTTCTGGAACACCTTCGACAATCGCCAGATATGTTTTTTTAGTTTTACGATTAGAGAACTGTTTCTGCAGGTGCTTTAGAGCGAGGTTATTTTTAGCTGCGATAATTACGCCGCTAGTGGCTCTGTCTAGACGATGGGCTATGCCGGCGCGGTTCCCTTGCAGTGAACTATCATTAAGTCTTGGTTTTATAAAGCTTGCTACCGTTCCTTCTGGATTTAATGCACCCTTACTGTGAGTCAAAACCTCGGATGGCTTATCCATAACAACTACATCGTCGTCTTCATAAATAATCGGCAGCTCTATTGTTGGAGGTTCTGAATTTAGTAATTGTTCGTCAACCAACACGCGGTTGCCAATTCTGATTTTCTGAGAAGCTTTGGCAGGATGCCCATCAATCTTAATTAGTTGTTGCTTAAATAAAGCTGCTAGCGATGAGCGCGTAAATGCCGGATATTTAGACGTTACAAATACATCCGCTCGGGTGCCTGCCTCACCCGGCTCGGTTATAAACTCTTGCATAGTTTTATTTTAGGCTTCGGCAGGGCGGAGCCCAACTGCTTTTTGAACTTTTAGTAGCGTGGCGTCAGCTACTTTATTCATCTCGACCTCGTCGGCCTCAAGTTTTTTGAGTATGGTAGCTTCATCGACTTTGGCTAACTTGGCTTGAAAGCCAGTTAAGAATTTTTTAACATCTTCAGCTACAGCGGATTTTAAGATGTCGTACTGGGTCATTTTTTGCGGGGTAACGGTACTGCTCGACGGTGAAATCAATCTCTGTATTTGGATCAAGTTAGCAATGCCAGGTTGATTATTAGCATCAACATCTTTTAGATTATTTAAACTGTCGGTGGTTGCGGAACGTATCTTTTGAGCGGCCGTCTCCGGGTCATCGCCCATGAAAATGACGCCCTTGTCTGAATCTTCGCTCTTGCTCATTTTCTTGGCAGGGTCTACTAGATCGCGAATGCGCAGGCCCTGGTCATTACCGAAGAATTCGTGCTGTTTGGCAACTGGTTCAGGCACCACAAACAAGTCGCCGAATTGTTTATTCATACGCTCGGCTATATCGCGAGTAAACTCCAGGTGTTGGGTTTGGTCATCGCCAACCGGTACGTATTTAGCTCCATAAAGAAGAATATCCGAGGCCATAAGAACGGGGTAACCAAACACTCCAAGGCTAACCCTGTCGCTACTAAGCTTAGACGACTGGTCCTTAAACTGGGTCATACGGCTCATCTCACCAAAACCGGTGAAGCAGTCTAATATCCAAGTCAGCTCGCTGTGTGCCGAGATATAGCTTTGTCTGTAGATATGGATGTTTGGATTATCAATCGGCAATCCGGCTGCCACAAAGATTTTTAGATTATTCATAATCTGCGCTTGCAGCTGCGAGTGGTTAATTGGAGTTGTGAAACTATGCAAGTCCGGCACAAACAGGTTAATTTCGTATTCGTCGGACTTGTTTTTAGCCATGTCGACCATAGGTAGCAAGGCTCCGAAATAGTTGCCTATATGGAGGTCGTTATTTGCCCTAATACCGGTTAGGATGACTGGTTTACTCATCACCCCTAAATTATAGCTGTTTTACAGCTTGAAATGAATTATTGTGATTAGCGCTTTGTGAACTGACGTTGTTTGCGAGCGCCGCGTAAGCCAAATTTTTTGCGTTCTTTCTCGCGTGGGTCACGGCCAAGCAGGTCGGCCTTCTTTAAAGTCGCTTTGTAATCTTCGTTTAGTAAAACTAAGGCCTTACTTACACCTAAGCTAATAGCATCAACCTGGCCGGCTTGGCCTCCACCGCTTACCTTGACGGTAATGTCGTATTTGGCTGGATCAAGCTCGAGTACTACTAACGGTTTAAACAAGCGCTCTTGTAAGTACTTGCTGGTGGCTAGGTATTCAACGGCAGGTTTGTCATTAATCGTAAAAATGCCTTTGCCCCCAGCTAATCTTACGCGGGCTGTGGCGCTCTTGCGCCGGCCCAGACCGTAAAAATATTTACCACCAGCCATTATTTCTTACCTTTCTTAGCAACTTGGATAGTTTCTGGTTGCTGTGGAGCGTGAGTGTGTTGATTGTCTAGATAAATTTTAAGCCTGTCTAGGCGGCCGGGACGGAGTTTATTAACCGGCAACATACCACGCACAGCCCTTTGGATAACTTCTGTAGGGTCTTGAGCGATTACGTCGCTAAGTGTTCGTTCGCGTAGGCCACTTGGATAGCCACTGTGATGGTAATACATCTTATCGGCTAGTTTATTGCCGGTCACAACTAGTTTGGCTGCATTGGTGATTATGACGTAATCGCCGCCGTCTACATGAGGCGTAATCGAAGCTTTGCCTTTACCAATCAGTAAGCTAGCAACAGTAGTTGCCAAACGACCAAGTGGTGCGCTAGAGGCGTCAATAAGGTACCACTTACGGCTAACATCAGCTGGTTTAGCACTAAATGTCTTGGTCATTAGCGGTTACCTCGTACGCCGGTGCGCTTGGCGGCTTGTTTTTGGGTGGAATGTAACTTATCGCTACGACCCCCAGTGGCTTTAACCTCTGGCTTGTCTTTAGCTGATTCGACATCTTTCTTGACTGGCTTAGTGGCTTTAGTAGCTGGTTTTACGACTGGCTTAGCATCAGCTCCTAGTTTATCCACAAAGCTGACTTTGGCTAGTTCTGCAGTGTCACCGCGACGGAAGCCAGCTCGCTCCAGCTTCAGATGACCGCTAGTGCGACCAGTTAGTTTAGGTGCAATCTCGTCAACTAGTTTATGGCTAGACGAGACGGTCAGGTCCTTTAGGAGGATGCGACGTGAAGCCAAGTCGCCCTTTTTGGCCCTTGTGATGAGTTTCTCGAAGTGAGGGATTAGCTCTTTGGCCTTGGGTCGTGTGGTGGTTATGCTGCCATCGCGCACCAAAGACTCCGCCAGACCATCTATGAGGGCCTTGCGTGGGCCGCGTTCGCGACCAAATTTTCTACCTTGGTATCCGTGGCGGTGCATAGGATTTCCTTAGAGCTCCAACTCCGATAACTTGTCTTTAACTTCGTCTAACGCCTTATTGCCAAAGCCTTTTAGGTCTCTTAGCTCGGCTTCGTCTAGCGATACAAGGTCCTTAAGAGTCTGGATGTCGTTATTGACCAGCGCGTTAGTGGTGCGGGCACTTAGGTTTAAGTCCTCGATTGGCGTCATTAGAGCCGTGGGCTCTTCGCCGTCGATACCATCAACTCCACTGGCGGCCAGCGGACTACTATCAACTCTAGTTTGACCGGCTAAAGCAGTATACTGGTTGATCAGGATCGCGGCTGCTTCTTCAAAGGCGTCGCGTGGCGTAATCGAGCCATCTGTGTCTACCGTTAGGAGTAGTTTATCTAGGTCGGTCATTTGGCCAACGCGGGTATTTTCTATCTTATAGCGCACCCTTAAGACCGGTGTAAATAGCGCATCTAGAGCGATTTCATCGCTGGTCTTTTTGTTGCTAGCTTGCTCTTCTAGAGCCCGGTAACCGCGGCCAGTCTCGACTGTTAGCTCCATTTCTACGCCGCCTTTGGCGTCGTCGATAGTGCAAATTACGTGGTCAGGATTAACGACTTCTACGTCGGCATTAGTCTGAATGTCCTTGGCGCGGACTGGTCCGCGACCTTTTTTGGCGAGAGTCAAAATCTGTGGTTCGTCGCTAAAAACACGAAAACGGACGCTCTTAAGCTGAGACATAATCTCTACGACGTCTTCTTTAACGCCTTTTAGGGTCGTGAATTCGTGGCTAGCACCGCTAACGCGGAAGCTGGTAATGGCAGCACCGGAAATACTCGACAGTAAAACGCGCCGCAAGCTATTACCTAGTGTCATCCCGTAGCCAGTGTGCAGCGGTTCTATCACGAACGTGGCGCTGGTGGTGCCGTGCTCGATGACTTCGCTCAGGTTCGGTGTGTGGATTGTATTTGACATTTAATTCTCCTTAAATCTTTATAGCTTAGCGCGAGTAATACTCAACGATTAACTGTTCTTTAATATCTGGCTCGGATTCCTCGCGAGTCGGTAGGCCCGTTACGGTGGCGGAAACCTTCTTGCGATCAACTTTAAGCCAAGCTGGAATCATCGACGGAACCGGGCTAACTTCGTCCAAGTGCGTGAAGTAACTGGTTTTTTTGCTGCCGACTTTAATCTCTATAACGTCTCCTGGCTTAACTCGCATTGATGGAACGTCAACCCGGCGGCCGTTGAACATAAAGTGGCCGTGGCTCACTAACTGACGAGCCGCCCGGCGGCTGGGCGCAAAACCGGCCCTGTAAACGGCGTTATCCAACCGGCGCTCCAGAAATTCCAGCAAAACCGCGCCGGACTGGCCACGACTGGCCGAAGCCTCTTTCATTAGGTTGGCAAATTGTTTCTCAAGCAAGCCGTAAAGTCGCTTAACTTTTTGCTTCTCGCGCAGTTGCAAGGCGTACTGGCTGGATTTACTGCGCATACCAAAGTTGCGGCCGCTTTGCTGACCAGGTGGACCACTACGTCGCACTAACACCTTGTGGGCTTTGGGGTGCAGAGCGTAGCCTTCACGGCGGGACAGTTTGACGATTGAGCGCATTTCTCGGGCCATAGCTAGTTCCTCTTAGCCTTTCTAGGTCGGACACCGCCGTGTGGTACGCCGGTGATGTCGTAGACATTGTCTACATCGACTCGTTGGCTAATCATTGTCCGAATAGCTGCGTCACGGCCAAGGCCGATACCTTTAACAAAGATATCGGCTTTTTGTAGTCCGTAGTTCTGGCGGGCAGCAGAAATAGCCTTTTCGGCAGCGACTTGGGCGGCATAAGCGGTACCCTTTTTAGAACCCCTAAAGCCGCTGCTACCGGCGCTAGAAGTCGCCAAAGTAGCACCTTTTGGATCCGTTACGGTCACAATCGTGTTATTAAAAGTCGCCAGCACGTGGATTTGGCCGGTTGGTACTGAACGACGATTTTTCTTGCGACGAACTACAGGCGCTACTGTAGCTTCGGCTTCGGCTGGAACTTGCTCGGCTGGTTTTTCTTCAACCACGGGTTTTTCTACTACTTTATCAGCCATTTTAAGTCTTCTCCGGGGCCTTCTTGGCAGTGCCACCAACAGTTACGCGCTTACCCCGCTTGGTACGAGCGTTGGTACGTGTACGTTGACCATGCACTGGTAAATTAGCGGTGTGGCGCAGGCCACGATAGGCGCTAATGTCTTTTAGGCGCTTGATGTTGCCAGAAACTATTCGATGCAGTTCGCCCTCGACCGTGTATTTAGCGTTTAAAACGTCTTGGATGCGCGAAATTTCGCCCTCATTGAGATCTTTGACTCGAATAGTTGGCTCAACACCTGCTTCAGCTAAAACTTCGTGGCTGATTTTTGGGCCAACTCCATAAACGTAAGTCAGCGCAATGCCAACTTGCTTGTTATCAGGAATATTAACACCGGAGATTCTGGCCATAAACTAACCCTGCCTCTGCTTATTGCGAGGCTTTAACTTATTAATAACGTAGACGCGGCCCTTGCGCCGGACAATCTTGTCACTGGGACTAATTTTTTTCACACTGGCACGTACTTTCATACGGATCAAAAGCCTCCTTAAAGCTCTTAACTCTACTGCTCTACAATCAATTTTCTCGGTAGGTTATCCGACCCTTCGTCAGATCGTAAGGTGTCAATTCAACCTTTACCTTGTCACCCGGCACCAGGCGGATAAAATGCTTTCGCATCCGTCCGGATAGGTGAGCGATGATTTGATGGCCATTTTCAAGCTCGAGCCGGAACTGGGTTCCTGGCAGGGCTTCCACTACTGTTCCCGTCAATTCAATGACCTGCTTGTCTTTAGCCATAAAAGCAATGTTTTAAATTGTAACAGAGTTGGTAGGTGTTTGTAAAGAGTAAGTTAGTCTTTACGTCTCAATCTGGAAGGGAGTTTAATGGCGGGCACAAAACGGCGTCTATGAGGCATTAAGGCATCACCGCCCTCAAAATACTCGGGCGACTCGTATTGGTCGTAGGTAATCATTAGGGCTCTAGACTCAACCTGGCGCAAGGTTTCCAGCGCAACTGAGACCAAAATCAAAATGCTAGTGCCGCCAATGGCAATATTTTGGTTTATGTAAACTTGGGCGATGATAGGCAAAATAGCCAAAGTTGCCAGCGCCAAGCCGCCAAATAACGTCAATCGGTTCACGATTTTGCTCAAATACTTCTCGGTTTGCTTACCGCTTCGGATATTGGCAATAAAGCCGCCTTGTTTTTGCAGGTTTTCGGCTATTTCTTTAGAGTTAAAGGTGACATTGGTGTAAAAGTAGGTAAAGACGAACACTAGTAAGAAGTAGGTGATTGGGTACACCCACGGGTGCCAGGTGCCGGCGGCAAAGGTGGCATGAGTTGGGTTTTGGAAGTACGTTTGCAAATCAACTCCTACCCTTTGCCAGTGACTGGTTGCGGTCAGCGTAGAAGTAGCACCGTGCGACAATATCTGACCCACAAAACCCGGCACGCTAAGAATTGAAACGGCAAAGATAATCGGTATAACACCGGCGGCAATCATTTTGACCGGCAGAGTAGAAGTGACACCACCATATAGCCGGTTTCACTGCACACGTTTAGCATAGTTAATAGTTATCCGCCGCGAGGCTTCGTTTAGCTTAACAACTGCCCAGGTTATAAATATGATGGCAAGCGTGATAATACCAGCAACTTTTAAGCCGTGGCGGCTATAGTTGTGGTGAAATAAATAGGCCTTGTCGGACGTGGTTACCCCGTCCCATTTGGCACCATTAGCAAGGTCGGAAATCATACTCGGCAAGCGGCTAACTATACCAACGGTAATGATTATAGAGATGCCATTTCCTACTGAGCGCTCGGTAATCAGCTCACCTAGCCACATTAGTACCATCGCACCACCAGTTAGGGCAGAAATCATGACTACCCAGCGACCTAGCGAAGCGTTAGCGGTAATGTCGCCCAACCCGCCCAGGCTTTGGGCTGTTTGGCGGACTAAAAAGACCATACCGATAGATTGAACGACGGCCAAGGGGAAGGTTAGGATACGGGTGTATTGGTTGATTTTACGTCGGCCGAATTCACCTTCTTTGTTCATAGCCTCCAGTTTGGGGATGGCTTTGGTCAGCACCTGCATAATGATTGATGCCGTAATGTAGGGCTGTAGGCCCACCAGCACGATTGAGAAGTTAGCCAATGCGCCACCAGACAAAACGTTAAGGTACCCCAGCAAGCCAGAGCTGGTTTGGTTAAATAGGTTATCAAGAAGTTGCTTTAGGGTAGTGGAGTCGCCCAGCGGGATTGGAATATGGGCCAGAATTCTAAACACCAATAGCATACCTAGCACCGCCAAAATGCGGTTGCGCATCTCTTTATGGCCTAGAGATTTAAGAATTACACCCCAATTCACTAGGGTTTATTATACACGAGCCGCCTTTGTCTAAATTACCCTATAACATTTTTTTTCTTGGGTATATGGGGCTGTATCTACCTATTTATTATTTGCCTAGCACGATTAGTTAAAATGACATCTTCATGGTGGGGCTCTCCAGTTTTTTTCCTCTCAAGTATTTCTATTATGTCATCGTCAACGAGCGGGATGATAAGGCCGTGGTCAGCTGTATATGAGTCCGAACATCTCTGCATAAAGAGATCAAAGTCCTCAAGACTACGGCATAAGATAATTCCAAATTTGCCACTGTTTGGAGTCAACCGTCCTACCATTTGATCAAGCTCAGGATTGTTAATGTCGTTGCTATAGTTTTTACACTCTATAAAAATGTAGCGGCAGGGAATATTAAGTGCGTGCTGTAGCCTGTGAAAGAATCCACTATCAGGAGCGCCGTTGTCAAAAGTTATATCGATTCTCTTTCGGCCTTCGTTGACCTCCTTTTCCTTAATGGGATTGATTAGATTTGGGTAAAATATAAATTCTAGGATCCCGATCATCAATGAATGATATTTAGAAGCTGTAGGTCCTCCTGGTGCGATATTTCTAAGAAAGTTGATTAAGTGGTCAATTAGTTCGTTAACATTGATCGTCTCTAGTTCCGAATCTTCAAATGGCATAACTAATCTAGATGTTTTACTTCGGAAATCGGCAAACACTTCTGGGTGTCTTCTTGTAAATTCGAGTAGCTCTTCTTTGTCAGAAGTTAATTCACTCGCCTTTAAGTCTTTCTTCGTGACAAACTCTCTTCTTACTGAGCCATTACGATTGTACGTAGTCTGTACTAGCGTTGTGCCTCGTCTTAAGTGGTCTTCCTGGAGAAATACAAGCGCAAAATCCTGATGGTATTTACTGTGCGTGAATTCTTTAACATAGGAAATCAGCGCCTTTGGTACCAGTAGTATTTTTTTACCGTCTATGACCAACATATCAGTTAGCCCTTGCCCCCACTTCCTAGCAACAGCATCCCAATAGAAGCCGGATGCTGTGTTTTGAGACATAGGAATTCCATGTAGTTCGCATTCCGCCTGAGTATATTTGATAAGCCTATCCCTAATAATGTTTGTTGTCATGTCTGACACCTTGTCTCTGTCAATCCCATCTATAAAAATTGCGGTATCCTCCAGGTTCTCAACCTGACCTGTTTCTA
>CAYTYX010000008.1:0-12978 GCA_964442325.1 uncultured Candidatus Saccharibacteria bacterium
TCTTTTTGCCCTGTGCACTACTTAGGTCTAACTGGCCGCGGTACTGTTGAACCAGCCAGTCGGGTGCGTAGCGGGCGGCCTCAATCGCTTTTTGCCAAAGTTTTACATCTTTGCGAGCCAACTCGTCCGGGTCTTTAAAGCCTTCGGGCAAACTGATGAGTTTTAGGTTCACGCCGGTTTTTTGAGCCAGCGGAATAATCCGCTCTGCCGCGGCCAGACCGGCCCGGTCTGAGTCAAAGCTCAAACGAATATCGGCGCTGAAGCGTTTAAGCGCTTTTAGGTGCTGCTCTGTCATCGCCGTACCAGCACTAGCTACCACATTGGCCACACCCACCTGGTGGCTCATTATTACGTCCAGATTCCCCTCGACCACCACCACAAAACCATCTTTACGAATGGCTTCTTTAGCCAGATGCAAGCCGTAGATTTGCCGGCTTTTGTCATACAGCGCCGTGGCGGGTGTATTGATATATTTTGGCGAGTTTGGCTCGTCGGCCAGCAGCCGGGCTGTAAAACCAACCACCTGCCCTTGCCCGTCACATAGCGGAATCATCAGCCGCCCGCGGAACATATCTACGGTTTGGCCGCGGCGCTCGACGGCTAAGCCGGCGCGGCGAATTTCGCTTAAACTAAAGCCTTTTTTAACTAAAAAATCGGTCAGCGAGCGGCCAACATTGGGCGAATAGCCCAGCCGCCAGTCTAGAATAGTTTTTTTGGTAAAACCGCGTTGGTTTATCAAATACTTCAAAGCTGTTTGGCTGTTTTTAAGCTGGGTTTGGTAAAATTTAGCGGCTAGTTCCAGGGCTTCGCCCAGCCGCGGCTTGAGTTTGCTGCCGCTGGCGGATTTAAATTGTTCCAGCTCCACGCCGGCTTGGCGGGCCAGTAGCTCCAGCGCCGCCCGGAAATCCAGGCCTTCCATTTCCATCACAAACGTAAAAATATCGCCACCGCGGCCGGAGCTAAAGTCGTGCCAAATTTGCTTTTCTGGGCTAACCATAAAGCTGGCCGTTTTTTCGTTGGTAAAGGGACTTAACCCCTTAAAATTACGGCCAGAGCGCTTCAGCTGGACATATTGACTCACCACGTCTTCAACGTTAAGTCGCGCCTTGACCTCGCTGGTCGCATCCATACTTTAGAGTATATAGCTATAGGTGGGATGCTTACAGCTTAAGCGTTATCTTGATATTATATTTTAGATGGATACCCAAAATAATCCGGTTCCAGCTGGCAGCGGCCAAAACCCGTATAGCTTTATTTTTGGTGATGGCAAAAATGGTAAACGTCGGTTTGGTTTGCCTAATATCCCGGGGCGATTAAAAATCGCGCTAGGTGGTTTGGTTTTGCTGGTTCTGGTTATTGCGGTGTTTAGCCGTAGCGGTGGTTCTAACACCTCGTCACTGATAGATATTGCCGCCCGTGATCACGAGATGCTACGCATCACGACCTTGGCCAGCACCAGCCTGCACGATCCCCAAGTCCAAAACCTCAACTCTACCGCCACCTCCATTTTTACGACTGAGCTGCAGCAAATGGCCAACTCGCTTGGCATAAAAACTAACGACAGCCGCCTAGGCAAGTATCTAAATAAAAATACTGATGCCCAGCTGGCCACAGCCGGCCAAAACAACAACTACGACTCAGCTTACTTGACGTGGCTAAAGCAGTCTTTGACCGCTTACCAGCAAGCCATTTCTGCAACAATACCGACAAACGGCGTAGCCATGCAAATCGTGCCGCAAGGGCCACTAGCGACCGATGAAGCCGATGCCGCAACCTTGCTAGCCGCCCCCCAACTTAAGAATCTTTAGCAACCAAATCGTAGCTGTGGCGGATCAAGCCCTGCACCTCTTCCCATGGGAGTTGGCCGGTTAGTAAAATCGTATTCCAATGTTTTTTATTCAGGTGATAGCCAGGCAAAACCGTTTCGTATTTTTTGCGCAGCGTCTCGGCCAGTAGCGGGTCGCATTTGAGGCTCAGTTGCAGCGGATTTGATTTCTCGGTCACTAGCGCAAACATTTTATCGCCCACCTTATATACAGCAGTATTTTCGCCAAACGGATAGTCCAGCTTGGCATTTGGCATAGACAAAAGATAGGCTTCGACTTGTTTATGTGTCACGCCCATAAGAAACCCCTTCGCGGTTTCTTATCGCGCCGGGCAAAAAGTGTGATTTTTGCTCGGGCTATTTTCCGGATGCGTATTTCTCCAATCATAAATATAGTCTATCAGTGTTGTAAATTGAACCCGCTTATCTTTGACAGGTGCTAGTAAGGCGCATATAAGTAGAGTTACAAGGGAGTATAAAATGACTTTAGCCGGATTTGCGAGAGCGGCCAAACAAACACGAACAAAAATTCTAAGTTTTTCACTTGCGACGGTTTTTGGTTTGAGCGGTTTATTTTCGGCCGTGCCGTTTTTATTTAGCCAGAGTGCTATGGCTGCACCCACGCCGAACGTTGTATACAACGCAATCCCAAGTCCGTTACCACCAAATGTAGCCAGCGTTGGCTTTCAAGCGAACCAGACGGCTGAGTTTGGCGATTATATCCATCTGGCAGGTACGGACCGCGCCCTACGATCGGTTACCGTGACTATGAGCGACTGGGCGCTTTATTCTGACTATGCTTCAAACGAGCGTTACTCGGCTAATCAAGTTAATTGGACGTACCCAATTACGCTTAATGTATATAGCAACCATCTTAGTGATGCTAACGGTACACCGGACACCTTACTTGCCACTAAAACCCAGACAGTTACAATCCCGTGGCGGCCGGCGGCCGACCCAACATGCTCTACTCCCACAGCCTGGAGAGCAAGCGATGGCAACTGTTATAACGGTTTTGCATTCAACATCACATTCGACCTTGGCAGCCTAAATGTAACTTTGCCAAATGACGTGATAATAGGCGTCGCATATAACACAGAGACTTGGGGCGCCGCGCCTGTCGGCGTGTCAGGGCCATACGATTCACTCAATGTTGGTGCTCCCAACGGCCAGACTGCGAGCGTTGGGAGTGACGATAATGCCGACAACGTCTTTTGGAATACTTTAACTGCTGCCAACTACACCGACCATGGTGCTGCTGGTGTCGGTATTTTCCGCCAGGACACTAATTGGACTCCCAATGGGACGGTTGCCTTCCAGATTACAGCTGTGCCATCTCTAGTAACCGACACAGATGGCAATCAAACGACAACTCTTTCAAATGCCGTGACGCAGAGCGGTTCGGATGGTAATGGCGGAACTGTTACTGTTGAGATTCCGCAAGGAACCGTTGTGACCGGTGATTCATCATGGGATGGTACTATCAACCCGCCAACAGTGAGCTCAGTAACCCTGCCAAGCGTCTCCGGGTTTACGTTTACGCCTACATCAGTCATTGAGATTGGTTCTAGTAGTGTTGATCTAACTTTTGATAGCGCCGTTCGCATACTTTTTCCGGGAGCCGCTAATAACTTAGTGGGATTTATCCCAGTAGGTGGCGCTTTTACCCCAATAACTACGCTTTGCAACGGAGATACTCAAAGTCAAGCCAATAGTCAGCTGCTCCCCGCAGGCGGTGCTTGCTACATAAATGCCGCCAATGGTACGGACCTAGCGGTTTGGACAACTCACTTTACAAAATTTGTTACCTACACCAAGACTGTAACCCCAGCCGTTCATACAACGAAGAGTAATACATACGTAGTGCAGCCCGGCGACACTATGAGCGGAATTGCTTTTAGATTTGGCTTAACGCTGGCCCAGCTGGAACGCTTAAACCCAAATGCTGGCCACCCAGCAGGTAATTTTAACCTTATTTTGCCCGGCGATGTGCTTAAACTAGGCGGCGCAATAGCAACTGCCTCGGCAACTACTCCGGTATCATCCACCAAGCCTAACGCGACTAGCGGTCAAGTCGGTTCAGCGGCTTCCACTGCCAATAGCAACTCGGTTAAAGGCGCTACAACAACCAGCGCAGCAGTGGCTCAAAAGGCCAAAGGCTTGCTCTGGTACGAATGGTTAGCAATTAGCCTAGTCGTACTTGGTATAGTCGGCTCCGGCTTCCAAATCTATCGCAACGGCCGACAATAGTTATCTAATTTCGTTATTTCTTAGCAACGCGGCTGACCAGCTCTGTCAAAACTAGAACGATGGCAAAAGCAAGCAAGCCCGGCCAGTTTTGATGCCACCAACTCGACCAAGTTTGGCCGCCGTAAAATGAAAAGCTTATCACCGAAAAAGCTAACCAAACCAGGTTTAAGCCAAACATCACACCAATTACAATCCGATTGGTTTCTTTTTCTCTAAGCGCGTCCCACAGTGCAAGTCGTCCAAGTTTCATCTCTTATACTCCTTGATTAAATATATTAAGCGTATCTTACGCCAGCTAACTACTTTTTAATAGTTTGATTATTTCTGGCTTCCAACCTGACAAAAAATTCTTTCCTGGGCAAATAGTGCCTTTGTTCGCTTCGCAGTGCCCTATTACTCCGTTTGGTTCAACTTGTGGGTAATGCAGTTTTATATGAGCGGCTAACTTTTGCAGAATTTCGTTAGTTGGGTCCTGGTTCTCATAGTCATTATCCAGGCAGATGCCTACGCTCCGTTTATTTATGCCCCAGTCCCCGGCCTGCCAGCCAATTTCATTGTCCGTCAATAACCTTTCAAAGCTGCCGTCCATTCGCATCAACCAATGGTAAGCATAAAATACCTGCTGCCCATTCTTAAGATGGCCAGACCAGATTGGTTGCCCGCGCAGATGTTTTTCGCTTTCTGTAGGAGCGGCATAATAAGGGGCGTACACATTGATAAGCTGCACCGCGTTCATATAATCCAGTCTGTAGCCAGGTTCAGCACTGGTGTGGTGGATTACAATCGTATTAATGGGTTCTCTTTCCGCATCAAAATTCTGGCCAGTCTTGCCTAAAGCAACCTTGCCAGTGGCTAAATTCTCTTCAAAAAATAATCTAATCTGCTCTTTGAGGTCTTTGGCTTCTTTGGAATTTTCATCGACTGAATTTTTCATTTTTTTGAACCAGGGCAAAAATTCCATATACCAATTGGGTTTGGTAATTTTGGCCGTCCAGTATACTTGATTAAATTTGCTCATCAGTCGAAATTAATGTCTTGATTGTAGTGCTTTAGTTCGGCGATTGATTCGCGGATGTCGTCGAGTGCCCGGTGTTTTTCCTGCTTTTTATATTCCGGCTTGCCATGCGCCGTCCACCAAAGCTTAAAACTGGAAACATCGAGCATTCGATAATGTAAATAAGCGGCAAAATCCGACATCCAATATTCGATAAAACTTCTATCCAGCCTGATGGTGTTGCCGGCTAAACAAACCGTCTCGTCTGACTCGTAATATTTATCAGCCAGCGTCATTAAGTCAGCTTCAACTTCGGCTTCCGGCCTGCCGCCTTTCATTTCTCCGATGATTTGTTTTAAACCTTCAGAACGATTTGCCCAAAATGGGTTGCGCAGCAATAGTTCGGTAATTTCAGCTCCGTCGTGTTTAACCAAGCCGTGATAGCTGGCTATTTCACCCAGCGAAACATCCGTAATTAAAGCCGCGATTTCTAAAATACGATCGCCTTTTTCTGGGTATAAACCGGTTGTTTCCAGATCCACCCATAAAAATTTGGTTGGTGCTTCGGCTTTACTCATTTGGCTTTTTTGAAGTCAAGAGCGCAGGAATTGATGCAATAATGTTGGCCGGTTTTGCTTTCACCGTCGTCAAACAAGTGGCCAAGGTGGCTGCCGCAGATGACACAAACTACTTCGGTGCGGTGCATGCCCATACTGTCGTCATCAACTAGTTTGACTTTACCAGCATTAATCACATCTGAAAAACTCGGCCAGCCGGTCAGACCAGGCGTAGTCGAATCGAATTTTGAGTCGCTTTTAAAAAGCTCAGCGCCACAAACCATGCAGCTATAAACACCCTTTTGGTCGTGGTGTAGATATTTGCCGCTAAAAGGTGCCTCGGTGCCTTTTTCGCGCAGCACATGATACTGCTCGGGCGTCAGTCTTTGCTTTAACTCTTCATTAGTCGGAGTTGGTTTTGGTGACATCTTTTTTGAGATCAAGTCTGTCTAGCCTAAGGACCTTAAACACAATGTAGATTACCGCCGCAACGGCAATCAGCTCGATTATAAATGACAAAATCAGTCCCCACTGAATTATCAAAATGTGTGGCGGGCCGGACACGTGCCAGGTTTGGCTCTGTAAATCTTTTGGATTGCTCATAAAAAAGCTCAAGACAAAATTAACCAGCGGCGTAATAAAACCATCGGCAATAGTTTTAGTAGTAGCCGTAACCTGCGTGCCAATTGCCAGGCCGATTGCCAGGCCAATCACACTCTGGGTGCGCACAAAATCTACAAATCCTCTAACGTGGCGGTGTGGCATATTGGCTAATTATACCTTCTCGGGCGCCTCAATGTTAAGTAGGTTTAAGCCGCTTTTTAAAACTGCCGCATAGGCCTCAACCAGCTTGAGTCTAAGCTCCTGCCTGGTGTCGCCAATTACTCTGGAATTTTCATAAAAAGCATTGAAGTTCTGGGCCAGCTCGTAAAGATAGGTACAGATGTGCGATGGCAATAGCTCTGTGATGGCAGCGGCTACCACCTCTGGATATTCACTAATTTTTCGCGCCAAACTACGTTCGGCCGGCTCTAAGTTTAGATTTTTTAGCTCCGAGCTTTTAGTCTGGGCTTTACTCAAAATGCTTTTAGCTCGCGCATGCGCGTACTGCAAGTACGGCCCGGAGTTGCCCTCTAAACTAATGGATTCGGCGACGTCGTAAACGATGTCGCTGCCTAAACGATGCTTCAAAAAACCGTATTTAATGGCGGCGTTGCGAGTCGAATCAGACGTTTTTTCAAATGCTTTTTCAACGGCTTCGTCCACATCCATTATGAAGCTAAGCGCGCTGTAAACCTCGCCGGTTCGGCTGCTCATTTTGCCCGAACTCAAAGATACAAAGCCATGATAAATGTGCTCGGTTTTAGCGGCCAAATCTTTATCGATTTCGGCTAAAGCAGCCAGCATTACCTTGAAATATTCAGTTTGTTCGTGCGCCGTGACGATTAATGATCGATTGGCCTTCGGCTTAAGTTTGGCTAGGCCTAGATCTTTGGCTTCGTAAGTTGGCAAACCGGCACTGGTTATAAAAACACGAGTGTGTAAACCAACCTTTTCGCCTTTATAAACCATGGCGCCATCGCTTTTTTCAAACACTTTGCCGATGTTTGCTTCGACCATCTTTTTACCTTCAATGGCCGCTTCGCTCTCTAAAAATCGCTCAGCCGAATGGACATCTAGATCTTTTAAAACGTTATCGAAATAGGCAAAGCTTTTTTGCCTGCCCCATTCATAAAGTTCATTGATTTTTGGATCACTTTTGTCATAAATCTTTTGATTGATTCGCTCGATTTCAACTTTGGCAATTTCGTCTGCCTCGTAGGCTTTGTTACCGATAGCATAAAAACCGCCCATCATTGTGTCCGTCTCGATATTCCCTGCTTGAAATCCAGCTGCCGTTGATGCCTTATTGTTAATTGCCCAGATGGTTTTGGCCACGTGCAAACCAACATCGCCGTGGTAACTCAGCCGCTTAACTTTGGCTCCACTAACCTCTAGAAGCGAGGCTATAGCATCGCCAACCGTGTAGCTATAAACATGGCCGATGTGCATCTCTTTAAACGGATTCGGGTCACCAAATTCAACCAGAATTTCCTGACCAGCGTTCGGCTTTGGTAGGTCAGTGGCATTAAAAGCGGCTTTGGCTAAAGTTTCATCGGGTAATTTAAAGTTCAAAAAGCCAGGTCCGGCGATTTCGGCGGTGATTCCACTGGCAGCTAGGTCGGTTTTTATGGCCTCGGCTACTTCGTGTGGGTTTTTGCCCAATTTCTGGGCTAGCTGCAATGCTAAGTTGGTTGAGTAGTCGCCAAATTGCTCATCTGGCCGGCTCAGTTGCGGCTCAACTTGCTCACCTAGTTTTTGGGAGGCCTTTTTTAGTGCCGCCTTTAGTTCATCCATTGGTTTTATGATATCAGTTCAAGCGCTTTTTCGCCGAGCCACTAGGCGGCATCTGCCACAGCCAGATTGACCCGTAAGTTGTCGCTAGTAGTAGAAATACCGTTCCGGTCATATCCCAGGACCGCGGGTGCCCCAGCGGATGGACCACGCGATCACTTACATCCAGCGTAATGCCGCCGGGGTTGGCCACCACATCCCAGCTACTCCAACGCAAATCGCGACCAACATAAATTGCAAAACTCGATACTAATAGAACTGCGGCCACAATTAATGCGCTAAGCCGAAAACTTAATCTTTTTAGTAACTGCATATGCACCATCATCAGGCTGGAAAAACCGGCCGCAAAGCCGGCTACTACCAGACTTGTTATCAAAACAATGTCGTACAGCTGATTGATTTGGCCGGTTGGCGCGGTGTGGACGTAATCGGTTAAAACATACCAGGCATTTGGTAAAAATATCAGCCATAAAGCACTCAGCAGCAGATTTGGCAAACTGGTCCATGGGTATGCCCGCAGATTTTTTACTAGTAGAATCGATACACCTAGCGGCACAAACGCCAGAACCAAGTTTTCAATTAAAAACCAATCAGTGCTTGAATGGGTGTAGGCTACCCTAAACAAAAATAGCAGCACACAAAGGCCGGCTGGCAAACCAAGCGCAAATGATTTTTCCCGAGACCACGGCATAACTAAATTATACCTTTAAAGACGCCTGTTATAATGAAGCAGAGGAAATATTTATGAAACTGCAAATAATCATCGGCTCAACGAGACCAAATCGAGTAACGCCGCGCTTAGCAAAATGGGTGCTGGCCCAAGCATCAGCAATGCCAGACGTCGGAGCCGAGTTAGTTGACCTAGCTGACTACAATTTGCCCCTATTTAATGAGCCGAGCTCGCCGCAGTTTACACCCAACCGCAAACCCGAATCTGTGGTAGACAAATGGCTTCTTAAGTTGGCCGAGGCCGACGCTTACGTTTTAGTAACACCAGAATACAACCGCTCAACCTCCGGCGTGCTAAAAAACGCGCTCGACTACATCGATTTTCAGTTCGAGAAAAAACCGGTAGCGCTAGTTGGCCACGGTAGCACCGGCGGTGCCCAGGCTATATCTCATCTGCGCGGCATTTTGCCAGGACTTCTGGCTGTAACTGTGCCGCGAGCCACTTATTTTAACGGCGCTAGCGAGGGATTAGACGAAGCCGGTAACTTAAGCACAGAAATCAGTTCAAAGCCATACGGCCCACATACCGCCATCAAGCAAACACTCGAAGATCTAAAATGGTACAGCGACGCTCTAGCTGCTGCCCGCGCAAAAGTTTCTAAATAAACTTCTAGGCTGCGGCGCCAACTGGGCGAACCACTTGGTCCTGCAGTTTAAATATCAGTTGGCTAATCTTCCAGCGGTCTTCGCCGGTTTTAACTAAAATGTAATCGACTGTGCCACGCACTGTCCAAGCGTAGCGCTGGCCACGATCAGCTACGTAATGCACGTATTCTACTGCCGCACTGGCCTTAGCCCGCCGCGAGTTCAAAATTCTAATTCCCATCCGGCGCACAAAGTGTCGTGACGCGTAGAAAAATGAGCCAATTTCGCGCCGCCAGCCATCAATCAACCTTTCTTTACTTAGGTTAGACGGCATCTCGCCGCTAATTGCCTTATCGTCCACAAACGGTCTTTTGACAAAGTACTTTTCTAGCCGTTCCCACTGCCGTAGTTCGCGCAGATGGGCCACGGACTTAATAACGTCTTCGATTGCTTTTTTGTCGGTCATATTACCCTCTCCTTTTAGCCTAGCTCACGCAAGCTTAAGTTTAGCTTAAAGTGAGACTTCGACGCGGTGAGATTTCTTACAACCCCACTCTACTTATTTTATCACGGGCATAATGCCCAAACTTGGCGGAGGGGGCGGGATTCGAACCCGCGACAAGGTTGCCCCTGTACCGCCTTTCCAAGGCGGCGCACTAGACCAACTATGCGACCCCTCCCTACCTAGTTAATTCTACTATTTATCTGAGTTCTTTTTTGAACTTTTCGACCAGCTCGACCGGTGCCGGATTGACGCCATTAAGTAACGCCAAATATATCGATACGAAATCGCCAAAATTAGCTGCCCACACTAGTTGCTCTAGCAGCGTTGTGCCCTGCACTTCCACTGTGTTTGGTGCCGGTCGCTTGCCACTCAAAAGCCGCTCGGTTAGCTCAAAACGCTGGTTGATGCGCTGGTGTTCGAGTTTAGAGCGTAAGTCTATCACGCTGAAGGGTTTGTCGAATGGATGGCTGCTCCAGCCGATAAATTCGTTATGGCTGACTTCTGGATATTGGCCCCACCACGCCGTATTTTTAGCATTTTCGTTAAAGTCGATCTTCCATTTGTAGGCCACTGGCGCCAGCAGCGGCCCGGCGTAAATTATTGGCGTTTTGCCAACAATTTCCAGCGCCAACTGCTTGGCCGGATTTTTACTTGTAGGTACCACGGCTGCCCAACTTTCAACCTCGCCCCGCAAAAATTCAGCCGCCAGTTTAAGCTGCTTGTCGGCTTCGGCTTCGGCTACCAACCCGGCCTTTTCTAGCATCGTCACTAGTGCCCGTAAGCAATAAAAAACGGCGTAGCGTGGTTGCTGTGAGGGCGGAATTTTGGCCATCGGATATTTTTTGGCGATTGCCTGCTCTTCCAGTTGGCCTCCGTTGGTAATCACAGCGATTTTGGCGTTGGCTTTCTCGGCCTCGGCCAAGCAGCTCAATGTTTCTTCGGTATCGCCCGAATAACTGGACGCAATAAACAGTGTGTCCGGCGCTACGTAGGGTGGGATGTGGTAGTCGCGTACGACTTCAAATGGGATTTTATAACCCGGCCAGCTTTTACTTAAAAGCCCGGCCAGTGCCGAGCCGCCCATGCCGGCGTAAACCACATTGCGAAACGGCCCGCTAAGCTGGGGTAGTTCAAAATCGTGTTCCAGCTGCTCGCACTGATGCTCGGCAATGCCCAGCGCATCATCACCATCGCGGCTGTGAATATATTTAAGATCATCTAACATTTGCCCCCTAAGTATATTGCTTAAGCTGGTATACTGGAAGAGAAAATAAGGAGGGTGGGATGTTCGATCAAGGTGACGACAATCAATCAACCGCTGCCGCCCCGGCGGCGCCAGCTCAAGGCTTAGCGAGCGTAGGCAGCAACTTACCAACGCCAGTTACCGCTCAGAGTTCAGATGACACTAAAGCACCAAGTAGTAGCGGCAGTTCTGACCTAAGCCAAATTAAAAAAGAGGCGCTTGCCAGCTTGGCGCCCTTGGCCGATAAGTTAGACCAAGTGCCAGCCGAGAAGTTTAAAACTTTGATGATGCTCATCCAATCGGCCGACAGCCAAGATTTAATTCCGGCTGCTTACGAAGCTGCCAAGCAAATTACCGACGACAAAGCCAAAGCTCAAGCTCTACTGGACGTTATCAACGAAATCAACTACTTTAGCCAGCCCAAATAGTTTTAGGCTGATTGTTTTTTGGCCGCGGCGGCGTAGTGGACACCGGCTGCCAATAAGCTTACGCCGGCAAATAGAGCTACGGTATTGCCCGGGCCGGTGTTAGGTACGCTTGACGTGGTTTTAGTGGTGGTGTGCTTTTTAGAACTAACGGTTGCCTTTTTGGTGGTGGTTGCAGACGGCTGGGCGGGCGCTGCACCGGCGGCTCCGGCCGGATTAGTGTGAGTGGCGTAGTGATGATGAATCTGGCGCCCGAGCAGGCCAACAGCAACGATAATAACTAGTACTGCCAAGACCCGACCGGTCCAGGTTAAGAACCCGGCGGTTGCCTTGGGACGGTAGCTGGTGAATTTAAATCGCTCCGAACTATCCGAAGTGGTTTCGGGCTCTGGTTGAACTTCGGGTTCGTCGCGAATTTCTTCTTGTTCTGGCTCGTCGGGCATAACCTCTCTCCTTATATCTTAGGCCATATTATACACTACTATGTCAAATAGTGCTAGTGGTGTCAGAGGATTAGTAACCCATGTCCATGCCGCCGCCCATAGCGGGCGCGGCCGGAGGAGTCTTTTCGGGCACTTCCACTACCAATGCGCCCATTGTCATAGCCGTACCGGCAATAGATACGGCGTTTTGAATCGCTTCGCGCACCACCCGGGCCGGGTCGATAATGCCGGACTGTTTGAGCACAACCAGCTTGTCGGGACTGTTAACATCAAAGCCGCTGCCGCTTTTTGCTTCAAGCACTTTTTCGAGTTTGGCTTCAGCATTTACGCCGGCGTTAGTCATCAATTGCTTAAAGGGTTCCAGTAGCGCGTTTTTCAGTATGCCGCCGCCTACGGATGTAGTTTTAATGAGCTTAGATAGATCCACCAGCGTCACACCGCCACCAGGCACAACGCCATCACTCAAGGCCGCCTTAACGGCCGCTACCGCGTCATCCACACGGAATTTCTTTTCTTCGATTTCGGTTTCAGTTGCCCCACCAACTTTTATAACAGCTACCTTGCCCGAAAGTGCCGCCCGGCGCTTTTCCAGCTCTTCTCGGTCGTAGTCGCTACTGGCTGATTCAATCTGCCGGTTGATTTGCTCAATCCGTTTCTTAACAGCCCCAGCCGCACCAGCGCCTTCGATAATTGTCGTCTCGTCTTTGCCGGCAATCACTTTGCGAGCATTGCCCAGCATCGACAGCTCCGCGTTCTCAAACGTCACGCCGCGCTCTTCGGAAATTACTTCCCCGCCAGTCAAAATGGCGATGTCTTCTAGGATGTCTTTGCGGCGATCACCAAAGGCTGGCGCTTTTACGGCCACGGCATTAAACACGCCTTTGAGTTTATTGAGCACCAATGTTGTTAGTACTTCGCCCTCTACGTCCTCGGCAATCAGCACCAGGTCTTTTTTGCCAGCAGCGGCTAGTTTTTCAAGTAGCGGCAAAAATTCCTGAACTGAGCTGATTTTTTTGTCGGTTATTAAA
>CAYTYX010000009.1:0-1382 GCA_964442325.1 uncultured Candidatus Saccharibacteria bacterium
GACTATCTGTGGCTAATTGTAGTCTTGCCGCCAATTTTGACTGTTACTGAGAGCCTAGGTGTCTTTGGGATAGACAATCTTTCTATACCACTCGTAACAGTTTTAATACTTAATCAATTTTAACTCGAGCCAATTAATATACCGGCCACAAACACCAAACCGCCCCCTACAACAACCTGCAGCACAGACAGCCAGAACCTCATGTCAAAATATTTGTAGCGAATGTAGGCGATGAGCATTAGCTCGATGCCAACGACCAAGTAGGCGACTATAAGGGCGTGATGGAAGCTGCCAAACAGAAAGGGTAGGGTGTGAAAAATACCGCCCAAAAAAGTCATGGCGCCAATAATAATTCCCCGACGCAGGGGCCGGCCGCGACCAGTTAGCTCGCCGGTGTCACTCAGGGCTTCAGCAAAGGCCATACTAATGCCAGCACCAACTGCAGCAGCGACGCCAGTCACAAAAGCAAAATGGGGCTGGTGTGTAGCAAAAGCTACGGCGAATATCGGAGCCAGTGTTGAAACTGAACCGTCCATAAGACCAGCCAGCCCGGGCTGTACGGTCTGTAGTACGAACTTGTTATATTCCTCTTCGGTTCGAGGGCGTTGCCCGCCAAGTCCAACAGGCCACGAAAAAGGTTTGGGTTTTTTAGTCATAAAAATTTTGGGGCGAATGATGGGACTTGAACCCACGGCCTCCGGAGCCACAATCCAGCGCTCTAACCAACTGAGCTACATCCGCCATAATTTAAACGAAAACAAAAGCAGTGACGCCACAATTTTAGCATTATTTAACAGATGTAGCTAGGTGGAGCGAACTAGACAGTAGGTGCAGCCGGTGGTTGTTCTGGCGGCTGATTGTTAACGGGAATAGTTGGAACAGTAGGCATTGGCTGAGCGGGGATGTGTGGTACGCCAGAATCTCCACCGGGGCCCACATACTTGGCGTCACCAAAAGCCAGCATCGGGTATCCAACATACGGTAAGAGTAGTAACAAAAAGGTGTTACCTACACCTTTGCCAAAGGACTTAGAGAATCCGTTCACGTAGGCTATGGCAAAATAAATATTTACGATCGGTATGAATAACCAGAGCATCCATAACTTCGGGCGGCCAGTTAGCCTAAGGCCGACCCAGGTGCTATAAAACGGTATAATGCCTTTCCAGCCCGGCTCCCCGGCTTTGGTGTAAATCTTCCACTGACTAACTAAGACAATAACTATAATCAAGAAGTAGATGACAAGTACAGCACTGTTGAAACCGGCCGAAGTGGTAGAATTTGTACTGTAAAGATTCGTACTTGCTAAGCTGAGCATGAAGATGATCCTTTGTTTAATTAGCTTAAGCTTATAACTAAAATTACCAAAAAACAATTAGACGCTA
>CAYTYX010000009.1:1392-12977 GCA_964442325.1 uncultured Candidatus Saccharibacteria bacterium
TTTTATAATCAGGCACGCCCTTAACCGTTCTTCTGGCGGCTTCGTCGGCAAAGTAGGTGCTGCCTTTTTTGACTTTATTGCGTAATGACTCGGCGTGCCTCACCAACACTAAAGTTTGCGGCCTGTCCATCTGGACTAATTATAACAAATGGTACCCCCGGCAAGACTCGAACTTGCGACCTTGAGCTTAGAAGTCTCCTGCTCTATCCAACTGAGCTACGGGGGCGAGCCTGGTGCGGGTGGAGGGAGTTGAACCCTCGTCGCCAGTTTGGAAAACTGGAATAATGGCCGCTATACCACACCCGCATGCTTGGCTTACTTTACCATAATCACCCCTGTTTTGTAAGCAATGAGCTAGTTCATTAACCGGCTGATGACAAATGGCACCATCGCTAAGCCTACGGCTAGTTCCGGGAAAATTCCCCACGGTCGCTCATACTGCATAGCCAGGTGAAACTTCATAAAGCCGTTTTTTGGTTTGATATTAAACGTGTGACCATTTGAAAAATAGTAATGAACCAGCGTTGCATCGGGTGAATAGGCAGCGATACCGCCGGCCAGCATTGCCCACTTGTGCAGTAAGGCCGCTGCAACGCCAATCGTCAGGGCGATTGTCACGTCGCTAAAAACAATTGTTTTGTAGATTTTTGAGCTGTTGCGCTGGTCATCATCTATGCCGTAATGCGGGATTTTATCGAGTATAAAATGCGACATAAAGGCAGCCGGTATAGCAACCGGTAGCGGCAAAAGCGCTCCAATAAGAGCGCCTGATAGGGCGTGGTTGGTGGCGGTCACTTAAAATTTCATCCTGTCTAGTAAGTAATTATATTGGATATAGCGCTACGAACAACCGGAGTTATAATAAAACCAAGATGCAGCCATGGGACGAGCGAGCTTACCAGAGTATAGCGCTTAAGCGCAGCCGGTTTTTCCGGCCGGCTGCGGCAGTATTGGCCGCTTTACGGATTACACCCGATGTTATTAGCTACGCCGGTGTTGGGGCAATGGCGGCTTTTGTTTTGGTGATAAACCACAGCCTAACGGTGGCTTTTTGGCTAATGATTGCGATGCTAATTTGCGACCAGTTAGACGGCGCGGTTGCGCGCTTGCAAAAAACTACGTCGGACCGCGGTAAATTTGTTGATGTACTGGCCGATAGCACTAGCTTTAGCCTATTTATGGTTGGGTTGATACATGTGGGATTAGTTGGCGCAGCTGCTGGCGCGATGCTTATTTATCTAGTTGTCCTAACTAGAGTTTTAGCGGCAATCCGCAAAAATGCTGGGCGCAGTAGCGACTGGTTGTTTTATGCCGGTGCCGGACCCTTCCCGAGTACCTTTATATACTGCCTGTATGGCCTATTCGGACTCGAGGTATTCGCAGCCTTTGACCGCTTAGCTGGCACGGTCGTTATATTTTCGGTTTTACTGGGTCTACTGGCGATTAGAGACTATTTTGCCGTGCGCTACGCCAAAGTCAAAAAATCCACTTAAAATTTATTAGGTTTAAACTTTAGAGCGTAACCTACTAGGTTTGAGACTGGGTGTAATAAGCCAAAAACTATTAGTGCCAGCAGGACTTGTTGGAGTGTAAAGTTAGCAACAAGGCTGGATGCCACCAAAGCGCCGACTACCCAGTCAATTTGATCGAATGGTACCCACGATTGGCCGCTGCGTCGACCGACGCGGCGTTTGGCAAAACTCTTCAACAAATCTCCAGTCAGCGCGCCGAAGCCCAGCAAGAAGCCTAAGCCTATCAGGTTAATTGTTTGGTAGTTGACTAAATTGTAAGAGCCGATGTGCGGTGCCAGCCATTTTTGTAGGTATACGAACCCGATTGCCAAGACCACACCAACAAAAAAGCCGCGGTAAGTTTTATGCGGGCCAAAAATCGGCTTGCCCCGCCACTGCCGGCCAAAATCTACCGGCACATTAAGTAGCGGGAGACGGTTAAAAATTATCGGTGCCATATTGGCCATACCGGCAGGTAGTAAAAACCAAAAAATAGTTATTAAGTCATGCATATCGGTTGAGCCTAATTATATATTTTGCGCTCACTCTCGCCTAGCTCAATCTGTTATTTGATGGTAGAATAAACCTGTTCTGGGTTGATTTCTAATACGGCGAATGTAGCTCAGTTGGTTAGAGCGTCTGCTTGTGGAGCAGAAAGTCGTGGGTTCAAGTCCCATCATTCGCCCCAAGTTATTCTTAGAAATTTATTAGCTAACCAGTTTTAAGGCCAAAACGACAGCCAGTGGGACAGTTAGATTATCGACACCTTTATAAGATACGTTCTCTAGAGCAGTCAAAATGGGTGGCAGGGCCAGCAGCAGCACTACGTAATCTCTGTATGATATTGCGCTGTTAGCAAATAAACCGCCGACACCCAAAATACAAAGTGAGGCAAACCAAAACGCCATTGAGCCAATGACCGTTTTATAATATCCCCACACGCCGTAGCTCCACCGCTTGCCCCATTTTTGGCCAGCCAAGGCTGCCGCGCTATCGGCCAAGGCCAGGTGTAGAATCGCCAGGCAAAAGAAAATTTTAATATTTGTTAGCAGCGCACAGGCGACTATAACCAGAGCAAAATCAATATCGCCCAAGCTGCCGGAACGCAGACCAGCCAGCATATGGAAAATTCTTAGCCGACGATTTAAAAATGTTCCAACCAAAAAGGCCACACCGATTAATTCAATCCAATGCCAGCTGATCAGCCATGGCCAAAAAGCTACAAAAACAGCAACCGACGCGTGGACAAATTTGCGCAACCATTCGCCTTGCAAAAGTCTGCCTCGCCAAAGTACTTCAGCAATTATTAGGACAAGCAGAACGATTGCTACGAGAAAAGCAGCCTTGGGCATTACTACTATTTTAGCGCACTTTAAGCTGATAAACTTCTATTAACGGAGTGTGGCGCAGTTGGTAGCGCGCATCGTTCGGGACGATGAGGTCGGCGGTTCAAGTCCGCCCACTCCGACCATTTTTATCTAAACCGAATAAATCGGGCCAGCGATATCCATCAACCGTCCTGTGTTGCGATTATCTAGTAGTTCAACTTGTGGCAATCGTTCTGTAGTTTCTCTCGACTGTGCCGGCGTTTGGTCTAAAGCTGGCAGCACTTCCCACGGTGCGATAATGTCGGTAATTAAGCGCGGACTTGGGGTCTCTAAAATTGTCTGCGGTTGGGTTAAAACGGCCGGTTGCTCAAACTCCGCTGGCGGCTCAACTTCCGACACTGATTCATAATAATCGGCGGCATTAACCGCTTCGTCTGCCGGGTAATCTCTAGAGCTAAAAAATAATCCCATAAAATCCCTCTGCCTGGTCTTATTTAAACCAAAAAGCTTAAGCTAGTCAAGCGACGAGATTTAAGTATGCGGCTGCTTAAGTTGTTCTTTTATTAGATCGTAAGAAAAGCCCTGCCGGGCCAAATACTCGATGAATTTTTGGGGGTTAGCTTGGTAGCGGCTTAGTCCGGCTTTTTTGGCGATGACCTGCTGCAAGCGTTCGGTCTCGCTGGTGTCTGTTAAGCCAAGAGCTTCATCGGCTAGCTCGCGGCTGATGCCTTTGCTGGCCAGCTCGGCGGCAATCGCCCGATTGCTTTTACCACCACGCGTCCGCACATCAACCAACCAGCGGGCAAAGTTAGGCTCGCTCAAATAACCCCGTTTTAAAAAATCGGCTGCCAGCGCATCGCCAAAGCCAGGGTCAACTTTTTTACGGCGCAGATAATCGCCGAATTCGCGCAGCGACCGCGGCCGGTTTAGCGCCCACTCCAGTGCCCGCATTCGCAATTTGCCATCGGCCGATAATTTTTTGAGCTTGGCCAGCCGTGGCTCGTCCAACTCCTGGTTATTTCTTATTTTTTGTTCGAGCAGTTCATCAAAACTCAAACTGAAGCTGTATTTACCATCAATAAAAATACTTACCCTCTCGGGGTTTTTAATTTGCTGCTTAATAGCAGTGATTTTCATTTACCTACTCGGCTTTGGCGGCAGCTTCGCGGACTTGGGCGGAAATTTTGTCTAAGACTTTAGGGTTATCGCGCAGGTATTGCTTGGCAGCTTCACGACCCTGGGCAATTTTGGCTCCGCCGTACTCAAACCAGGCGCCTGATTTTTGGACTACATCGTCGTTCACGGCTAAGTCTAGCGCATCGCCTTCACGACTAATGCCTTCGTTATACATTATGTCGAACTCGGCTTGGCGGAATGGCGGCGCAACTTTATTTTTGGCGATTTTAACACGCACGCGGTTGCCAACTACATCTTCACCGCTTTTAATTTGGCCAATCCGGCGGATGTCCATTCGCACGCTGGAATAGAACTTGAGAGCCTGACCGCCGGTGGTGGTTTCGGGGTTACCAAACATCACGCCAATTTTCATACGCAACTGGTTAACGAATATAACTGTACATTTGGTCTTGCTAATGACGCCGGTCAATTTGCGCAGGGCCTGGCTCATCAAGCGGGCCTGCAAACCCATTTGGGCATCGCCCATATTGCCTTCGATCTCGGCTTGGGGCACAAGCGCCGCCACCGAGTCCACCACCACGATGTCAACTGCATTGGAGCGCACTAATGCCTCTAGAATTTCTAGCGCTTGTTCGCCGCTATCGGGCTGACTAAGTAGCAGGTTGGCAGTATCGACACCGATTTTTTTGGCGTAAGTTGGGTCAAGCGCGTGCTCGGCGTCAATAAATGCGGCAGTACCACCGGTTTTTTGGACTTCGGCAACAATATGCAAACAAACGGTTGTTTTACCAGAGCTTTCCGGGCCATAAATTTCAATCACCCGACCCCGTGGAATACCGCCACCCAGCGCCAAATCCAGCCCTACACTGCCGGTAGTTATGGTCTCGACATTGGCTTTCAAAGATTCGCCTAGGCGCATAATTGCCCCTTGGCCAAACTGCTTTTCGATTTGATCGACGGCTAGTTTTAGCGCTTGGCTTTTACCGCTATCGGATGGTTTAGTTTTTGCGACGACTGGTTTTTTGGTGGTTTTTGCGGACATTAAAGTCTCCCGATTAGATTAACCCTTTTGCTTAACTTATATTATACAATTTTTGGGGTTAGTTTTAACTAGGTATAATTAACTATATGTTAAAGCGGTTCTTAAAAGGCGGCGACGACCAATCGTTGATAAGTGCCGAGCGATTGCTGGTTCTGGTCACGGCCGGCATCTTAATTACACTAGTGGCCTTGCAGTATGCAGCTATACAAGCACGCAACCGCGACGACCAGCGCCGGACTGATCTTTATTCACTGCAACTGGCAATCCAAAGATACTACGCGCTAAACGGCCAGTACCCACTAAGCTTGGCTAGTCTTAGCGACATACCGGCCGGTGCCTGCCAGGACCCATCCGGCAAAGGCAGCTGCCAAAATCCGGACTATAATTACATAGCTTTTGCGGCCGGTGCCCAGCCTCAAATTTCTAAATCTAGCGATTGCAATGGTAAAAAGATTGCCTGCGCCGGCTACATTTTGGCCAGCCAGCATATGGAAACTACCACCAATCCTTACGCGCTTACAAGTAACTAGGGTTTAGTGCCACTTCGTTCGATATAACGCGCCCGGGCTTGCAAGATTTGCGCGGCATATGTATTTGGGTGTGGGCAATAGGTGAAGACAAAGTTATCAACCGCCCCGGCCGTCTCGACGGTTAGTGTGCCATAACCAAAAATGGTCTGCAACAATCCATGCTGCTCGGCGCTGACATCTTCGACATCAGTCATTTCCAGACGCGTAATTTTACGAACCAGCAGGCTGCGTTGACTAAGTTGCTCCACGTCGTGGTCGGTCACCAAAATACAGTTGCGGCGATAGACTAAAGTAGCAACGCCCAAAACTCCCCCGATCAAAACAATCAGTAGTGCCACGCCGCTGGCAATCAGGCTCTGGGCGCCGCCGGATAGGTTGGTCAAATAGTTTGGCGCTGCAAAAATACCCAAGCCTATAATTGCCGCCAACGCGATTACCGCCTGTATATATATCAAGATAAGACCAATTGGGTGGCGCTTAATGGCCAAAACTTGCTGCGCTGGTTTTTCGTTTGGTTGGGCAATAGATGATGGTTGCATATTGGTTTGAAATTAAAGCAAGCTGGGTTGCCCACCTTTAGTTTGTTTTCTGCCCAAATGCTGCCAGGTTTTGGGTGTGGCTTTGCGACCACGCGGTGTACGCTCCAGCATTCCGATTTGCATTAGGTAAGGCTCGGTGGCTTCTTCGATGGTACTACGTTCTTCGGAAGTTAGAGCGGCTAAGGTTTCCAGACCGACTGGCCCACCGGCGTAGTTATCGATGATGGCGGCTAGTAATTTACGGTCAAAAGCGTCTAGGCCCAGCTCATCAATTTCTAGTAAATCTAGGGCTTTCAGACTTAGGCTCGAATCAACTATACCGTCACCGTTTATGTCGGCGTAGTCGCGAACGCGTTTAAGTAGCCGGTTGGCGATGCGCGGCGTCAGGCGCGAACGTTGGGCCAGCAGTTGGGCGGCTTTATCGTCGATTTTGACATTCATAATCTTGGCGGCCCGCTTGATGATTTTGGTGATCTCGTCTGGGTTATAAAATTCCAGCCGATGCGTTATGCCAAAGCGGTCGCGCAGCGGCGCGGCTAAGTTGCCAGTGCGAGTGGTAGCGCCAATGATTGTAAATTTAGGCAAATCGAGCCTTAAAGATTTAGCGCTTGGACCTTTGCCCAGCATTATGTCGAGTTTAAAATCTTCCATCGCCGCATACAGCACTTCTTCAATGCTTCGGTGCAGGCGGTGGATTTCGTCTATAAATAAAATGTCACCGTCGGCCAGGTTGGTTAATAGGCTGGCCAGGTCGCCGGCGCGTTCGATTGCCGGGCCGCTAGTGACGCGGATTTGGGCACCCATTTCGCGGGCAATCACACCTGCCAGGGTGGTCTTGCCGAGTCCAGGTGGGCCGTGCAGCAGCACGTGGTCAAGCGGCTCGCCGCGTTTTTTGGCGGCGGCGATTGCCAGTTTGAGTGCGGTTTTAATTCGTTCTTGGCCAATGTAGTTGGTAAAATCATGCGGCCGCAGGGTTTGTTCTAGCACCTGCTCTTCCGGCTCATCAGCCGTTTTGGTATTTACAATCCTCTCAATCGCCATAACTTAATTTTAACAGTTTAGACAATTTTCGACAGGTCGTTGTCAATAACTATTGGCTCCATGGCTACGATCTCGGTTTTGTAATATGGCATTTCGGGGACTGGATTCAGGAGGTATATCTTTTGATTTAGTACATGCGCAAAGCCAATTTCTAAAAAAGTATTGCCGCCAATGTAATTTTTCACTCCATGCTTATCTAGATTAATAACTAAAATGGCATCGGCGCCCTGCATCAGCTTCCAAAACTCGCGAATGGCATCTTTGTGCATTTTCTGGTCTAGCTTGATAGTTTCCTTTTCCTCGTCGGTTTTACCAACAAATGGATCAGCTAGACTAGTAACAAAGGCGGTGTGGCCCATAGAGTTTAGTTTGTCTCTAAACTCAATCATCTTCTCGGTATATTGCATGCTGCCAACTACGCCAATTTTCATAGTCTAATTTTAGTACAGTGCGTTGGATTTCAAGCCGCTTTTTCTTCGGGTGGCTGGATTTTGGCGGCTCTAGGTAGGGTCGTAACGGTCGGATCGCCCATTTCTTTGGCAGCTTTTACGGCAACTTCAAACCAACCCGGCTGGCGGCCAAATTTATCCATCAAGTCTCCTTGAAGTTTGCTTAATATCTCACTGCCTTGAAGATGCAGTCGTCGAATCTCCTCAATTTTGCGGTTTTCGTCTGACAGTTGAGCTGCTCCATATTCAGCGGTCACTAATCCGGCCGTTTTAGCACCCATCTGTGATTTTTTAGAATTATAATGCCACCATTCATCGGCGTAGGGTTCGAACCCGGCATTTATCATGACGTTATAAAGCAGTCGGCGATTGTCTTTGGCAGTTTGTTCTTTGGGATTTAATTCTCTTTGTTGGGCGAGAACTTCGTAATAATTTAAAGCAGCTTCCGGACCACCCCAATCCCACAAAGTACCAAAGTCTAATAGCTCGGCATGCTTAGCAATTAAGCCGATCCTTTCCATTTCTAATTCATAGACTTCTTGCGCGTTTTTTGTGTCACCACCAATTTCAGCAACTCGATTGTTAATTTCGGTGACTCTAGACTCCACTCCATCCGGAAGTTTATATACTGCCACGTCTATTGACCCGCCCGTATTGTGAGGCGATGGCCTGTCCGGATTCGTAGACGGTATAGAAACAAATTTCTGGGTTTCGGTAGAAAGTTGTTCTTCAGTCCAATCGGAGTGCTCTTTCTTAAGGGCATTGAGATATTGGTCGTATAACGATTGTTGGACTTCCAAAGAACGATACGAGTCATAAACAATAATATGCATCCCTAAAGGCAAACTTGAGTCCGCGTCAAGCAATTGCTCGGCTACTTCTTTTCGTGCAAAAGTTGTGACAAGTGAGCCTTCTAAACTTTCTCGTCCATATGGAGAGTCTTGTCGCTCACCGTAATAAATTGAGCTGGTAAAAATCCGGTCAAAATTATTTCCGACGAAAGAGCCAATTGGTACTAACGGCTCGGTGTTTTCTTTTAAGGGCACTTCTTTCCAGCCTGCCACAGACGGCATTTCAAGTGGAATTGGTTGACTTAGCTCATTTTTATTTTTTTCTTGTTCCATGGCTATATTTTAGTACAGAGCGGCGGATTTGGGCATTACTGTGCCAGCCAAAATCGTCTCGACTTCTGGAGCTTCGATTGATTCTTTTTCCAGCAATGCTTTTTTAAGCGCTTCGAGCTTAGTCATATTGGCCTTAATTACCTCACGGGCACGGTTGGTGGCCTCAGTAATCAACGCTTCGACTTCATCGTCAATTATCTTGGCGGTTTCGTCCGAATACATCCGCTCGTGCACCAGACGCTCCAGCATCATCCCCTCATCAGTCTGGAAAGCTTGGTTACGCAGCTGCTTGCCCATACCAAACTTCATTATCATTTCCCGAGCCAGCTCGGCAGATCTTTCCAAGTCACTGCTGGCGCCGGTTGTAACGCGGTCTGGGCCGTAAACCAATTCTTCGGCCACCCGGCCACCCATCATTCGCGCCAAAACGTCTTTGAATTCGATTACGCTATGGTAGCTGCGATCTTCGGGTGGGATAAACCAGGTTACGCCGCCAGCCGAGCCACGCTGGATGATGGTAACCTTATGGACCATATCGCTGTCTGGCAAAACATGACCAACTACAGCGTGCCCAGCTTCGTGATAGGCAGTCAGCTCTTTTTCTTTCTCGTTCATCACTTTGCTTTTGCGCTCCGGACCAATGGCGACTTTTTCAAATGCTTCTACGACGTCTTCGTTCTCTATAACTTTGCGGCCGCGACGAGCGGCAATAATAGCCGCTTCGTTAGCCATATTAGCTAGATCGGCACCAGAGCTACCGGCCGTTTTGGCCGCCATCGAGTCAAGGTCTACGGTTTTGCTTATTGGCTTCTCGGCAAAATGTAGCTTTAGGATAGCCAGTCGGTCGAGTCGGTCGGGCAAGTCGATGTTGACGCGGCGGTCAAAGCGGCCGGGACGCAGTAGCGCCGGGTCCAACACATCGGCTCGGTTGGTGGCAGCCAATACAATTACGTTTTGGCCTTGCTCAAAGCCGTCCATCTCGACCAAAATTTGGTTAAGAGTTTGTTCGCGTTCGTCGTGACCGCCGCCCATACCAGAACCACGTCGGCGGCCAACGGCGTCGATTTCATCTACAAATACAATGCAAGGCGCGTTTTTCTTAGCCTTAGCAAATAGGTCGCGTACCCTAGAAGCACCAACACCAACGAACATCTCGACAAATTCCGAACCGGAGATGCTGAAAAACGGTGTGTCGGCTTCGCCGGCTACGGCCCGGGCTAGCAATGTCTTACCGGTGCCCGGCGGGCCAATCAACAGCACACCTTTTGGTGTCCGAGCACCAACGCTCTCGAACTTCTTTGGAAACTTCAAAAACTCCACGACTTCGGCCAAGTCCTGTTTGGCCTCGGCATCGCCGGCAATATCTTTAAAGGTCACTTTGGTTTTTTCGTTACCGTAGAGCCGGGCGCGGCTTTTACCAAAACTTAATGCTTGGTTGCCTTGGCCTTGAGCACTGCGGAACAACATCAGTAATATTACCGCGATTATCACGACCGGCAGAACATTGCCAAGCAGAATCACCCATATACTATTAGCCGAAGATTGTGGTTTATTGACTACCGTGACTTTGCCCTGTTGCAGGCCTTGCTCGTAGATACTGGAGCCGGCTTCTTTATATGACTTTTCGGTGGGTTGGTTTTGGCCAACTGGTGTAATGTCTAATTCTTGGTCGCCTTTGACGGTAATTTCTTTGAGCTTGCCGGCGTTAGCATCACTGATTGCCTGACTAAACGGCACTTGTGTTAAGTTAGTTGGCTGGTTAAAGGCCGCATAGATAATCAGACCGGTCAGGATTACCAGAGTAATAAAACCAATGTTTTTGAAACGACTGCCGGGCGGCTTGGCGCCGGCGGGCCGAAGCCGGAACTGCTTATTATCCATATCTAGCAAACATTATAACAGGCGGGCTGATGCCGGCCCGACTTCCAGCCATAGTTTTCCACCGGCATTGTGCCGAGTGCCGGCCGGAGCGCTCTTGATAGCCAGACTCAAGCGCGCAACTTGTCGGCGATCGCTATCCTTAGCACCGGCCTCTTTTAACCAGCTAAGGAGCAACTCGTTGCCAACCGTAGTGGGCAATGCCGCAAAAGCTCGGCGACTAATCACGCCATCGGCTTTAATTGCCGCCGATAAACCACTTAGTTTATCCTCTAGCTCGGGTGCACCATCGGCCAACCGGTTGATTGCATCTAGGAGCTGCCGGCGATCGGCCGCAGTCAGTTTGGGCACAATCTCGGTCCGCACCCGATTGCGCAGATATTTCGGGTCGGTATTGGTTTTATCCTCGTGCCAGCTTAGTTTATTGGCTTTGGCATAGCTTAGTAGCTGTTTTTTAGAGATTCCCAGCAGGGGGCGAACTCTGCCGGGCGAGCGCATAATTGCCACTAAACCACGCCAGCCGGTGCCACGTAGCAAGTTAATAATGGCTGTTTCGATTAAATCGTCCTGGTGGTGGGCTGTAATTATCGCCTTGGCACCATATTTTTGGCGAACCTTTTCTAAAAACTTATACCTGGCTGCTCGGGAAGCGGCCTCACTGGTAGTTGAAGCTAATCGGCCATAGCCAACTTCAAAAGGTAAATCAAGTTTATGGGTAGTTAGGGCAACCAACTCCTCATCTATAGCTGAATCGACACGGATGCCGTGGTTAAAGTTAGCTACCACCAGCTCCACCTCTCTCATTTTACTTAACAAGTCAAGCAATACCATGGAGTCCATGCCGCCACTGACCGCCACGACGTACTTACCCGGTTCAATTTTAATTTTCACCCTATAATCTTATCAATTTATAGTCTCGATCAAGAAAAAAGCCCCATAGGAGTGGGACTCTTTTCTTGGTAGCGGGGGCAGGACTCGAACCTGCGACCTCATGGTTATGAGCCAT
>CAYTYX010000010.1:0-12749 GCA_964442325.1 uncultured Candidatus Saccharibacteria bacterium
CTCAACAGTGCCGTGGGTCGGTTCCATTAAATTGGCAATAATTCGCAGTAAGGTTGATTTACCACAACCCGATGGGCCAATCAGGCACAAAAACTCTCCCTTTGGACTTCAAAAGAGGCTGACTTGAGCGCCAATAAGTGACCACTGTCTATTTCGAATGACTTGCTGACGGATTGGATTTTTATTATAGGTTCCACTTTTAAGATTCTGTCTGGTATTTGGTAGCTCTGCGCAAAAGTGGCAGCCAAATAATTTTATTAATGATAAATAGTATGCCTAGATAGGCCACGATACCAAACGCCAGCAAACCATTCTGATGGTGCTCGCCCAGCAAGCCAAGGTAGCGACCAACGCCAAGACCAACCACTACTAAAAGCTCGGCGCCGATTAGTAAGTCCCACGCATCGCCCCAAGCGATGATTGAGCCGGTTATGATAGCTGGAAATAGTTCTGGTAGCGTCACGCGTCGCAGATAGTGCCAGCCGGTGGCACCGTAGATTTTGGCGGCTTCGTCTAAATCTTCGCGGCGATTTTTGAGCGCCGTAATTATGCCAAATAGCAGTGGCCAAATCATGGCCATAACTAGTACTGCCACTACCGCAATTGATGGCGAGCTTTGAAACGATGCCACCAAAAGTGGTATCAAGGCAAACGACGGGAAACTCTGCAGCACATCAAATAACGGTAAGAGTAAATTTTCTAACCGGCGTCGAAAAGTGATTACAAACGCCAGTACTAGCGCTAGCATCAGAGAAATTACGTAGGCTGATGATACGCGCAAAAATGAGAACCAAAAGCCCTCAAAGAAATCTCGCCCAGAAAGATTCGATACGCCAACGATTGTGGCCAACACGCTTAGCGCGATTAGTATCATCACGGCTTGTATAATCGTGGAGCGCCGATGCTTTTTTAAAATATGTGACTGGTGTGACGACCTGAGCCGGAAAGTATATCGCATAAGCTCTACTATATCACCGAGAGTAAATAAGCTTTAGCTTAAATGGCAACGCTAGGACTTGGCTAACATGCCAAAATACTTTTCGACTTGATCCCAATTAACCACGTTCCACCAAGCGTCAACGTAATCGGGGCGCTTGTTTTGGTATTTCAAATAATAAGCGTGCTCCCAAACGTCTAACCCCAGAATTGGCGCGTGGGATTTATCTTCCATAACCGTACTGTCTTGGTTGGGGGTAGAGCAAATGTGCAAAGCGTTATCGTGGTAGCATAGCCAAGCCCAGCCACTGCCGAATCGGCCCAGTGCAGCCTCTTTAAACTTGGTTTTAAAATCTTCAAAGCTGCCAAAGGTCTGGTTGATGGCCTCGGCTAGTTGGCCTTTTGGTTGGCCGCCGCCAGTTGGCGACATAACCGTCCAAAAAAAGCTGTGATTAGCGTGGCCACCACCGTTATTTCTAACCGCGGTTCTGATATCTTGCGGTACTTTGTCTAGATTAGTAATTAGCTCGACGATGTCCCTTTTTAACAAATCGTCGTGGCCCTCAAGCGCGGCATTTAGTTTATCTACATAAGTGGCGTGATGCTTGTCGTGATGAATCTCCATCGTCTTGGCGTCAATGTGAGGCTCTAGCGCGTTAAACTCATAGTCTAGCTTTGGTAACGTAAACATATATCAATTATACACTGCGAGCCGAGCGGCAGGTGTAAGAACTGGGCTTAGTCTGAGTTCTTAGTAAGGTCTACAGCGTATAGCGTGTAGAAAAGTAGAATGGTAACTTCAATTATTGTCCACCAACCGGGCTGTTGGGCCAAAAAACGACCAAAGTAGCCCACATTACTGACTGGGGATGCCATGTCGGGAGACATGGCGGCTTGGCGAACGGTCTCAACAAACCAAAAACCTGCGACTAGTAGTGCCAGGCCCGAGCCAACAAGACGAAAGGCGCTAGACAGACGAACCTTAAAGAAGGTAGATGCCGCCCAAACTTCAGCAATAATTAAACCAACCGCCCACGCAGCAGGTTTGCCAAGCCCAATGACGGCAAGGATGTCCTTAAAAGCGCTGAATGAAACGAGTTGGGTTAATGCCATAACCAGCAAGACTAAGCCGAGTAGGCTGATGCTGTTCCATTGTTTGTCTTCTAACCTTGGCGTACCGCCGCCGCGCCAATTTTTTGTTGATAGTTTTGAGAATGTCATTATTAATGACTCCTAGTTAATTATGCTTAATTTATAGTACTTTCTATTGGTAAGCGCAAGGGTTATGAGAAGGCACCAATGGTTCCTTCTCATCGCTCATCGGCAAAGCTGAGTCGCCAAGGCGACCAGGTTCGCTGCTCATCCTCCTTATTTTTTGTTCTGGTCTCGCCAAGATTCAATATTTTTGTGATGGCCGGAGAGTAAGATGTCCGGCACTTTGAGCCCCTGGAATTCTTCGGGTCGAGTATATTGAGGATGCTCGCGCTCGCCGGCTTTACTAAAACTCTCTTTGGCAGCGCTGGTGGCTCCGCCTAGTACGCCCGGGATCAGCCGGGTTACCGCATCGACAATCACCATCGCCGGTAGTTCCCCGCCAGTTAGAATATATTCGCCAATCGAAATTTGTTTGTCGACTATTGTGGTTATTCGCTCATCGTAGCCTTCGTAGCGGCCGCAGATAATTATTAGCCCAGCTTCGGTAGCGGCAAATTCGCGGGCCATTTCTTGGTTAAACTGATCGCCGCGCGGCGTCATTAGTAAAACTTTAGCGTCGGGGTTAGTCTTTTTAGCATGTTCAACCGCCGCAAATAGTGGCTCCGGCATCAGTACCATACCATCACCACCACCGTAAGGCGTATCATCAACTTGTTTACGCGGGCCAAGGCCGAAATCGCGCAGATTAATTAGCTCATACTCAACTAGCTTATTTTCTTGGGCTTTCCATAACATCGAGGTATTTAATACGCCTTCGAACATCTCTGGGAACAAAGTAATTACTTGGACTTTCATCAATTCTTATTATATTGTAAATCTATGAAACCGAGGCAAAGAACCGAAGAAATTATTGTCCGGGAGCTTGCTGTGAGAGAAGATGAAGTCTATGTATCCGAGAAGGTGGTGGCAGCATACACCAATGGCTTTGTGGCGGATGCTTTATTTTCGAATGCAAGAGAGGAAGATGGTGAGCTTATTGTGCCTGAACGTTCGGGTGCAATGATCTTGAGTGGGCTCAGACAGGCAGTCGCTCTTGCGCCAGTTAGAATCCCAGAATTTGAACTGACAGAAGCAGAGCGATTTCAAGCTGCGCAGATGATTGAAGAGCACGACTCAGTTTCAAATACTTAGAAATAAATAGAAGGAAAAAGTGAAGCCACTAAGAGGTACTGAGGGAATTCAAATAGTATCGTCCGAAGAGGGCGAAACCTGCTGGGAATTGGCTAACAGCGCATATGACTTATTCCCCGTCCCTAGCACTCTGGGTTTGCTCCAAGCCCTGGACTGGCTCAATAACATTCCATACAAAATTAAGACACCTCACGCTTACACTCTTCTGGGGATATTGGAGTTTTCTACTAAAGTCCCTTGGACGCCCAAAGATTTGAGAGTTCACGCTCGTTATCTATTAGATAGTTACTATCTACCGTCCGAGACGGACAGCCAAATTATTTATCTGGAAGCGGCTTAGAGTTCTAGGTCGTCGAGTTCGGCAAGCTCGCGGCGAGTTTTGCTGGCCAGGTCAACTTGGTCATCGTCTTCTACTTCTTGGGCCGGAGCTTCGGCCTCGATAGTTGGTTCGGCTTCGGCGACGGATTCTTCGGTTGTTATTGCATCCTCATCGGCCACAACCGGCGCAGGACTTGCAGAATCATCAGTAGCACCATCGTCGCTGGTTGGCTGGGCTGCCGGTTGGGATTCTTCTGCTCGCGGACCTTTGCCCTCCGGATAGCCGGTGTCAACGATTTTTAAGTTGTAGCGGGCCTCGTTTTTGGTACCAAGTGCTCGCAATAGCGTCCGCAAAGACTGAGCTGTGGCGCCGCGCTTGCCGATTACCCGACCAAGGTCTTCTGGATCTACCGACAACTCAAGCAGCACACCGCGCTCATCGACACTGCGGGCGATCTCTACCTTGTCGGGGTGATTAACTAACGATTTGATAATATATTCTACGAACTGTTGGTCTATTTCACTCATTGTCGGTCTCTCCTCATAGATTTTCTGAATTTAAAAACGTTGCTAAAAAAAGTATATCGCTTTTAGGGCCGGGCGGCTAATCTTTTGATTCGGCTGGTTCTTCAGCGATTGGTTCGCTTGGCTCATCACCTACAGCCGTATCTTCGGCCGGCGTAGGCTCGGCGGCGGCCGGCGGAGCTTCTTCGTCTGGGGTCTCGGCCACTGGTTCTTCGGGTGTGGCTACCACCTCCTCTCCTTCTTCTACCGGGGCTTCTTGAGCTGGAGTTTCGGCGGCTGGTGCTTCAGCTTCGACAGCTTCAGTGGACTCGGCGGCGGCTGGCTCTTCAGCAGCTGGCGCCGCTTCTTCGGCCGGAGCCTCAGGCCGAGTACTACGTCGCTTGTCGGGGTTGCGGACAGCTCGTTGCTTCTGGCCTAACTCCATAACCCATTCGGGCAACTTAATCTTGTCTGCTTTTAATAAGCTAATGACTCGCGGCGAAGGCTGAGCACCACTGGCTAGGTAAGTTTTAATCTTTTCACCGTCCAGTTTGGCCACTTTGGTGTGAGGATCATAACTACCAACATAAGCCACCACCCGGCCACTGGTGGGGCTAAAACGGCCGTCCTGGACAATCACCCGAAACTGGGCATGCCCTTTGCGGCCCGTGCGCTGCAACCTAATCGCTAACATTCCAAGCTATTTTACAGATAAAGACTCGAAAAATCAAGGTGTTAGGCCGGATCGTAGCTTTTTAGCGCCACGGCAGCGGCTTCGACCTGCGCAGCCTGTTTACTACTGCCACTACCCTTGCCGACTAACTTCTCGCCCACAAAGACACCCACCGTAAACTGTTTGTCGTGGTCGGGGCCGCTTTCTTCTAATACTCGGTAATTTGGAGTCTGGCCATCGTGTTCTTGGGCAACTTCCTGCAGCTTTGATTTTGGATCTATCCACGAGCCACTATGCAAAATGTCAGGCAGGGTATTTAGTAGCGTATCGTGGATAAATTTCTTGGCGGCGTCATACCCCTTGTCTAGATAAAGCGCGCCGATGACGGCCTCGTAGCAGTTGGCTTGGATTTGCAGACGAGCTCGCTCGGAGTTGGCCTTTTTCTCGCCGCGTGACAAGCGCAGTAATTGTTCCATCGCTAACCGGTCAGCCGCCGCACCGATACTCTCGGTGCGCACTAGAGCTGATCGCCAGTTGGTTAAAACGCCTTCCGGCTCGCTGTAGTTGCCGTATAGATACTCGGTAACCACTAGCTCTAGCACGGCATCACCCAAGAACTCCAGTCGCTCGTTATGTTCGCTGACACTTTTGCGGTGTTCGTTTAAGTAGCTGCGGTGAGTAAAGGCGGTAATTAATAGCTGCGGGTCGCTAAAATTGCCACCCAAAAATTTTGTCGCAAAATCCTGATATTGTTGTGCGTCCATATTATTTATTACTGCTCCTAATTTTTTGCAGGCCAAGCAAGATTAATTTGCCGATGTCGTCGTATTCGATTTTTTCTAGAGCTTCGTTAACCGGCAACCAGGCGATACCATTCATCCAGTCTTCTGGCTTGATGTCGTTGGTGTCGCCTAGGGCTTCAATTAGAAATACTTCTTGGGTTATTAGTACTAGGCTATTTTCTCGTCGGTAGCGAAAATTGATTTTGCCTAAAAAATCGCCGACGCGCATCTTTTTTAGGCCGACTTCTTCGCGCATCTCGCGCTCGGCAGTTTGACGCGGAGTTTCGCCTTCTTCTATATGGCCCTTGGGGATTGTCCAGCGGTCTTTAGAATCCTGGACCAGCAGGATTTCGATTCCGCTACTGCCCCGTCGGTAAATAATCCCGCCGGCGGTTGGTTCGCGTGATACTTCTTTAATTACCGGCGAACGGTGGACCAGCTTGCCAATGCGCTTAAACGGTTTAGGCCTTTGCACTTTTAACTTCCTTGGCAGGTTTTTTAGTAGTAGCCTTTTTGGCCTTTGGCGTCTTTTTACCTGCTGCGGCTTCTTTATTGCGCAGCAAAGTACCAAGTACGCCGTTAATAAACTTAGATGAATTATCGCCGCCAAAGGCTTTAGCTAGCTCGACGGCTTCGTTAATCACTACTTTAGGCGGGGCGTCGTTGCCTATCAAAAGTTCATACGCGCCAATGCGTAAAACTATGCGGTCAATCCGGGCGATTTGTTCAATTGGCCACTGCGGCGCTGCCGGACGAATGGTATCGTCCAGCTCGGTCTGGTGTGAATCTACACCCCGAACCAGCTCATCTATAAATGCCGTGTCATCCACTGTCTCTTGGTAGCGTTTGATATTGCGAGCTAGGACTTCGTCGAGTGAAAACGTCGCGTCTTGGCACTCGCGGCGAAAATCCTGCTCGTAGAGCGTTTGCAGAGCAATTATGCGGCCAAGGTGACGATTAGCACTCATTGTTAAACTTCTTTTAGTTACTTACTTATTCTTGGCAAGCCTGGCGTGTTGCCGCTTACCTAGAGCAACTTTGATTGGGCTTCTGGCATTAACTACACGAGCCAGTTTGCGAACAGTGTGGCTGCGGCGCATACCAGTCTTAGTCCGGCTGGTCTGTTTCTTGGGGGGTTGGCCTCCGGCCATATTTAACTAATCTCCTTTTTGGTTTTGCTTAGGTTGTCTTTAGATGTAATTTTAGCGTTTTTATGGCTGAAATTCAAGCTAAGCGACAACTAGGCTAACCAGGCGGCCCGGTACATAAATGGCTTTTTTAATCTGTTTGCCTGCTAAATACTTAGCCGCGGTTTGCTTAGCGGCTTCGATTGCCTCTGCCTCGGTAATATCGGCCGCCACTTCCACTTCACCGCGAACTTTACCATTTATTTGGATAGCTATGGTCACCTTTTCTTCGATAACTAGTTTTTCGTCCCATACTGGCCAGTGGCCTTTGTGAACGCTGTCTTTGCGCCCTAACGCTTGCCACAGTTCCTCGGCGATGTACGGCGCAAACGGCGCCACTAGC
Organism: uncultured Candidatus Saccharibacteria bacterium; assembly: GCA_964442325.1. Classification (GTDB taxonomy): domain Bacteria; phylum Patescibacteriota; class Saccharimonadia; order Saccharimonadales; family UBA10212; genus CAYTYX01. The sequence goes on from CAYTYX010000010.1 coordinate 7,090, forward strand.
TGAACCAGACTCTCTAGACCCTGCTGCCAAACGGCTTGGCCGCTAAAGCCACTTTCGGCTTTTTGAACGTAGAAATCATTCACGCAAGCCATCATTGCGGCAATGGCAGTGTTATATTTTTGAATCTCAATATCTTTGGTAACTTTTTTGATGGTCTTATTTATAGAACGCAGCACTGCCTGATTAGGTGTGCCGTCTTTAGTTTTAGAATCGCTAAATTCTAGCGTTAGGTTCCATAGACGGTTCAAGAAGCGATAGGCACCGGGCACGCCTTGGGGATCCCAACGCACCCATTGGTCTAGCGGCGCGGCAAACATCATATAAACACGCAGGGCATCAGCGCCGTAGCCGCTATCGATAATTTCTAGCGGGTCTATACCGTTGCCTTTGCTCTTACTAAACATCTGACCGTCGGCGGCTGTCACTTTGCCGTTGAACAAAAAGCGTTTGAAGGGCTCCGGGCTGTCTAGCAGTCCAATTTTGGTAAAGAAACGTGTCACAAACCGGGCATAGAGCATATGGGCGGTGGCGTGATCGGCGCCGTTATAGAAATCTATCGGCATCCATTTGTTAGCGACATTGGAATCAAAGACTTTTTGGTTATTAGCAGGATCGAGGTAGCGCAAAAAATACCAGGCGCTGTCGACGTAAGTATCCATGGTGTCAGTTTCGCGCTCGCCCTGGCCACCGCATTTTGGGCACGGCACTTTTAGCCAATCAGTCGCCCGCGCCAGGGCCGAGCGGCCATCGCCAGCTGGCTCAAAGTCCTTAAGTTCTGGCAAAACCACCGGCAGGTCTTTGTCAGGTATCAACTGCGGACCACACTTAGGACAGTGGATGATTGGAATCGGCGCCCCCCAGTAGCGTTGCCGGCCCACACTCCAGTCGCGCATCCGATAAGTTACAGCCTCCTGGGCAACGCCTGGGCGGCCCATGAATTGATTCCAGATATACCATTGCGAATCAGGCAGCCTAAACTTATCCATCTCGGTTTTTGTCAGCCAAACCACTTCGTGATTTTTTTGTTCCAGCTCCGAAATTTCCTCGCGCTCGCCATCTGCTAACTCAAAATATAGACAGCTAAAGTGGGCAAAGCGGTTCTCGTTTTTGGGGTTATGAAAGAACTTGGCGTGGACCGTGCCCAAATCCGTTTTTAATACAGGGTTTTTGTAACCTGTCTCTTCGCGGATTTCGGCGATAGCCGCCTCTTCTGGTGTTTGGCCAGCTTCAACACCGCCGGTTATGAGTGTTTCCCAGTCAACCGTTTTCCATTTTAGGCCGATGTACTTGTCGTCTTTCCAGTGTTTTACCAAAGCCGTGATGGCCTGGCGTTCGGCAAATGGCTGATCTTGTTTAACGGCGCTTTCGCCGTCTTGCTGGATAAACACCGGCTCGTCTTGGCTAGTTTCAGCGTTTTTGGTGAATTCACGCTTAGATGGGTTTAGTGGGTTTACACCAGATAGGTCGGCCACGATTTTTTCGTGAGCTTCGCTGGTTGGCATGCCGTCATATTTGTCAGAATTAATTAGCATCCCTTCGCCGCAATATGGCTCTGGTTCTTTGGCTGGTCGTTTTATAACTTCAGTTATTGGTAATTCGAATTTTTTGGCGAAGTCCCAGTCGCGCTCATCGTGTGCTGGCACGGCCATAATCGCGCCAGTTCCGTAGCTCATAATCACATAGTCGGCAATCCAGATTGGAATTTTCTCGTTATTGGCCGGATTGATGGCGTAGCTACCACTAAAGACACCGGTTTTTTGCTTGCCGCCTTCTTGTCTTTCGAGCTCGGATTTGCGAATGGCTTCTTTTATATATTTATCAACCGCTGCTTTTTGCTGCTGAGTGGCCAGCTTTTTAGTAAGCGGATGCTCAGGCGCTAACACCAAATAGGTCGCACCAAAAATGGTGTCGGGCCTGGTAGTAAAAACCTGGATTTTATCTTTTGTGCCATCAACTGCAAAATCAATCAGCGCGCCGGTAGATTTACCAATCCAGTTTCTCTGGGCCGATTTGACGCTTTCGCTCCAGTCTAGATCATCAATCGCCGCCAACAGCTCTTCGGCATAATCGGTGATTTTGAAAAACCACTGCTTGACTTCACGACGCTCGACCAGCGGATCGTTCGGGCCATCGTGGCGCCAGCATTTACCATCGGCTGTGACTTGCTCGTCGGCTAGCACAGTATTATCGATAGAGCACCACCACTGCGGCCGGCTATCTTGATAAGCCAGACCATGCCGATACATCTCACTAAAAATCCACTGTGTCCATTTGTAATATTCGGGCTCATGGGTCGAGATTTCTTTGCTCCAGTCGTTGCTCCAACCCATCGCTTTGTACTGCTTGTGGTAGCTAGGGATAATTTTGGCCATCGAAGCTTGAGGCGATATGCCGGTTTCGATGGCGTAGTTCTCGGCCGGTAAGCCAAAGGCATCCCAACCAATCGGATGATAACTCTCGTATCCTTGCTGGCGGTAGAAGCGGGCCATCACATCGCTGATGGTGTAATTCATAGCATGCCCTATGTGAATACCACTACCGCTTGGGTAGTTGAGCATGCTCATCGCGATATATTTAGGTCTTGTGCTTTTTAAATCGGCTTTGTAGGTCTGGTTTTTATCCCAAATATCACGCCACTTTGGCTCGATTTCCTTCGGATTATAACGCCTCATCTTATCCCAATTTTAACAGAGAATAATTATTTAGGCAGAACGACGGATGCAGCGCCGAGCGGGCTAATAGATTTATGCAGCATTTCTTCCGTGTATAAACTCTTGCCGTTATCGGCGTTAGGGTCTATGACCTTAATCTTATCGCCATCGTAACCGGCCAGAATTACCGCATGGACATCCTTGTTTTTATCAAAACCCGGCAGTACCGAGGTAATAACTGGATAGCCTCCGCGGACCAGCTCAAACACTGTTTTTCCTACTACTTTTTGGCTGAAGAATCGCCATTCTTTGCGGCTCGAGTAATAACCTGCCCGTTTCATACGTCGGCGAGCCAAAAACCCCGGCCGGCCTTTTTGTAACAGTTGCCAAGAGATTATGTTCATACCGTACTCGGCTCGCAATTTTGTGCTTACTTTTGCTCTAAACCAGCCCATTTTGCTACTAAAATCATGCTGCCAATCAAGGCTAGTCACAAAATCCAATAGACTGGTCGAGTCGTCGATGTAGCCACGGGCTTTAGCTAAGATATAAAAACAGGTGGGCAAGCACGCTCGGCGGGCTTTAGCTACACCGAGAGCTGGGATTAACTCCTGTTGTTTGATTGGTTCGAGTTTCATATTATTTTTAAGTGGCGGATTGTTTGCGTTTAGTTTTAAGCCACTTCTTGCCTTGGCGGACTAGTTTAGTTTGGTCATTTTTACTGCGCAACAAAACTTTAACAGCCTCCTCTGCAAAGACACCATTTTGCGAACCCTTAGCCAAAACCAATGCGCCTTTTTTAAGTTTAGTTTTGACAAACTGCCCGGCCTCGACTGGATTAGTAAAGCTCACAACCTCGCAGCCTCTAGCCTTAGCTTCTTGAGCTAAGAATCTGTTGGCGTCAGCGCCGATTGTCACTACAAGATCTATTTGCTTTGGGTCGCAGAGTTGGCCAATCTCGCGGTGGGCGTCGGGGCTACGTAAACCAAGCTCATTCATACTGCCCAAAATCGCAATCTTTTGCGGCGCATCTTCGGCATACAAGATATCGAGCGCCATTACCATCGAGCGCGGACTGGCATTGTAGGTATCGTCTATAATAGTCGAGCCGTTTACGCCTTCGAGCCTCCGAGCCCGCCCATTAACCGGCTTGATGTTGGGAACGCCGTGCTTGATTTGTTTTTCGGTTACACCTAGACGCCGAGCGATTTTAACAGCTACAGCCACAGAAAATAACTGCGGCAATGGTAATTGACTACGCACGTAGCCGGCCGCGTCTTCGCTCGAGTAAAACTCAATCGGGATTTTTATATTTTTTAGGTATTTAGAATCGCAAAGCTCTTTATTAACCAATAGCTCCCGCGAAAACTCAGCCAGAGATGTTTCTTCTTTGGCTACAGCGTCAAGGCTATCGAAAAACTCCATATGTTCGGGAGCTATTGCCGTCAAAATACCGATGTCGGCTTGGAGGTACGAATTTAAGTCTTTGATTTGGCCTGGGCCGTCGGTGCCTACCTCGACCACTACAACGTCCCACGGGTATTTATTGAGCAGTTGTTTTTCGTTCTTAAAAAAGATTGCCAGCCAGGCAATTGGATTAAACGGGTTGGGCATCAAGTGGCCGAAAAAAACCAGCGGCACACTAACTAGGTGGTTGTAGTTACCCTCCTGATAACGAACCCGGTATTTTTGAGATAGGATAGAAGCTACCGCGAACTTAGTGCTGGTTTTGCCAACACTACCGGCAATGGCTATTACTATAAAGTTGCCTTTTTTATACAGTCGTCGGACCTGCCAGCCCAATATGGCGGCGATAAGTTTAATGGCCCGGTTTTTCATCAGTCTAAGTATAACTTAAGTCGGATAATGTGGTGGAGCTGAGGAGACTTGAACTCCTTACCTCGGCAATGCGAATGCCGCGCTCTACCAGGTGAGCTACAGCCCCTTGGTGGGTGATGAGGGACTCGAACCCCCGACATCCTCGGTGTAAACGAGGCGCTCTAGCCAACTGAGCTAATCACCCGATTTGGTGGAGCATAAGGGATTCGAACCCTTGACCTCTTCCATGCCATGGAAGCGCGCTAGCCAACTGCGCTAATGCCCCGCTAACTGATGTATTCTAGCAAATTACAGGTGTTAATAAAAGGTTTAGCTCTGGAGCTTGTGGTGAATATAAAAAGCGATTGGCGTTAGGCCCTTGCGGACCATGCCGTGCAAATTTGGTACGCGCTCGGTGTCGGAATTGCTCATTGCCGAGTCGTCATCCAAATAAAATCCTAGGTGTTCATGGCCAGAATCATCAGCCGGCCAGTGAATAACCGAGCCGGGTACCGGCTGGTCTGTTTTAACCCAGCCACTCTCCTGCAAATCTTGAAGTACAGATGAGACTTCAGCATGCGGACGCTTGATAAGCATATGCAACGTTAATATTCCAGAAACCACATAACCGCAGGCTAATCGGCCATCTTCTTGGGCATCAAACTCTGTACCGTCTGCACGTTTAACAAAACTGTGCTGAAACAGTTTATTGCCGACTGCTAAGTGTATCGTCGAAACAAGGTTTCTCTGGACAAGATAGGTTAATGTTGGGTCAGACATAAATTGGTGCTTCGCACAGCCCACCCGTGGGCCCGGGTGGAATGCGTTTGTTTTGGTTTTTATTTTGCGACTGGATTGGGCCCAGTTGCGCGAAGCTACCTCCTATTACACTACTGTTGCTTATGGTTTGTCAACCCAAGCAGTTTAAGCAACTCGGGTTCAGAAATTTGCTTAGTACCAAGAGTGCGAGCACGCTTTAATTTGCTCTCACCCACATTAGCCCCCACCACTAAATAATTGGTATCTTTGCCAACTGAGCTTTGGAAGCTGCCACCCAGGTTTCGGATTTTATCAGCCGCTTCGTCGCGACTCAAAGAATCGAGCGTGCCGGTAATTACAAAGGTTTGGCCATGCAGCGGGCCCTTAATTTGGCTTGAGTGTCGCGGCTTAACTTCTAGATGTTCAAATTTT
>CAYTYX010000011.1:0-12138 GCA_964442325.1 uncultured Candidatus Saccharibacteria bacterium
AAGTAGGCAAACTCGACAGCCGAGCGGGAGCGAGTAGCGGCGTCGCTAACTTTCATAACACCGCGGATAACGTAGGGTTGGCGACCAAACTCCGCCACTAACCAACCAAGCTCCACTGCCACTAGCCCAAGTACGCCTAGAGCCACAAATAAAATCAAAATCACTTTGGTGGCCCGCCAACGTTTTACGCTCAAGTAAACAAGTGGCACCAAAATCCCCAGCGTGCCGATACCAACCATACCGTCAAAAAAGTAGTGAACTGTCGTTGGTGGGCGATCGGATTGTGGCGTGGCATCAAGACCTAGCACTTGTCCGTCGGTATGGCCAGTTGCCAGCCAGCTAAGCAGATGTGGTACTTTAATCGAGTAGGCCAGCTCGCCATTTTTTATGATGCCGCCAATCTGCAGAGGCGCACCGGTTTGGGTGGTCTGTAAATCTTCAGCCGCCGCTAATTTATACGGTTCGTGAGTGGCATCAAACCTGCCGGCACGATCGCCAGCTATAGCTACCGCCACTCCAAAGATAAGGGCTAAGACTGCCAGGGCTCGTACCAGTACCTGTAAGTTAGCTCGCAATTTAGCGGCCAGCTGGTGTCGCCAAGCAATCCAGGCATAGACCGCCAGTAGTACCAGCACGGTTGTAAAAATATAAGCCAGAATCGAATGAGTAGTCTCGGGACCAACCGCTGGGTTAAAAATCGCTTTGCGGGCGCTGATATTTATTGGACTACCAGCCGCGTCCAGCTGAAAGCCTTGCGGCGTTTGCATCCAGGCGTTAACTGTCGTTATAAAATATGCGCTTAGCAAACTACCGGCCACTACCGGCAAACTACATAGCCAGTGCATCCACGGGCTAAAGCGTTTCCAGCTCAACATATAAACACTTAAAAACAGCGCTTCGACTAGAAATGCGAAGCCTTCTAGCGCAAACGCCACGCCGACCACTCTGCCGGCCAGCGCCATAAAGGTTGGCCATAACAGACTAAACTGCAAAGACACAATCGTGCCGCTAACCGCGCCGGCAATAAATAAAATCACCAGGGCTTTGCTCCAGGTATGAGCCAGACCAACCGCCCGCGGTCGCTTCTTTAAAAGCCCAAACAACTCGGTGGCCGAGATAATCAGCGGCAAACCCACACCAAACGTCACAAAAATTAAATGAAAGGCCAGGGTATCGCCAATCAAACTCCGCGCCGCCGTAACTACGTCCATTGCTGGTAATTATAGACGATTGGCTGCATAAGCAGTATGCTGTAACAATGAAAGATAGAGGTTTATACGCTTTAGCGCTTCTTAGAATTGGGTTAGGCTACATATTTTTGTGGGCCTTTTTAGATAAATTGTTTGGTTTCAAATACGCGACTTGCGCCGGCAAAGCGACTGGCTGTAGTCAGGCTTGGATTCACGGTGGCTCGCCAACGGCTGGTTTTTTAGGCCACGCCACCACTGGACCATTTGCTAATCTTTACCATCACATGGCCGGTCACGCACTAGTAGATTGGGCCTTTATGCTCGGCCTTTTGTTCGTAGGGTTTGGTCTAGTCTTTGGCGCTTGGGTTAAATCAGCCAGTTTGGCCGGCATAGCGATGCTGGCACTGATGTGGAGTTCGCTACTTTGGCCGGCACAAACACCCGGTGTCGACGAGCATATCATCTACATCTTAGTTTTATTGGTTTTCTTGTTCGGCAATTTCCCAAACAAATGGACCCTCAAACTCTCCCGGATCAAATTGCCTTAATTCTGAGTCAAGGCTGATTTACCAGCCAAGCGGAAAAGCGACTCTAAAGCTCTAGGCGAAGTAATTTCCGAATTATGGCTTATGGTAATCCCGTCGGCTGAGTCAACAAAGCCACGCACCCGGATGTCAGACTTCACTAGTGGTTCTGCGCCATCGAAGACCCCATAGATTCCTTCTTCGGACAAAGACTGCTCTAACTTTTCTTGGCCGGATAATTCTCTCGGCTCTTTGGTTCGTCCAAATATTTTCATGTTTTAAATATACTCCAATCAGTCAAAGTTTTCGCGGATGTGGGACATTGAAAAGTCCCAGCTGGCATCGGTTTTTTTGTGCGGATTAAAGATATCATCAGGGTCAAAAATTTGCTTGGTTTCGCGCATCAGGCCAAACACTTTTTTGCCGTACATCTTGGGCAGCCACGGCCCGCGAATCATACCGTCGTTATGCTCACCGCTCAAACTGCCACCGTAGCTCAAAACCAGATTATTAACTTCTTCCATTGCCGGGCGCAACTTGGCGCGCTCTTTTGGGTCTTCGATCTTCATCAGCGGAATGACGTGGAAGTTGCCATCGCCCATATGGCCGGCTACCGTCGCCAGCAATTTATATTTTTTGATGATTTTTTGGAGCTTTGGCAAAAACTCGGGCAGGTGAGGCGGCGGCACAACTAGGTCATCAATAAACGGGGCGGTGTGTTTATCGTGCACTTTGCTGCGTAGCAGGTTAAAGCTCTCGCGCCGGATAATCCTAAACTTAAAGGCTTTAGATTCGGTGGAATCTTCTTCGGTGGCTTCCAGCTTGTAGGGCTTTAGCAGCAGCTTCATCTCGTGCACTCTGGCAGCCACTTCTTCGGGCGTATCGCCGGTAAATTCAATCAGTAAAATCAGTTTTGGAATACCGCGCAGTAGCAAAAACAAATCCGGCAGCAACTGAAAACCTAGCTTGATTAGCCGGCGCCAGCCCAGCGCTTTGTGGAACGAGAAAAAGAACTTAAAGCTCAGCTCTAGTGTGTAGTTATCGAAGCTCTCAAAGCTGGCCGGTTTTTGGGCCACAACCGTATTTATTAGCTCGCCCAGACCATCCATATTCTTCATAAAACATACCAGCACGCCGGAGTGCGGCTTATCGTGAATAAGATGAAAATGAATGTCGGTTACTAGCCCGAGCGTGCCCTGCGAGCCCACAAACAATTTAGTCAGATCAAACACGCCGGCCTCACGATTCCAGACGTCCCACAGGTTATAGCCGGTAGAGTTTTTACTTACGTGCGGCTTGGCAGCCTTAATGACTTCGTAATTATCTTCCAGCAGTTTAATCATTTTGCGATACACTTCGCCTTCAAAGTTTTTTTGGCCCATTTTGCCAACCAACTCACGTCGCTCTAGCGGTTTGAGAGTATACGGCTTGCCATCGGCCAGAACCACTTCTAGCTGAGATACATAATTTTCGGTTTTGCCAAACTGTAGACTCTTTTCGCCACCGGAGTTATTGGCCACCATACCGCCCACGGTGGCAATCTCGCGGCTGGCTGGGAAGCTCGGCAGCAAACCGCCCTTTTTTAAGCTGGCTTTTTCAAAATCACGGTAAAACACACCAGGTTGGACCCGAGCGGCAAACTCGCTGACTTTTTCAAGCTTAGTAAAGTGCTTATTAAAATCGATAATTACCGATTCATTAATGGCGCCGCCGCTCATACAAGTACCGCCACTGCGAGCGGTCAGGCTCAACCCCGGTGTCTTAGATTTTAACTGATTGGTTGCCGCCACCAACTTGGCAACATCGCTGGCAGATTTAGGGAAGACGACAAGACGGGGCTTTAGTTCAAACAGCGAGGCGTCATGGCTATAGAACTCCAGCGTCGCATCGTCGGCCTTGAGTTCGCCCGTAAAACCAGTGCTCTCTAGCAGTTTCGTAAACTCGTCCATAAATCCTTAAGCTTATTGTAGCAGGCTAGTTTGGTATAATTTGACTAGGATGAAAAAGTGGATTACCTACGCGAGCTCCAGCAACTGGCTCAGAGTAGTTGGCGTGGGCACAATCATATTACTGGCTGCCTATGGGATGGTTCAGCAGTCTACCAGACTGGCCGCCAACGATCTGCCTCTGGCAACCGCCCAGACCATCAAGCACCAGCTTGAGTCCGGTACTGCAGCCAAAGACGCTGTTCCGCCGGTTAAGACCGATTTGCGCAGTGACTCTACCATTTTTGCCAGCGTGACTGATAGCTCCAACCAACTACTAGCCAGCTCGGGCGAGCTAGACGGGGCCACAACCTTGCCGCCCAGCGGCACATTTGCGCAGGCCGCTGCCAAAAATGGCACCTGGTTCACCTGGCAGCCAGAAAGTGGTGTCAGGCTCGCTACCGAGATTTTGCCTTACCGCACCGCAACTACTTCCGGCTTTGTGGTAACCGGCCAATCACTCAAACTACCCGAGCAGCGCATTGCTACCTACGGCTGGATTACACTCGCCGGCTGGCTGGCAATGGTACTCTGGGCCACATTTATACCGATTCCAGTCCGCAAATCTTCTTAAATCACCTAGTAAAACAAACAAACTTATGCTAAAATAGACTTAAGTTGTTTTATGAAATGAATCCTAAGGTTTAGATAAATTTTACTCAGGCTTCATCTCGAGCAATCTACGAGTAAAAAAATTAAACCAAAAGGATTCTCTTTTAATGTATAGACAGAACCATTACGCCCATCGGACGAGTCGGGCCCCTTTTAGCAGACCCAAGCGCCAGCCGCGCGGCAGTGGCCGCACTATTGATCCGGCCCGCTTTATTAAAGTTGCCGATCCGGCCGCTAGCTCTAACTATAAATCTACCCACCAGTTTGCCGACTTTGCGATGCACCCGTTACTTAAGGCCAATGTAACCTCCAAGGGCTACATTAACCCCTCTGAAATTCAAGATAAAACCATTACGCTAGGCCTAGAGGGCAAAAACGTGGTTGGCATTGCCAATACCGGCACCGGTAAAACCGCCGCGTTCGCGCTGCCAGTGTTAAATTCGCTGATGCGTAACCCCGGCAGCCAGGCTCTAATAATCGCGCCGACCCGCGAACTAGCCCAGCAAATCGAGGGCCAGTGCCACTTGCTGGCCAAAAACAGCAACCTCAGCGACGTTCTACTAATTGGCGGCGTGCCAATGGGTGGACAGCTGCGTTTACTGCGCCAGAACCCACGCTTGGTCATCGGCACCCCCGGCCGCATCAAAGACCACTTAAACCAACGCACGCTGTCTCTGGGCCGCTGCAATATGGTTGTACTAGACGAGGTAGACCGAATGCTAGATATGGGCTTTATCACCGATGTACGCTTTATTTTGGCCAAACTGCCGCTGCAGCGCCAATCGTTCTTCTTTAGCGCCACGCTTAGCCCCGAAATCCGTAACCTCATCGAGACTTTTGCGCCTAATCCAGAGGTAATTAATGTCAAAATTAGCGATACCAGCGCCAATGTTCACCAAGACGTTGTCCGCTTTGCCGGCAAAATTCAGAAGATGGACACTCTGCATAATCTGTTAATTAGGCCGGACGTAAACAAAACGCTAATTTTTGGCAAAACCAAGTACGGCGTAGAACGCTTAGGCAAAGACCTAAAAGCCCGCGGCTTTAAGGCTGATGCCTTGCACGGTGGTAAAACCCAAGGCCAGCGCAAGCGCGCCCTCGACGCTTTTCGCGATAATCAAGTTAATGTTCTGGTGGCCACCGATGTAGCTGCTCGCGGTATAGATGTCAAAGACATCACCCATGTAATTAACTTTGACCAGCCGCAAACTTACGATGACTATATCCACCGCATTGGCCGGGCCGGTCGGGCAGGGCAGCCCGGTCACGCCCTCACCTTTGTTGAGTCTTAAACTTATACCCAGGTTTTTCCACAGGTTATTCACAAGTTTAACTTCGAAACATAATGCTTGTGCATAAAACTGGCGCAGCCAACCAAAAAACGTGGTTGACCGGTCCTACGAACTTGCGTATAAATATAGGTGGCACTGTGAGGTGTCAACGAATCCTAGCCGAAAGGCTAACGATTCGGGCCAAGTACTTCCTCGGAAGCAACTAGCAACAAACTAGGACCCGTCAAACGGTCCTTTTTTGTTTTATTAATCACATCAACTATTTACACACTAAACCATAGTTGTTATGCTTTAAGTCAGGCTAGATAAAAAGCCAACACCTCACAAAATGAAGGGCGGATGCGAGTCCGCCCTTTCTCTTTTTCCTCACCCCTTGGCGAGAATCTGAAATTAGGATATAATAATGCCAACCTAAGGTTGAGATGTCGGTAGAAAGATTGTTCCACTCAAAAAAACACAAACACCCTGTATAGGATTGGCCAGAGTATATTTGCAGGAGGATTAGGCTATGTCGCAATTTTTGATAACGGCTCTGAGAAGATACTTGCCATACGCTGTGGTGATGCCGATGAAGGCGGGGCAACCATGGATATTGACACCGGAGACTTCAAAAGACTGGATGATATGAACGTCAGCCTCCCGGCAGCTGCGATCGACGAACTAAGAGGGATGGACACTACAACCGGCACTATATTTACAGGCTAAGTTACGCTTCAAGACGGCGATGAAGGAACCCTACTTATCCGTCACGGCGATTCTGCACAGGCACGCTATAACTAGCGGCCGCGGATAGTGCGACCAATGCCGGCTAGGGCGAGCCACGCTCCTCTGTCAGACTCTGTTGGCTCTTTAGAATTACGAAAGGCAGTCACCATCCTTTCTTGAACCATTAAGAATGAATGGCCAAAAAGGTGCATCTTTTCTATGGATAGCCAGCCTACCGGAGTTTTTTCGTAAATGCCAAGCGCAGAGAAGCCAGCCAGTCGGGCCACTGTTTGGACGTTTTGGCGCGTAAGTTCTCTGGTGGCGGCGCGGTAAGTATCAAAACCTCGCAAGATTATTAACATATCAACCGGTTGCAGCACCTCGTCTTCGGCCGGTTTATGCTCTGTCTCAATCGCACTCTCGCGGTCTGGTTTTGTTATCTTGGTAACCGTTAAATCACGCGACAACGCTTCGCCGGCCATCGTATCGGCCATATCATAGAACTCGTTGCCAAGTACGGGCAGCTTCGAGCTCTCTAGATATCTCCAATCCAACATAATTGAGACTGATTATATAATCAACCGACCCAAGTAGCAAGCATCTGGGCTGTGGGTTTATCCAGTGGCAGGGCTAGGGTATAGTAGGTTAAGCATGAGCGATATAAAAATATCTAGCTTGCGCCGGCTCAATCTTATAGCTGCCGCACTACACGCCGGGCAGGGCATAGCAGTTTTACTACTGGCTACTAACTTCAAACTGCCCGTCACTGGCGCCTACTTGACCTTCAATACAGCCACAAACCACTTAGATGCGGCTAGCCACACGCTATTTAATATGCCAATCGCTTGGCTAATCGCCGGCTTTTTCTTTATCTCGGCGCTATTTCACCTCGCCATCGCCACGCTTTACCGGCGGACCTACGCCGCCAATCTAGCAAGAGGTATCAACAAAGCTCGCTGGTTTGAGTATTCTTTGAGCGCCGGTGTAATGATGGTGGCCATCGCCATGCTAGTTGGTATTTACGACGTGATGAGCCTGCTGCTGATATTTGCCCTAGTTGCCATAATGAACCTATCGGGGCTGGCAATGGAAACTTACAACCAAAATAAAGAAAAGGTAAACTGGCTGGCTTATAAAATTGGTAGTTTGGCTGGGGTTGTGCCGTGGCTGGCCGTAGCGTTTTACATCTGGTACAGCGGACATAACGGCAGCGGGCCGCCAACTTTTGTTTACTTTATTTTTGCCAGCCTGTTTGTCTTTTTCAGCTGCTTTGCCCTAAATATGTGGCTGCAGTACAAACGTATCGACAAATGGGCCGATTACCTGTATGGCGAACGCGTTTATATCTGGCTTAGCCTGATTGCCAAAAGCCTGCTGGCTTGGCAGGTCTTTGCTGGCACGCTTAGGCCTTAATAGTCAGCGGCGTCGGCTTCGGCTTTGGTTTTATGGATAGTGCCGTCTGGGTGATGCGGCGGGCTATAGGTAGTGATGATTTTCATCGCTGCGTCGCCTTTGGTGATGAAGTTATGCTTAGTGCCGGCTGGTACTAGCACTAAATCACCGGCGTTGTAGTCGGCTGGTTGGCCGTCTAGCACCACTTGGCCAGCGCCGTCTACCAAATACAGAACTTGGTCGTTGTCGGCGTGGATTTCTTCGCCAATTTCGCCACCGGGCGGGATGCTCATTATTACCACCTGAACGTATTTGCCTGTGGCCAGCACCTGCCTAAAGTATTCGTTTGCCTTTGCTTGTCCTAAAATATTTTTAATCTGTGCCATAACCCCTCCTTTCTTTTAAGTATACTCCCGACCATAGGTTCTTCGCTCAAACAGAGGTATAATTGCAAACAAAGGAGACCTAAGTGGCTCGAAGCGATTTACGTACCGCACAAAAGGCGAAGATTGATGAGTTCTACACACAGCTCGAAGATATAGAGAAAGAGCTCAAGCACTACAAAAACCAGATCAAGGGCAAGGTGATATTCTGTAACTGCGACGATCCTTACGAGAGCAATTTTTTCAAGTACTTCGCTAGCAACTTCAATTATTTAGGCCTGAAAAAGCTCATAGCAACTAGCTACACAAAATCACCAATAGCAGGCAAACAATTAGATTTGTTTGATGTCGAAGGCCTGAAGCCCGACGGTAAGCAACCTTTTAAGATTGAAATAAATGAGGTTCCAGATAGCAACGATGATGGAACTATTAGTTTGGTGGATGTAGAGTATTTACTTAAGCACGACAAAAATATTGCAACTCCACTACTGGAGAACGGTGATTTCCGCAGCGATGAGTGTATTGAACTTCTCAAAGAAGCTAATATTGTAGTTACCAATCCGCCGTTCTCGCTATTTCGCGAATATGTAGCGCAGCTTGAAGAGTTTGACAAAAAATTTATAATTATCGGCAACACAAACTCATTCACGTATAAAGAAATATTCAGACTATTCAAAGAGGATAAGATTCGGACAGGGTATACAAACTTTAACGTTGGGATGTTCTTTGTCGTCCCCGATGACTGGGAAAAGTATCACCATGTAGACGACCAAGGTAAAAAGATTGCCCGTGTGTCGACTTCGTGTTGGTTCACGAATCTAGCTGTAGAAAAACATAAAGAAAAGGTAACCTTATATAAAAAGTATAACCCTCGCGAGTATCCCAAATATGACAACTATGATGCAATTAACGTCAATAAATACACAGATATTCCATACGACTTCGACGGAGTTGTGGGAGTTCCGATTACATTTTTAGATAAATACAATCCTGAACAATTCGAAATAATTGGGCTTGGCATATCAAATTCAGGGCTAGAGATTGGTGTTGAGCCATACAAACCCCAACATAAGAAGTATAGAAAAGAGGTACAGCAAAGAGGTGCCGTTGATGGAGATTTATATATGATTACGAATGGAATTGTTGATGTACCATATGCCCGGGTATTGATTAAACGAAAGGATGCATAGAATGAAAATTGAGCTACACCGCATGAAGGTTCGTGATGTTATTGATGGTTACAAGGACAACGCCGAAGAGGGTGTCGTTGCCTATGGAGGCAAGCTTAATATCCGCCCAAAGTACCAACGGGAATTTGTTTATAGTGGCAAACAGCGCGATGCGGTTATTGATACAGTTAAGAAGAGCTTCCCGCTTAATGTTATGTATTGGATGATAAATGATGATGGCGGCTATGAAGTGCTCGATGGACAGCAGCGCACCATCAGCATAGGTCAATATGTGAATAGTGATTTTTCGCTTGATGGCATGATGTTCCATAATCTTACGGCGGAAGAGCGGGACAAGATACTTGATTATGAAATAATGATCTACTTTTGTGAAGGAACTGATCGCGAGCGACTGGATTGGTTCGAAATCATCAATATAGCGGGCGAGAAACTAACACCACAAGAAATTAGAAACGCTGTTTATACTGGTCCATGGTTATCTGATGCAAAGCTAAAGTTTAGCAAGTCTAACTGTGCTGCATATCTTCTCGCTAACGACGGAGGACAATTAGTAGTTGGATCGCCAATTCGACAGGAATACTTAGAAAAAGCACTGTCTTGGATCAATAATGGCGATATACGGGAATATATGGCTCGACACCAAAAAGACCCCAACGCCAACGAACTATGGCACTACTTTCAAGAAGTCATAGATTGGGTGCATAGAACGTTCCCGAAGTATCGCCAAGAGATGAAGAGCGTTGAGTGGGGCTTGCTGTATAACGAATTCAAAGATGCCAAGCTAGATCCTGATGAGCTTGAGGCCAAAGTATCGAGGCTTATGCAGGATGAAGATGTAACCAAAAAGTCCGGAATTTACCCGTATGTCTTAATCCACGAGGAAAAATGGCTTAATATACGTGGTTTTAGCCCAAAGGAGCGCCGCGAGGCATATGAGCGTCAAGGTGGTGTCTGCGCAAAATGCGGTAGGCACTTCGAGTTGGGTGAGATGGAGGCCGACCACATAACTCCGTGGGTTGAGGGCGGAAAAACTGACGCCGAGAACTGCCAAATGTTGTGCAGAGACGATAACCGTCGAAAGGGCAGGATATAAACGCGGTGTGCAATTTTAGTATAAAATGTAAGTAGAGTATGTACCCGAACCCTTATCCAGTTACCTGGATAAAAAACACGATTAACGGCGAGTATTTCGACCTCCTACGTCTCGACCTAGGGGCACCTTATTTTATTAACAAAAGCGGTGTGTATGTCATCTGGTATGCATCACCAAGTGGCTCTAAGGTTATACGCGTAGGACAAGGTTCACCGATATCTGATCGCCTTAGGGAGCACAGAATGAATCCACAAATTAATCAGTACGCCGCCTACGGCCCATTAAAAGTCTCCTGGGTGGTCCTTCCACGTAACCCCGAGCTTTTTGACCGCATAGAAGCATACTTGTATGATTACTATAGGCCAGTGGTGGGGGAAAGAGCTCCGAATGCGGTGCCTCTTCCTGTCGATCCACTACTATGAATCACTCAACCTTGTTTGATATACTCGACGCCATTATCGGACCTCTTGTGGTCGGCTTAGTGGTGGGAGCCGTTTTATTTAGACTTGGACAGAGTGATATAGAAAAACGAACCAAAAATAGCGCTATTCGCGGACTGATGACTTATAGGGGAGACTACTCATCGCCCGATTTTAGGAGAGCCTTAAACAAAGTGTCCATAACTTTCCACGATGATGAAGAAACGAGAAAACAAATACGTGATCTGTATGAGATTATTAATAATCCAGCTAGTCAAGCTGCAAGTGTTAATCGAAAAATAGTTGGCGTTATCTATTACCTGTGCCACAATAACGGGTTCGCGGGCATTACGGAATATGATATAGACCAGTCGTTTCCAGAGACAAAGCAGGTTCCAAATCCAACCCAAGAGGAGGGCTCTCCGCCAATTAGCTCAATGGCAAATAAGGATGGTAAAAAGTCAGAGGAGCATAAAACCAAGGGCGATGAAGGGGTATAGGGTTTTAGGGGCGGATGAGGCGAAGGATTATTACGCCGGGACGGATGTGCCCGGTGAGTTTCGGCGGTTAACCGACAAGCTCGGAGCTAAGCAACTGGCCGTCACACTACTGCGCATCCCGCCGCACAGCGATTTCGAACAAGGTACTGGCCACTATCACGACGAGATTGAAGAAATCTACATCATCACCCGCGGCACTCTGACAATGCGTTTTGGTGATGACATCATCAAAGTTCCGGCCGATTCGGCCGTAGTGGTAGAGCCTAAAACGCTGCACAGTCACCGCAACGAAGGCGACGAGCCGGTAGATATGTGGGCTATCTCGCGCCAGCTGGGCAAAAACGACGCTACATTGATTAAAAAATTCTGGGCCGCCTCGCCCAAAGCTAAACAAAAACGCCAAAAATAAGTGCTGATAAGGGAAAGGGCTCTTCCGAAGAAGAGCCCTTTTTACCTCACTGACCGATCGGTGAAGCCCACTCGACGCTCGTGCTCGGCCCGTAGCTGTTGTCCGTTTCCGAAGAAACGGCCGCTTGGACGCAGAGATACGGCGACGGCGGAGGCGGGACGAACGACGGGTCGACGGTTGGGTCCGGCACGTAGCCGCTAGACGGCACGAGCGGGACCATGAACCGCAGAGGTAGCGACAGGCCTTGGCCCGGCATCAGCTTGACGATGTGCCAGCGGAACGAGAAGCCGATTGGGTCCGAGCTAAAGCTCTGGATGTTCGGATTCAGGTGCGGTGGCTTGCGCAGGAGCGCGAGTGACGGTGGCGGACCACTACTGAAGGGCGGGAGCCGTACGAGTAGTCCGACGGACACGAGATCATCGTGACCGAGACGTCGTAGACCGG
>CAYTYX010000012.1:0-11870 GCA_964442325.1 uncultured Candidatus Saccharibacteria bacterium
CAAGCAGCAGCGAACTACTCAGAATGATTAGCCGCAGCGACCAACTTCAGGAACTGAATGTGGTCATTAAGGCCGATGTCCAGGGCTCGCTTACCTCGATTGTCGATAGTCTAAAAACACTGGCGACAGACGAAGTGTCCGCCCGGGTAGTAGGTTCTGGCATAGGTGTTATTAACGATGGTGATGTTCACCTAGCCGCCACCACAGGAGCAATAATTTACGGCTTTCACATTGAGCTGCCTGTCCATATCAAAAAAATGGCTCAACGCGACGGCGTGAGCATTAGATTATATTCGGTCATCTACGAGCTGATCGACGATGTTAAAAAAGAGCTAGAGACGCGGCTTGCACCAGAGGTCAGCGAGCAAAGCCTAGGTAAACTTATCGTTAAGGGCGTATTTAAAATCACCCGAAACGATGTCATCGCCGGGGGCGAAGTCACAAAGGGCAAACTTAGTTTGCCGGCACTAGCGCGTGTATCCAGGGATAAAGAAATGCTGATGGAGGATTTGGAGGTGGTCAATCTGCAACGGGGCCAGCAGGACACCAAAGAAGTAGTCGAAGGCGAAATGTGCGGCTTTAACCTTAAAACCCCGTCCAAGCTGGACATACAAGAAGGCGACCGGGTCGAGTTTTATGTACGCCAAACCAAAATCCGCAGTTTATAGATTTTGACCCTGTGGAAAAGCGAGCACTAATTGCTTGCTTTTTGATTTGTAAGCCAATATGCTTAAACTGTAAGTGAAAATATAAAAATCCTAAAACAGTATACAAATGGCCGAAACTCTGGCTAACTACGAAACGAATGACGGCTCAGCTATTGAGGCTGTTAAGTATGACGGTGGCGCTCATCATCTTTATGAAACAGACGCTCAAGGCAACAAACGACATCTCGGCTCTGATGAGTTTTTAAGAGGTATGGGATATAATCCCAACCAACGCACTAGCCCAAACCCTGAACCGGCTGAAGCAGAACCGCAGCCTGAATTAGATACCCTGAGACAAGAACTTGCGCAACAACGGGAAGAAGCTGAACGGCGCCACCAGGAATTACTTGCAGCAATGACAACCCTAACAGAGCAAATAACTGCTTTGCTAGCTAGGGAAACGCTGCCTCCGCCATCTGCGGCAATTCCACAAACTCCGCTGGCTAATCTTCCACCCGGCACAAATGCGCCTTGGCTATCTGGCGAACGAGCAGAGCAGAGCTCAACGCCCCAAGAACGCCTAGAAGCGGCCGAAGCAGCTATGGAAACAGCTCGCAATAACCTAGTCGACTTAACTATTCGGCGACGAGCTAGAGCTGGCGACGGTCTGACTGATGCCCGCCGCGAAGACCATGAAAATTATGATACTGCTATGACCGCTTACCGCGAAGCGGTAGAAGAGTATCTGCGCGCCCGAGCCGCAGTTCTAGAAATCATCGACCCGAACAACCCTGACGCAGCATTAGACGAGGTGGCCATACAGCGCCAACTATTAATAGATAGGTTTAACGAGCAACTGGCCTTTAAAGAGGTAGAGTTTACTCGGAATAATGATTTACTCAGCGCGCAAGAACAGCAACGTGGCTTGCATGGCCTTAAAGCTCGGATGATAAGACGGTGGTCCAACTACTCTACGACCAAAAAACTAATGATTGGTCTGGGTGTTGGTCTGGCTACGGCGCTAGCCTCGGGTACACTTGGTGCCGGCCTAGCCGTATTAGCCGGTGGATCAGCAGCTAAGTTCTCCCTAGGTCTACTCAGGAGAAGCGCCAGCGCCCGCAATGTCAGCCAGAAAAGTTATGATAGTGAGCGCGCTAGGGTCGAGCGGGCCCGCGATAGATCACTCTTGCACTTTGATGAAGATGCAGTATGGGCGGCGGTGCCTGGCGGACAAGATATAGATAGAGAGACTCATATTGGCGCACAAGCCGGTGGTCTTCAAGAAGAGCTCGACCGTGACGTTGTGCGCGCTCAGCGCCGTAATCGTTTTGGTAATGCCCTAATGCTGGTTGGCGCCGGTGGAGTGGCTTACGGTGTAGCCGAGCTAGCCGGAGCAAACCACTTAATTCCAAGTATCTGGGACGTGACGCACCACCATGACGCCGCACCAAAGATTGACTGGTCCCGTTTTCATCCAAACCAATTTTACGGCCGTAATTCTCACGAAGCTGTCACCAATATGTTTGGCGTGCTACAGCAAAATCACATTCAAGCGACTAACTTAACGCCAGACAAAATTAACGCCATTGCCAAAGCGATGGAAAATGGTCACTGGCATCTGGCCTATGGGGTCGATAGCGGTGCTCATCAACACATATTAGACACCGCCCAAGGTTGGGCAGGCGGCTCGACGGCTAATGCTCATGCCTCAGCACTCGAGGGGCTTAGGCAAATCGACGGCTCATCAACTGAGAATTGGACTAAATTTGTGAGCTTGGCTAGGCAACAAGGAGTAAACTTCACGCAAGGAGCGACTGGTTAAGATGGATGAACCAAAAAGAACAGTGAATATTAGCGTAAGCACGCCGCCGCAAATTGATGATCAGTTTTTGAGTGCAATGGGGTTGGATGGCCTAACCGAGGAACAGAAACAAGATGCGCTGGCAACCATACTTAAGACTTTAGACATGAGAGTATCCGAGAGAGTGGCTGAAATTTTAAACGAAGACCAGCTGAATCAAATTAATGAATTAATGGATAAAGAAGCCGGCGAAGAAGAGCTTAGTCACTGGCTAAGCCAGAATGTGCCCAATTACCAAACTGTTATTGAGGAAGAAGCTCAGAAAATGCGCGATGAAGCTCACGCTGACGTTACTAAAGTAATGGAGGAGCGGAAGCAACAAGATGTTTAATATAGACAATAGCTTTCTTGACCAGCTAGGGCTAGGGATGATTAGCCAAGAAGAAAAAGACAAAATGCTCGCTCACATCCGTGATACCCTCCAAACAAGAATTGGCACAAGAGTAGAAGCGGAATTAGGCGAAGAGAAAGCAAACGAATTTGATTCTGTCATTAGCCAGAACGACCCAGCGGTCATAAAGACCTGGCTAGAAACCAATCTGCCTAGTTATCAGCAGATTGTTGATGATGAAATAGCCAAGATTAAGTCGGACATAGAGCCGCAAGTAGCGGGCATTTTACACTCCCAAACAGCCTAAGCTTAAACCGACACTAAAAACATAGTAAACTAGGTTTATGATTCAGCTTAACGACGAGTTTTTGGTTAGCCTAGGACTCGGTGCTTTGCCGACTGAAGATAAGCGGAAGATGTTGCAACACATCTTTGAGACGCTGGAGCTGCGGGTAGGTATGCGTTTGGCGCAGCGGATGAACGACCAGCAGTTGGATGAGTTTGAGAAGTTTGTTGATGCCGACCAAGCTTACGCCAAGTCTTACCTAGACCAAAAATTCCCGGGCTGGGAACAAGACCAGACCTACCTTGCCCAGCGCCAAAAGGCGACCGCGCAGGGTAAACCGGCCGAGGTAGCGATTCCAGAGTTTGCGGCGCTCAAATGGCTGGGTGTTAATTTCCCAGACCATAAATCGGCAGTAGAACAGGAGCTGGAGAAGTTAAAAACCGAAATCAAAGCTCAGGCTCCAGTAATTATTGAAGCGACTCTAGCCGATTCTACGCCAGCCGGTACCTAAAATGGTTACTTTTTGTAGCCACGGATGAACTCGGCGGCTGTCATCTCGGCTTTGCCGGCTGGTTTTAGATTATCCACACAAAGATAGCCGTCGGCGGCACGAACCAGTATCTGATTATCAAGAGACTCCACTGTACCTGGCTTCCCAGTATCCAATTTGACAGGAGAGATATGCGCTTTGGTGATTATGACTTCATAGCCAAAAATATTTGCCGTACTCTTAGGCCAGCCAGCGTAGGCCCGGACTTCTCTTTCTAATTGTTTGGTTGGTTTTCGCCAGTTAAGTATTCCATCGGCTTTATTAATTTTTTTGGTGTAGGTGGCATCTTTTTCATTTTGCGACACAGCTTTAACTTGCCCGGCGAGTATCTTTGGCAATTCAGCTAGTAATAAATCCCGGCCCTTTTCGAGCAAACGACCGGCTAATTGCTGTTTAGTCTCACTGCCACTTAATTTAAGCTTACTTTGGGCAAAAACTGGCCCTGCATCCATCCCTTCAGCCAACCCCATCAACGACACGCCGGTTTCAGGCAGTCCATCCAAAATAGCTGTTTCTATCGGTGTTGAACCTCGCAATTTGGGTAGCAGTGAAGGGTGGATGTTAATGATTCCTGCTGGGAATAAATCGATGACCTCTTTAGGGATTAGCTGGCCATAGGCTACCAAAACAGCTGCATCGGCTCTATAATGCTTCAATTTATCAAATAGGCTGATCTTATTGCCGGGTAGTATGACTGGTATGTGGTGAGCTTGAGCCACCGGGCCAATTTCTAGAGCCTTTTTTTGGCGCGAAACACTGTCGGAATGACTGGCTACGACTGCCTCAATTTCATAGCCGGCCGATATAAGGGCACGCAGGGTGGGCGCGGTGGTCGAGACGGCTGTAGCCAGCCGCTCATTACCGAAGAATATCAAGCGACGCGACGGCTCGCTCATCGATTTTCTCCAACTTACCCTCAGGCGTGAGGCTGAATATCTTATTGCGCAAATTTTTTATTCTATCTGGGAAAACCAGTCCGTTAGTATGGTCAACCTCATGCTGTAAAACTCGCGCTAAAAACCCCTCGGCTTTAATTCGGACCGGTTGGCCATTTTCGTCTATAGCGCTGAGTCTAACTTTGGTGTGCCTTGGCACTTTGCCATAAATGTCTTTTACACTAAGACAGCCTTCGTAATCTTCTTCGATCTCACCTTCGAGCTTGGTGATTTTAGGGTTAATAAAGACATTAAATTTAGAGTCAGCTTTATCATCCGGTGAGCTGCGCAGGATGATTATTCGGTAAGGTTTATCTATCTGGATAGCGGCTAGCGCCACACCAACTTCGTGTGGACGGCTTTTCTCCCAGTCTAGAGTGGCGGCCTTCATATCTCTAATGACTTTTTTCAACTCTTTATTAATAACACTCACGCGCTTGGATTTAGCGCGCAGGTTGGGATTAGGCAGAGTAATAATGTCGTTTTTGGTAGCAGTTTTTGCCATTACTAACTAATTATATGGTAATTTTGACTTTTGCCCACTTTTAAAGCAGATCGAGGGGGTCTAAGTCGATACTCCAGCCGCTGCCGGCGAGTCCAGCTAACTGTAGTAAATGGGCTCGCTGCTTAGATTTTACAACCAATTGCCAGTAGTAGCTGGCGCCACGTTTATTGCGGAAAGACGGGGTCGGGCCGAAGACTTGGACTGGAAGTTTAGATGTCAATAATTGCTTTTTGAGCTCTGTTGCTGCTTTTTGCGCGCCCTGACTACTAGAACGTTTACACTCTAATTTTAGTAGATAGACAAAAGGCGGATAATTATAGTTTTGTCTTTCAGAAAGTGTAGAGTCGTAAAAAATCTGCCAGTCGCGGTTCAAAGCGGCATTGATTGCCGGATTATTAGGGTCGTAAGTCTGAATAATCACACTGCCGGCGATGTGGCCGCGCCCGACCCGGCCGGCAACTTGGTAAAGGAGTTGAAAGGTGCGTTCGCTGGCCGTAAAATCGGGCATATTTAGAGACGAATCAGCCGTGGCCACGCCAACGAGACCTAGTTTTGGCAAATCGAGCCCTTTTGCCAGTAGCTGGGTGCCAACAATGATATCAATCTGGCCGCTTCGAAGTTCTGTATAAAGTTCGTGCACAGTCTCGCCGGCGCTACTGTCGCTATCGAAACGTTGCAACCGGTAGTTGGGAAAAGCGCGCTTTAAGCTATCGGCAAGAGTCTTGGTGCCGGCACTTTTATAGATGATGTCGGGCGCGCCGCACTGCGGACAGTTGGCTGGAGGTACGCTTGCATAGCCACAGGTGTGGCAGCGACTTTTGTGCTCATCGCCATGATAAACCAGCGGTATATCGCAGTTGGGACAGAGCATTCGCCAACCGCAATTAACGCATAACAAGAGCCGTGCCGAACCGCGCCGGTTCAGATAAACCATCACCTGATGTCCAGAGGCCAGTGTGTCTTTAGCAGATTTTATAAACTGCTTAGATAAGTACGGATAAGATGAAAAATTAGCCGGGTTTTTAAGATCAACCAGTTGCGTGGCCGCCGGTTTGGCTGATGGCCGCACAGCCAATTGCTGCATCCGAACAACTGCGCCGTGCGATTTAGCCAGGAAGTAATCTACTAATGAGGGCGTGGCTGTGCCTAAAATAACTTTGGCGCCGGTGAGGTTGCCTAGCTGGCTGGCCACTCTGGAGGCGTGATAACGCGGCGATTGATCCTGCTTATAGGCTGGTTCGTGGGCTTCGTCGACGACAATGAGGCCGGGATTATTTACCGGACTAAATAGGGCCGAACGTGGTCCAATAACTACAACTGGCTCGGTAGAGCTGGCAATTTGCTTCCAGATTGTTTTGCGCTGCGCAACGGGCAGTTGGGAGTGGAGTATAAAAACCGGTGAATTTAAAAAACGTTTGGTTGCCTGGGCCAGCTGGCTGGTCAGGGCTATTTCAGGGGTGAGTATTATGACCGAGCGATTATTTTTAAGCGTCTGGGCGGCCAGCTCTAGATAAACCCGGGTTTTGCCGCTACCGGTATCGCCGTGGAGTAGAATAGTGCCAATTTTATGATTTTTTATTTTTTTAAGAGCGTTTTGCTGATCGGTCGTTAATTTGGAGCTTAGGCTCAAACTAAGATCGTCGGCCGTTTCTTTTGCGGCTGGGCCGGCTACCCGCCGTGCCGCCGCGCCGCTGGGAGCAAATTGGCGCATTGCTTCGCCGAGGCTGCAATGATAATAACTGGCCAACCAACCAGCCAACTTGAGACAGTGTTCTGGAAGAGTTAAGCCCGACACGGTCTTAATGGACTTGGTTGGGAATTTGGGCTTGCTAACTTTTTTTAGCACAAAGCCACTCACCACCCGGTCTTTAACCGGTACGCTAACTAAATCCAGGCGGTTCAAGGTCTGGTCTGAGGAGTAAGTCAACGGCCGGTCGCTGCGGTAATGCGAGTCGGCAATCAGTACCTCGTAGTGTCCCATACCTCAAGTTTACAGCGTGGCTAGTTAAATTGACTGTTGCGTTAAGCTCTACACTTTTGGTATGCTAATAAGTACAACAGCCGGGTGTAGTTTTGTTAAAAGGGTTGCAGCGGGCTCGAACGCCGTTGCCCTTGTAGGCTGAAGTAAAATAGCAATAATGTTAGACACATTTATTACCTCAAGAGTTCGCCGCAAAATCATTGTGGTATATGCTAAATACCCGGATTTTAAAACCCACGTGCGCGGACTGGCCAAACTTATAAAAGAAGACGCCGGCAACATACAGCGCGAACTCAAACGCCTAGAAAAAATTGGTTTTTTAATCAGCGAGCGCCAGGGCAACACCAAGATTTATTACACTAACAAGCACTTTCCGATTTTTAAGGAACTCCAAAGCATTGTTTTGAAATCGCAGCGGGCAGCTGTTCAGCGCCGTCAAGCCGCTGGCTAGATTCCGCACCAGTTTGCGCCGTCTCATCTGTTATGATAGACTTAACACCATATGATTCAAGTTACTAAAAAGGACTCTCGCGAGTCGGCCGAGAACTTGCTGCGCCGCTTCAATCGAAAAGTGCAGCAATCCGGAGTGTTGGCGAATGCCAAAATGGGCCAGTACTTCCAAAAACCGATGAGCAAGCGGGAACGCCGCCGCCGGGCTATTATTAATACTGAGCGCCGTGCTATTAAAATCAAAAAACTCAAACTAGGCAGGTAGACATATGAGACAAACCTGCGGTTTTTCTCATCGCGCCGGGCACGAAATAAATTCGATGCTCGGGCTGCTCTTTTCCCTAACACAGGAAACATAAATGAATATAGAAGAAAAAATCGAAACCGATCTGAAACAAGCTATGCTAGCCGGTGACAAGCCTAAGGTGTCAGCTCTAAGAAATGTTAAGAGTGCGCTCCAGTACGAAACAGTAGCGCAAGGCGTCCAGGAAGCCGGGTTGAACGACGAGCAGACCCAAAAAGTACTGGCGCGCGAAGCTAAAAAGCGGGCCGAGGCCGCCGAAGCTTATAAATCAGTTGGCGCAGCCGACCGGGCCGAAAGCGAACTAGCCGAAAAAGCCATCATAGAAAATTACTTACCCGCCCAGGCCAGCGAAGCCGAAGTCGAAGCGGTAGTTAAAGAAGAAATAGCCAAACTTGATTCGCCTACTCACGCCGATATGGGCAAAATCATTGGCGTAGTCCGCGGCCGGCTTGGCGCCACGGCCGATGGTGGCTTGATTGCCAAATTAGTCAAACAATCTCTGGAGAAGTAGTGATTATAATTAGTGGTAATGCCGGATCGGGTAAGACCACCCAGGGCAGATTACTGGCGGCTAAACTTGGCTGTCCATTTTTTTCAATGGGGGAGCTATTGCGTAAATACGGCAGTCCGCAGATCCAAGCCAAAATGGCTGACGGGGAATTACTGAGCAATGCCGAAACACTGCCAATCCTAGAGACATTTTTTGCCGGGTTTAATGGCAGCCGAACAGAGTTAGTTACCGACGGCTTCCCTAGAAGTACGGATCAAGCCAAATGGATAATTGACGAAATAAACAGCGGACGTCTTAAATTCACCGCACTGGTGCATCTGCGCCTGCCTGAATCCAAATCCGAAAGCCGTTTATTATCTAGAGGCCGTTCGGATGATACCGAAGATGCCATTCTGACCCGCTTTCGGGAACAGGAACCTAAACTAGAAGAAGTTTTAAAGTTATTTAAAGAGCATGGTTTAAAAGTCGCCGAAGTTGATGCCGAGGGCACAGTTGAAGAAGTGGCGGCGCGTATAGACCGGGCAATAAGTGGGCACTAACAATGATTAGGCCCAAAACCGATAAAGAAATCGAGCTGATGCGCTACGGTGGCAAGGAACTGGCCCGCATCATAAAATTACTATCAAAAAAAGTCACGCCCGGTGTCAGCGGCAAAGAGATTGCCAAGCTGGCGCTTCAAGAAATAAAAGCGGCAGATTTAGAACCAGTACTGATGGGTTACCAAGGCTTTCCGGATTGCATCTGCATATCACTCAACCAAGCGGTCGTGCATGGTATCCCCTCTAGCGAAAAATTTAAAGAAGGCGATCTGGTCAAGCTGGACCTAACCGTTGGTTATAAAGGTATGGTGGTAGATTCGGCCATTACCGCAATTGCTAGCGACAAACCAATCAACCAAGACGTTAAACGCCTGATTGAGGGCACTCGCCGGGCACTCGATGCTGGCATTGCGGCTATCAAAGGAGATGGTACGCGAGTAGGCGATATATCGGCTGCTATCGAGGATGAACTCAATCGTAATCACCTGGGTATTGTTCGTGATTTGGTTGGACACGGCGTTGGTTATGGCGTACATGAAGAACCCAATGTGCCAAACTATGGCAGCCGTGGCAGCGGGCCAAAACTGACAACCGGAACTACAATAGCTGTTGAGCCGATGGCGACTCTTGGAACTTGGCAGGTCGGTGTCCTAAAGGACGGCTGGACAGTGATAACAAGAGACGGCAGCCTAGCCGGTAACTTTGAGCACACTGTACTAGTTACCGATAACGGCGCCGAAATACTCACCCTATAACTACCGCTTGCCAGCGGTTTAGCTCTAGCGGTATACTCTAGAAGTAGGTATATAATTAAACACAAATAATGTCAGAAGAAAAATTATCGTATTTTGTGGGGCTCGACATTGGCACAACAGCGGTACGCTGTGTGGTGGGTGAACTTTCTGCAGATGCCAGCACGCCGACGATTATTGGTTTTTCTCATAGCCCCAACACTGGCTTACGCAAAGGCAATGTAGCTCACGTAGAAGAAGTTAGCCAAGCAATTGCCGCTTCAGTCGCCGAAGCCGAACGTATTAGTGGCCGCGACATCAGCGCCGCGACCGTGAACGTAAACGGCGCTCATGTCGAGAGTATCAGCAGTCGAGGTGTTATTGCTATTAGTTCGCCCGATCGTGAGATTACACCGGAAGATCGGGCAAGGGTTGAAGAGGCCGCAACGATTGTGCAGCTGCCACCTAATAAGAATATTATCCAGGTTTTTGCTAAAAACTATCGCCTCGACGGACAAGACAACATAAAAGACCCGGTTGGGATGCACGGCGTCCGGCTAGAGGTAGATACCCATATCGTGATGGCCGCCACACCGGCGCTACGAGCCCTTGACCAAGCTCTAGAGAATGCCGAAATTCATCCCTCGCACCACACCGTTACTGGGCTAGCCGCCGCCGAAGCGGTTTTGAATCGCAAGCAAAAAGAGTCTGGTGTGGCTGTTTTAGACATCGGCGCAGCCACTACCAATATGGTGGTCATTGAAGACGGCGAGATTGAGCACGTGGCGGTTATCCCGATGGGCGGTACCCATATAACTAATGACTTAGCGATTTGTCTAAAAACCGACTTAGATATAGCCGAGCTAGTTAAGCTAAAGCATGCCTCTTTGCACGAAAAGCAGGCTAAAGGGGCAGTTGCTTTGGTTGTAGAGGGCCAGAGGTTGCAGTTTGACCGCGAACTAATGAAAGAAGTAGTCGAGGCCCGGGTCGAAGAACTACTAGAGTTTGTAGATAGGGAACTAAAGAAAATTCACCGCTCACGCAAACTACCCGGCGGAGTGGTGTTGGTAGGTGGGACGGCACGCTTACCCGGAATCGTCGAGCTAACCCGCGAAGTGCTAGGTCTGCCGGCTCGGGTTGGCAATTGGAGCCACATCGAAAAAGTAGTCGATGGTTTAGACGAGCAGGAATTTGCCCCGGCTGTAGGCTTGATGCTGCTTGATATGTTCCTTGGGCCAAGCCAGTACGAACCGCCAGCTCGCACCAAACAATCATTATCGCGCTCGTTTACCGAACCGTTAACTGGCTTATTCAAACAGTTTAGGCGTTCGTAAAGCCTAACCGACAGAACATTTTTTGTATTCAACACGGCAACCGCCGCTATGCCCGAACTAAAAAAGTTTGCACGTCATAGGGCATTGAGTATAATAATGATATAAACGGAGTCTCGAAATGGCTAAAGTAGTTGAACCCGAAGTCGAAACATTTGCGCGGATAAGAGTAGTCGGCGTTGGCGGTGCTGGCGGCGCAGCCATCAATCGAATGGTCGACTCAGGCGTACGAGGAGTTGAATTTGTAGCTGTTAACACCGATTCACAAGCCCTTCATCACTCTAAAGCCGGTGTAAAGGTTCACATTGGCAAGCAGACCACCAAAGGACTAGGTTCTGGGGCTGATCCGATAATTGGCCAAAAAGCTGCCGAAGAGTCTAAAGATGAAATCGCCAAAGCCGTCAGCGGCGCTGACATGATTTTTATTACCCTAGGTGCTGGCGGTGGTACCGGTAGTGGCGCCGGGCATATTGTGGCCAAAGCCGCCGAAGACAGCGGTGCGCTGGCAGTTGGTTTTGCCACTAAGCCGTTTGCTTTCGAAGGCGAAAAACGACGTCGTAATGCCGATGAAGCGGTTGATAAGCTGGCCCAAAACGTCGACACGCTGATTGTTATTCCTAACGACAAGCTGTTACAAACGATTGACCGACGCACACCTCTACTTGAAGCCTTTAAGGTAGCCGACGACATCTTTCGCCAAGGCGTCCAGGGTATTTCCGACCTTATCACAGTGCATGGCTTAATTAACCTAGACTTTGCCGATGTTAAAACGGTAATGAGCGACGCCGGCTCGGCCCTAATGGGCATTGGCCGCGCTAGTGGCGAAAACCGAGCCGTTGATGCCGCCCAGCAATCGATTTCTTCACCGTTACTTGAGGTATCAATTGATGGCGCCCGCGGTATTTTGT
>CAYTYX010000013.1:0-11344 GCA_964442325.1 uncultured Candidatus Saccharibacteria bacterium
ATCTACCCTATAAAATTTCTGGAATAAATGCGGAATGTCTTCGGTCGGAATACCACTGCCACTATCACTCACTTGGATTTGGACAACCGATTTGTCGCCAGTCAGACGGATGGTAACGTTGCCGGCCGAGGTGTATTTAACGGCGTTATCGAGTAGATTTTGTAAAACTTCCTTAAGTCGGGCTGGGTCTAACTTGACATAAAATAGCGGCTTAACCACCTTCCCATTTTCCGATGTCTCACCACTAGCCAAGAAGTGTAAGCCGAGCCCTTTTTTATCTGCGGCTGGCTTAGTCTCTTCTACTGCCGTGGCGATAATCGCCCCAACCTCGACTACTTCTGGATGGCTGGCTAAACGGCTGTCCTCTGCTCTAGTGGTAGTTAATAAGTCTTGGAATAATTGGCCCAGGTGCTGGGTGGCGGCGTGGGCCTTTTCAAGATAAGTGCGGGTGCTGGTGTCAATTTTGCCAGTCTTAGTGTTAAGGGCGAGGGAAAGATAGCCCTCAATGGACGCCAGTGGTGTGCGCATCTCGTGGCTGGCGGTGCTTATAAATTCGGTTCGCTCACTCTCCTCGGCCCTTTCTCGAGAGATATCACGCAGTACGCCGACTGCCCCGCCCTGCGCCGGTGAAACTACTAGCGAAATCGGTATCTGTTTACCATCTTGACTTACTAGCGATCCAGCGCTATCCCTAATAACCTTATTGGTAGCCAACACCTTATAAAATGGGTGGCTGGCAGCCGTGTATGCTTGCCCGCGGCTATCTACCAGCGGTAAGACAACCTGGAAGTCCAGGCCGATAATTTCGCTGATCTCACGGCCTGTAATTTGGGCGGCAGCTGGGTTTATAGCTTGAATAGCACCGCTAGAGTCTACCATTACTACCCCGTCATCAATCGCGTTAAGTATAAACCCCGGGTCTAGCTGGCCATTACTTATGGGTGTTGCCCTGGGCCCTGTCGGTGTGTCGCTGCTCGAGTGCTTGCCGTTATGGTGGCCATTTAAATAAGCTGCAACTAAAAGAGCAGCAAAAACTAAACCGCCACCGCTCGCTAATCCGATAACTTCAATATTCGTCATTCCACCCTAGTACCAATGGCCTTATTATCTGCTGCTCAACTGATTTTTTCAACCAGATAAGGAGTTACTATTTTGCTCTCAAAGCTTTCCAGCGCCGGCCGAGCGGTGGCCAGAAATTAGCAACAACCGCGATTACTAAAGTAATCACGGCAATAACCAGCACTAGGTGTTTAAGCCCGCTAGTTATAAGGCCGATAGCCGACTGAACCGCTGCCTGTTCTTGCGGATCCAGGTTAGTAAATGTTGCCCGGCTTAGGCCACTTAGTGCACCGCCGATTAGACCCATACCAAGTGCTGTGGCTAGACTAAGGTTACGAATAGCTTTGCGGCGGTGGTTGGCTACCAGGACCATCAGTGCAATGGCTAAGGCGGCGCCGGCCATGTAGGCGCGCATAACATCAACTATGGCCCGATAGGCATTGCGCAGGTTATTCAGCTGGTCTGGTTTGAGTTTGATTACCCCGGCGTCGCTATTTAGGGTATCGGCCTTAACAAGGCTGCCCAACTGGGTTTTATGCAGCATTGCTACCAAGCTGTTTAGTTCAGGCTGGACATTAATTGAGGCAGATGTCGAGGTGTCTTTGGCCGCGGCCAAGGCCTGAGAGTGAGCACTAGAGATGGTTCGTGTCCATAGCGAGGCAAAACTCGGCGAGCTGATCACCTGGCTAATAGCCGCTTCAATCTTGGGCTTGAGCAGTTTTTTAGCCTGGGTCGGCGTTTGGTTGCGGACTTGGGTTGGTGTCAGGAACTGTTTTTCTAAATCCAGCGTCGTGGTGTTATCTAAAATTTGCTGACTTAGTTTCTGGCTGGCATAAGCCTGCAGGGCCGATGAGTTAGGTAGTGATTTTAGAGTATTTATAAACCGCGGTGTACTAGTTAGTGTCTGGCTAAACCAAGCGCTGAGCACAGTTAGAATAATCAGCCCGAAGGCGGCAAAACCCAGCGAGCCAGCTAGAAGTTTGCGCCACAGCGGTCCACCACTTTCATTTGGCTTTAAGTCAACGGAGGTTTCGGTTGGCGACTCTGAAGTCTTTATTGACGGTGCTTTTGGCAATGCAGTTTTATTTTTAGAAATATTGGTTTTTGGTTTCATCACCCTATTAAAGCATAAACGGATTTAAAACATAAAACTGGTGATCCCAGGGAGAGTCGAACTCCCGTTGCCAGGATGAGAACCTGGTGTCCTAACCACTAGACGATGGGACCATCGAGTGGTTTCTATTCTAGCAAAACAGAGGTAGATTGTCTATTTGGTGCTGTGGGTGATGTCTGAGCCAGACGTAACAGCCGTTACCCAAGTCTGGCCGGGATCAAGAGCTATTGATTGACCATTTGCGTCGACAAACGACAGCTGGTCACTTATGCCCTTTTTTATCCAGGTGCCTCGGGTGAGACGACCGTCTTGGAATATATCTACAAGTCCCCTGCCGATAATTGAATAGTCGGAATAATAAGCTCCGGAAGCATCCAGCGCCCCGGCTTTTAATGGAACTGCCATGGCAATAACAACTTTAGGATGAATCTGGGTACGTTTGCCGGTGGCACTAACTTCCATGTGTGGAGCGCCACCCTCGCTTCGATAGTAACTATTAGTCTTTTGGTTGTAGGTGTAGCTGACGTCGTAATCGAAGCCAGACAACGTCAGATGAATAGTCTTAACGGTTGGTGTAGCCGACGGGGCCTCAGCTTTACGCGGCCAAGGTGTAAAATTGCTAGTTTTATAACCCTTTGATTTATTTAGCGCGTCCAGTTTTGCGAAGCTGGTGTAGACGTTATGGGGTGCAAAGCGGCTATTGATTCGCCAGTAGTTATTAGCGTTAAAGAATTCGTCTAAGTCACGCATACCACCCCTGACCTGCCTCAGGGCGTCCGGGCTGCCACCAACATGCGCTACCGAAGCTTGAAATGGTGCTACCCAGTCTAAATAATATGGCCGGACACTGCGGACCGGACCTATGTAGCTGGGCCGAGCTTCCTGGAAGAGCGCCACGAAGCGAGTTATGCCACCCTCGGCGACAGCCTCAAAGACGGTGCCGGCGCTGTCCAACCCCGATTGCGGGCGGGCGTCGGTGCTATTTTCTATCATGACCGCAGTCACTGGCCGGGCGGCTAGCGCCGGAGTAACCTGGACTCCCGTTAATGGCGAAGCTACGGTTGTGGGAGCCTGGCCGATATTTTGGCTGGCAACTCCGCCGCTATTATTTGAACTTCTAAAAAACGCAAAATAAACCACAACTCCGACTAGTAATAAAATAATCAAGCCGGTAATAAACTTTTGTCGTCGACCCCACGTTTTGAACGCCCACAGGTGCTGCCAGAGCCATCTAAAAAAAGACGGCCTATCAAGTAATATAGGCTCGATTTGATTTGGATCTGGCTGCTGGGGTTCCATGCCCACCCATTATACCAAAAAGCTAATGTCTGGATTTAGCCTAGGGATGAAATAGAGTTCTTTATGCGCTGCAGGGCCCTGTCCTTGCCGAGCACCTGGAGAGTGCTTGCCAGTTCTGGGCTGGACGGCGCCCAAGTGGTAGCAACACGTATTAGGCTAAAAAGAATGCCGGGCGTCTGCCCTGTTGTTTCAAGCAGGCCGTTTAATTTTGATTGTAGATCATCGCCCGAGAAGTCACTCTTTTCTAATATCTCAAGACTGCTCTCGAGTAGTTTTTTTTGCTCGCCGCGGCCGATTTTAGACAGCTGCTTATTACCGTCAATTAGCTTTAGGTCAACCGGCAGATCCTCAAAGAAAAAGTCTGTAAGGCTTGGGATTTCGCCCAGGTACTTAAGGCGTTCTTGGATTAACGACAGGATAGCTTTTTTATATTCATCGCTCTGCCCCTTTGCAGTTTCAGGCCAGAAGTCGGCCGAGAGTTCGTAGAGTTTACCGATTGGCAGCTCACGAATGTAGTGGCCGTTCATCCAAAGTAGTCGTTGCTCGTCAAAGCGGGCACTCCTTTTTTGGACGTGATCTAGCTCAAATTTACTAATTAACTCTTCGCGGCTAAAGATTTCCTGCTCGGTCCCGTCGTTCCACCCGGTGGTGGCTAGGCAGTTCATTAAGGCTTCCGGTAAGATCCCCATATCTCGATAATCAAGTAGCTGCTTAGCCCCCTCGCGCTTACTTAGTTTGCGAGTACCTTCGCTGCTCAAGACAAGCGGTACGGTCGCAAAACTTGGCTGCTCAAGCCCCAATGCGTCGTATAAGTTCAGGAAGTTTGGCATCGACGAGATAAATTCTTGGCTGCGCACCACATGCGTGATAGCCATAAGATGATCGTCGATTATGTGAGCAAAATTGTAAGTTGGGAAGCCGTCGGACTTAATGAGAATGAAGTCGTCAATTACTTCAGCGCTAGCTGATAGCTCACCCATCACTTCATCGTGCCACGAATAAGCCCTGGGCTCTGATTTAAATCGAAGTGGCACCGACCCATCCCACGGAGTCGGTTCTGCCGGGCGATGATTACGATAGAGATACGGCTTTTTAGACTTTTGGGCCTGCTGGCGAAAATCTTCAATCTGCTCTTTGGTATATGGGTCGGCATAGGCTCGCCCCTTCTCAATCAACTTCTGTCCCCATTGCTTATAGATATCTAAACGTTCAGTCTGAACATAGGGTCCGTGGTCCCCACCCTTGTCTGGCCCCTCGTCCCAATCAATCCCTAAGTAGTTGAGGGATTCAAGTATATTATCAACCGCGCCGCTAACCTCTCGCGCCTGATCGGTATCTTCGATTCGAAGTAAAAACTGCCCACCGGCGTGGCGGGCGGTCAGCCACGAGAATAAAGCAGTCCGGACGGTACCTGCATGCAAGGCACCAGTCGGACTAGGTGCAAACCGTGTTCTAACTTCCATCAACCTAATTGTAAGCTAACTAACTCTTTAGCGCTATAAACTTTGCGCGATTCGGATTAGCTGGTCGCTGCCCAGCCCCGCACCATTAGCGATCGTGTACCAGACACCATTATTTACCCATGTGGCATTCAGGTTGCTACTACCTGTCGGGCTGTAAGTATAAACGGTAACGCCACCATACTGGGAGGTCTGATATAGCTTGCTCTGTGTGGCCACAAAACCAGTCCGTAAGGATTCACCGTTTAGACCCGATGCTTGCTGGCCCAGTGTTAAATCGCCGGTTGGCGAGTTAAAGCGCAGTGACACAAAACCAGCTTTATAATCGGTTGATGCCAATTTGAAGCCTGCTGGCAAAAAACCGGGTGCACGGGCGTTAACACCCGATCGCATCGAAGCAACTTTGGCCGCCACGGCCGGCACACGCATATAAGCCAAAGATAGACTTGCTGCCGCCACCAATACAACAGCGGCGCTCAGTAGCAGCTTGCCGCGTCGACCCCATCGATTCCAGAAACTCCGATTTAGTTGAGCCTGGAGCGTACGCTTGTGGGCATCAGCCTGAGTGAGTGCCCGATCGAGCATGTCTTCAAGTTTCTGGTGGGATACAGCCGAAGATAGGCCTGGCATTGGCCGGGCCAAGGCCAAAGCTGTGGTGGAAGCGGAAGCACTGGCGGCAGCGCCACTGGCTGGCCGGGCCACAGCACTTACCTTCGCGGAAATTCTAGCGATCATAGGCGGAGTTGTCGGACTTGAGGTAGTTCTTGGCAGGGGCGCGTTAGAGCGTCCAAAGCGGTTTACTTTACTATGTAGCACAACCTCCTTTGCCCGGTTTAAGCGAGCGGCGGTGGGGCGCATAGTAAAATCCCCAACCGGTTTTAGTGGCTTGGGAACTTTGAAGCGTCTTTTTAAATCGGCTTTAATAGCGGGCGTCTGCTTTGGTCTTGCGACGGCTTGTCGCATTAGAGTAAAGGAGTGGCTGGCTTGTTGGTGGATGGCTTGAGCGGCTTGCCGCGGAGTGGTGATTGCTTGGTCTGGCCGGCCAAATATTACACCGTCCATCACTACACCCTTTACCTTCGGCAGATTCAGGCGTTTTTTGGCCCGACTTACCCCGATGACGGATTTATTGGCAGCTGCTGAGCTACTCACCTGGCGGATTCTGCCCCCACAATTTGCATAAACTCCATATTACACCCCGGCCTGGTCGCGTGCAAGACCGGCTGGAGCCGGCACTTGAGGAGCGCAGAGGTTTATGCCACAATGCCTAGTGCGGGTGTGATCAAACCTCTCTTTAAATAAAACCAATAACTTTTTTTGTTGAACAATGGATTTTTTAGACCCTCGTAAAAAGAGTCGCCGGCGCCGGCGCGTCATAGCCGCCTATTTATTAATGGGATTATTGGTTGCCGGTGGCACGGCGGTTCTTATCTATAGCTCATTTGGATATGGCATAGATACTAAGACTGGCCAAATAATTCAAAATGGATTGGTGTTTGTTGGCTCACAGCCTAAATCGGCTGAGATTTACCTAAATGGCGTGGATAGTGGTAAGTCAACCCCTGCCCACTCGCTGCTATCTAGCTCAACCCGGCTGACGTTGCCGGCGGGTAAGTATGTTCTGTCGCTAAGACAAACCGGCTACCGAAGCTGGCAACGGAAATTTACGCTGGATGCGCAGGACCTGATGAGATTAGATTATCCCCTGCTCATACCCGCTAAATTGACCACTAAAAATCTGGCCTCATATGTCTCTAAACCAGCATTCATCACACAAAGTCCCGATCAACACTGGGTGCTGGTGGCCCAACCCGGTACATCCGGCGGTCTAAGCTTTAGCCAATTTAATGCATCCAAACCTTCGGCTGGGCCAACTGAGTTAAATTTGCCGGCTGGCGTGGCGACCTTAACTAGCGGCAGCTGGCGACTCATTGAATGGTCAGCCAACAACAATTTTTTACTATTAGAACACCTAGCCGGCAAAAAAAATGAATTCATTATGTTTGATCGCGCCGCACCGGCAAAATCTATTAATCTTAGTAGGCTGTCCGGAGTAGCCACTAATCAAGTTGTCCTGCGCAATGGCAACTCCAACCAGTTTTATATTTACCAAACAAAGGGCGGTTTACTCCAGAGTTTTAACAGCGATACTAAATCACTGGCGAGTGTAG
Source organism: uncultured Candidatus Saccharibacteria bacterium (assembly GCA_964442325.1). Classification (GTDB taxonomy): domain Bacteria; phylum Patescibacteriota; class Saccharimonadia; order Saccharimonadales; family UBA10212; genus CAYTYX01. The sequence continues at coordinate 7,104 of CAYTYX010000013.1, forward strand.
CTATAGGCGTGTTGGCTTTCCAGCCGCTTGGCCAAGATAAGCTGATTTATATTACTACTAGTGGCGCCCCGGCTGGCACAGTACTGGTTAAGATTTTAGATAAGTTGAGCAACTATGAGCTAACCAGCCTTAAGCTTGCCGGCACTTACCTGCTGGCAGCCGCAAGCTACCAGGGGCATGATTATTTCAGCGTGGGTACATCCGCCGCCTTAAAGTTCAATATCTATAAAGACCCCCTGTTTAATTTAAGTTTGACTCCCGCAAAATCTCCAAAAGTGCTAGCTACGCTGAGTTTGGCTAACGCCCAAGCACTTAATGTGTCACCCGCGTCGCGCTTTATAGCCCTGGAGTCAGGCCAGAACATCAGCGTTTACGATATACAAACCCTTCAGGCCTATAGCTTTAGACTTAGCTCTAGCTTAGCCCAGCCAGCCGTTTGGGCCGATGATTACCACTTAGCCGCCCAGACTACATCCAATCAGGCCTTGCTATCCGATTACGACGGCTCAAACCGCCAGCTGCTAGTAACTTCCAGCCTATCTGCCGGAGCCTATTTTGACCCGGCCTATGACCAAATGTTTACCGAGCTGGTTTCTAGAAGCGGCGCTAGCCTTCAGATTACAAGCCTAGTCGTCCCACATTAATGAGTTAACCAGTTGCTTAGCCGGCTCCACAGGCTTGGTGCATTACCGGGGATGGTTTGGCTCTCAATAGCCGCTTTGTTCTGGCTTGCTGCCGGTTTATTAGATGCTATCGCCGGGCTAATCTGCTTGCCAATTACCACTAGACGTCTAGCCGAGGTACCCGGCGGGTCGCAGGTTATCAGTGACGCGGTGGCCGGCTGGTCTTGTAGGCCCAGTACGCTGGTATCGGTCGGCGACACCACCTCTCGTTTATAAATTTCATAGACATAGCGTTTGCCATCTTTTTGGATGTAAAAAGTATCGCCGCTAGCAAGCCGGTTCAGTAGAACAAACGCAAACTTATACTTGCCAGGGTTAAAAATGTTATCGCTACTATGGCCCACAATAACGATGTTGCCATCTTGGCCCGGCAGCGCGGTATCGGCGTAGTGCACAACACCTCTATCCAGGCCCGCCTGGACCGGTCCGTCGGCTGTCGTCGACACATCATATACTACCGGTACTTCCAGATTGATTTTTGGAATAATCAGCTCCGGTGATTTGCTGACCGGGCCGCCGCTGATTATCGAAGTGCTAATGGCTGCCCGGCTGGGTTGGATAAACGGCGCAATGAAGCGTTCATTAAAAAAACCAAATAGAAAAACTAGCATAACCAGAGCGCCAATACTAAGCCCGAACCCTAGCGAGCGTAAGCCTTGTTTGGGTGATATCTGCTTGGCTGCCCGTGCGGTACCGACGGCTTGGCGTTTAGCTTCTTCAAACACTTTGGCTAGCTTTTCTTTTCTTCTGGATACGGGTCTAAACGCGGCCGGGTGCAGTTGCTCGTGTTTGGCAGCTGCTTGGCTCTGCGTATAACTCGATGATTTTTCGTGAGTTTCATAAAACTCCTGCCAGACCTGCTTTTTGTCGTCGTCGGTTAGGCCGGCGTAGTATTCGTGCCAATCGGCTTGAGCAGTTGGTAGTGGTTTACCAGAGCGTGCAAGGTCTTCTAAAAATCGTTGGTGTTTAGAAGCATTTTGGCTGGGTTCAAGTTGCTCAACTTCTTTTTCTTCTTGGACTAGGTCCGGCTCCTGCGCATAAGAATCGGCTAGCTTTTTGCGTATTAAATCCAGTGCCGCGTCACCGCTTTGGGCTGGCTGTATCGAATCTTTATGATTAGAGTTAGGTTGGTCGCCCAGCGGCAAAGGTAGCTCGGCTTCAAAGTCGGGGCTTTGGGCATCATCGCTTAGAGGCACGGTTTTGTCTGGCATCTCTGTTTATTGTAATATATCTAGGCAACGAACTCCTATAATTGGCGCCCTGGCGGAACTGGTAGACGCGCTGGACTCAAAATCCTGTGAACGCAAGTTCGTGTCGGTTCGACTCCGACGGGCGCCACCATTATTTTTTTGATTCGAAAACAGCTGTCGTCATAGCTTCAAATGGCTGGCTGGAGTTTTGCAGCCAGAACACACTTGCATAAGCCGCCGACTTTATTAAATCAGCGCTGGCTGGCGTTGTGCTGAGCTGCCCGCTGCCGGCCACTATCACTTGGCCGCCGTGGCTGGTAATTATAAGAGCTTGTATTTTGGCGGTTAGCTCACTTAGTGATTCGACTAGCTGGTGTAAATCCATCGCCTGCTTTATTAATACCTGTCCGGCGCTCAGTTTTTGCAATTGGGCAACTTCGGCCACCAGTAAGGTGTTGGGTCGCTCTAGTAGTGCCGCCGGACTGTTTATAAAATAGTCCAGACTGTCGCCAACCAAGCTCACCTGGCCTCTATATTTTTGCAAAAAAGTCTCAAGTAAGATGGCTGTTTCCGAATTACGACCTAAATCGCCAGCAATTAAAACAAAATCGGCCCATTCAGCCGCCTCCAAAAGTTGAGCCAAACTACTACGGGCAAAGCTACCACTTGGCGTGCTGGGCGCAAAGCTGGCTTCCGAAAAAATCTTACCGACGGTTTTAGATAGAGCATCGGGTAAAATAATCCTAGCTGCGCCAACACCTGCCTCTATCGCCAAGCTGTAAACGCTGGCAGGTGCTTTAAAACTATGCAAATTGCCACCGACAACCAGTAGCTTGCCGCCAAGCCGTTTATTTTCCGGCCGACTCCATAAAATCTCCGGAAACAGCGGTTCATCAGCTGATTGCCTAAGCCAACTCATCGGCATATTTCCTGATTATTTCTATATATGCTTGGGGCTCAAGCCAACAATCATCATGCAGTCCCGGCAACTCAACGATTGGGTAGTCTTTGGCTTCCGGCAATAGACTAGCCACTTTTGGGGTACAGAATCTATCCTCTAGGTTGCGGATTAAAACCACTTTAGTATTGGTGCTTGTTTTCGGCAAGCTCATCAGGCGCTTATTTTTTAGGAATCTGTAGAGACTACTTGGTCTTGAGAGTATATACCAAGCGTTGTGAACCAGCTTACGCAGGAACCAACCAAAATCCCGGCGACCTCGGTGCTGGCCAACTTCCGCCTTTAGCTTTTCCAGCCAGCTAACTACGAGTGGTTTGCCGGGCCAGTACGGCAGGCCGATTAAAACAATCAATCTAGCTTTTGTTTCTGGTACTAAATAGCAACCAGCTGAATGGCCAACAATAATGTCGGCATTGTGCGGATCAGTGATTAACTCAAGATCATTCTGCTGCAAGCACTCGACAAAACGACGAGCTTGCCACGACCCTTCCGCCCAGCCATGGATTAAGGCTATGCTCTTAAGCTGCTTTTTCAAAGCTGTCTACCCTTTCAAAATCGTAAACCTTAATTAGCCCGCCCTTGCCTAAATAAATCTCGCCGTGCAGTAGCTCACCGCCCAAGGCCCTCGGTAGCCATAGCCGGTCCGACGGCCACATTCGCTCAAGCGGCAGCTCATATAGATTGAAAAGAACGGGCTTCATTTCGTCGGTTTCATGGGGCGTACCAAGCCACGCGTCACACAAGTAAGTTAATAGCGTGATGCGCCTGTCGTCTTTTTGGGCGCTTTGGTTATAAAATTCTAGTTCGGCTATTTGTCTAAACGAAGTCGGAGTTATGCCAACCTCTTCTTCGCACTCCCTAACTAACGCTTGCTCAACCGATTCGCCAACCTCTACTTTGCCGCCAAAGCCATTTAAAAATCCGGCGCCATGGCCAAGCTTTTTCTCGCCCAACCAAATTTGGCCATTATTGGCTGGGAACACGACGGTTCTTCTGGGGTCTAGGCTCATAGCTCGATTTCTAGGCTGACTGGGCAGTGGTCGCTGCCCATAACATCGGGGTGGATGGCAGCGGCTTTGATTTTGCTTTTGAGTTTACTTGAGGCAAGGAAGTAGTCTATCCGCCAGCCTACATTCCGGGCGCGGGCGTTGGCCCAGTGCGTCCACCAGGTGTAATGACCATTACCCCGATGAAACAGCCGAAAGGTATCTATAAAACCAGCCTTAATAAAGTTCTCGAAGCCCTCGCGCTCCTCGTTAGTAAAACCGCGTTTGCCAACATTTTCTTTTGGTCGGGCTAAATCATCTTCGGTGTGGGCAACGTTTAAGTCGCCGCAAAAAACCACCGGTTTTTGTTTTTCCAGACTTTGTTTTGTATTGGAATTGCTTTCTATAGTAATCCTGTCTTTTG
>CAYTYX010000014.1:0-10973 GCA_964442325.1 uncultured Candidatus Saccharibacteria bacterium
GGGCAAAAAGACTTTTACCGACGTGCTACTGGCCACGCTGCGGCGTTTGCCCGACCCGGTAGAGCGGGAGCACTATGTCAAACAAATCGCCAAGCTAACCGATTCATCGGCGTCCTCGGTTGCGGCCAAACTTAGCCAAACCGGTGCAGACGAGCCGCCACAGCGGCTCAAAAGGCCGGCCCGTGCGCCCGAGCCGCTCGACAACGCAACTGCTGAGTACCAAAAGTTGCAAAATAATCTGCTGGCGGCCGTAACCTTTGAACCGGCGGCCCGCTGGCTGCTTAAAGATTTGCCAGCCGAGTTGTTTAACACTGACGAGCTAAAACAATTGGCTGAATTCTTGCAAAAGAATCCCAAAGTAAAGATAGATGAAGATAAACTACCGGCAGAGGTGCAAAAGCTTGCAAATAATGTTAAAATATTAGAGTTACAGTTCGAGGAGCTATACCAGAGTCTCGAGACGCCCGAGCGCGTTCGCCAAGCCACTTTAATTAAGAATCGCTTGGCAGATAGCTACGTTAAGCTCGAAAAGCGTCAATTAGTTGCCAAAATGCAGGCCGCCTCTGGCAAAGAACTCACTCGACTCATCAACCGGGCCGACAAATTAAACGAATTAATCAAGGGGTGAGGTCTATTTATGCCTAAAGAGAAACCGGCTAAACCAACTCGTAAACCAGCCGCTAAGCAGGCTCCAAAAGTCGCTGCGCGTCAAGCTCAAACCGCCGCCAAGCCGGCTGGCCGGCCGCGCCGTGGCCGTGTAGCCAAGCCAAAAAGCACCGATAAAGACTACGAAAAAGAATTAAAAAAGCTATTAGACAAAGGTAAAAAAGCCGGCAAAATCGACCAGCGCGAAATTTTTAAACTGATTCCGGACACGCCGGCCAATATCGACGTGCTAGACCGGATATATAACTCGTTGGCCAACGACGATGTCGAGATTAACTTGGTGGCCGAGCCTAGCCCAAGTTATTTTACCGACGACTGGACGCTGGAAGACGGCGAAGAGCTGGTGCTAGACGACAACGCCTATATGGACGACATCGCCGACGACTCAGTGCGGCTGTACCTACGCGAAATCGGCAAAATCCCTCTACTGACAGCCGAAGAAGAGCTGGCGTTGGCCCGCCGAGTTAAGTCGCCGGTTAAACGCATTAATAAAATCGCCAAAGACCAAATGGCCGAGGCCAATATGCGCCTAGTGGTTAGTATCGCCAAACGCTACGTGGGCCGCGGTTTGGACCTGCTGGACCTAATCCAAGAAGGCAACACTGGTTTGCTGCGTGCGGTAGAAAAGTTTGACCCGGAGCGCGGCTTCAAATTTAGCACTTACGCTACTTGGTGGATTCGCCAAGCCATCACCCGAGCCATTGCCGACCAAGCCCGCACCATTCGCATCCCGGTCCATATGGTTGAGACAATCAACAAGTTGCTGCGCACTCAGCGCCGCCTAACACAGGAGCTCAACCGTGAGCCAACCAACGATGAACTCGCCGCCGCGCTAGAAATCGATGTCGATAAAGTCGAGCACATTATGAAGATCAAGCAGGATATTTCTAGTCTTGATGCATCGGTGCGCGATGACGAAGAAGAAAGTTCACTGGGTGATTTTATAGAGGACGAAGAAGCCAAGCCAGCCAGCGAATACGCGTCTGAACAATTACTAAAAGAGCAAGTTAAGCAGATTTTAGGCACGCTAACCGAGCGCGAACAAAAAATCCTACGCCTGCGTTTTGGCTTAGAAGATGGCCGCCAGCATACTTTAGAAGAAGTTGGCCAGGAATTTAGTGTAACGCGTGAGCGCATTCGCCAAATTGAAGCCAAAGCTCTGCAAAAACTGCGCAAGCACAAAGACTCCCGCAAATTACAGGAATATTTACAGTAGGATTATGGAAGGTTCAGTACGATACAACGGGGTGGGTGAGGTCCCACCCGCGGTGGACTATGAGCAATTTTTGCCCGACCTCGACCCAACTACACGCGACGAAGCGTCAGACGAAGTGTCCGAAGAAAGCGGCGAAAGCACTGTCGACCAAGTAATTGAGGCTATTCTGGAATCTACCGAACTCGCGACTTTACTAGAAGATGCAGCTGTCACTGGCCAACTCGATGTCGAGGCGGTGGCAAAGGTACTAAGTAGGTTTGATATCGAGCCCGACGAGGCCGACAAAATCTACCAAGCTCTAGAAGACAGGGGGATAGAAGTAAAGTCGCCCGAAGTGGAAACAGTGGACGGCGAAAATCCTATACTAGCAAAGAAAAACCTGGTGACTCTATGACAACCGACTCTCTCAAACTATTCCTAAAAGATATAGGCAAAGTCGATCTATTGACGGCTGCTCAAGAAGTTGAGCTGGCCAAGCGAATCGAACAAGGCGACGAGGCCGCCAAGCGCCAAATGATAGAAGCCAACTTGCGCCTAGTTGTTTCCGTCGCCAAGCCGTACCGTAACAGAGGCCTATCGTTCTTAGATTTAATTCAAGAAGGCACAATTGGACTAATCCGAGCCGTTGAAAAGTTTGACTGGCGGCGTGGCTATAAATTCAGCACCTACGCTACTTGGTGGATTCGCCAAGGGGTTAGCCGGGCAGTGGCCGATAAATCCCGCACTATCAGGTTGCCGGTGCACCTAAACGAAAGGCTCAATAGTATTATTCGCGTCCAGAGGGACTTAACCGGCGGCCTTGGCCGCGCTCCAACCATCCTAGAAATTGCCGAGGAGGTTGACATGCCAGTTGAGGAAATTGAGGCTCTTTTTCGGGCTGACCAGACGCCGGTATCGCTAGACAAACCGGTGGGCATAAACGGAGATGCCACCGTTGGTGACCTCAAGATAGATGAGTCACAAGCAACGCCGTATGAGCTGGCCGAAGAGACTGTTCGCAAAGAAACTTTACGCAAAGTTTTATCAACCTTACCAGTGAGATGGCAGCAGGTAATGGCATTGCGCTATGGTCTAAATGGAGAAGACACCAAAACGCTAGACGAAGTTGCTAAGCAGTTTGGGGTCACTCGCGAGAGGATTCGTCAAATCGAACACCACTCTATTGTGAAGATGACAGAGGAAGCCGAAGCCCTCAACCTAAGAGAATACGCCTAGTATCTTTGCCCAAAGTCAATTAAATAGGCGATAATATAAAGCAAATGGCGGAGCGAAAAAAACTAGCAATTATCGACGGCAAAAGCGTGTTTTATCGCGGTTATTACGCGCTGCCAAATCTAAGCACAGGCCAAGGTATTCCAACCGGCGGTGTTTACGGCTTTGCCACCATGGCACTGGAACTCATCAAAAAACTAAAGCCGGATTATGTGGCCGTGGCGTGGGATAAGCCCAAAACCAATATCAGAAAACGCCTGGCAATGTATCCGCAGTATAAAGCCGGCCGCAAAGCTGCGCCGCCAGATTTTTACACCCAAATCCCGATTTTGCACGAGCTACTGGAGGCCTTTGGCTGGCCACTTTACGAGCTCGACGATTACGAAGCTGACGACATCATGGGCACTCTAGCCGTTAAAGCCGAGAAAGAAGGCTTGGAGACTCTACTAATTACCTCAGATCTAGATATGTTGCAGCTGGTCAACCACCGGGTTAAGGTTTATGCCCTTAAACGCGGTTTTAGTAATATTGAAGAGTTTCATCCGCAGAGTTTCGAGGCCAAGTATGGCCTTAAGGCCACTCAATTTCTTGATTTAAAAAGCCTAAAAGGTGATAGTTCCGATAACATCCCCGGCGTGCCCGGCGTGGGCGAAAAGACCGCCATCGAACTGCTAAAACAGTACGAGACGCTCGACGGCGTATATAAAAACTTGGCTGACGTTAAAGAATCTACCCGCAAAAAACTAGAGGCCGGCAAAGACAGCGCTTACTTGAGTAAAAAAATTGGCGCGATTTGGTGCGATGCACCGCTCAAACTAGATCTAAAAGCTATGGATGGCAAGCATATCGATGCCGTGGCCCTGCAAACCTTGCTGCAAAAACTGGAGTTCCGCAGTTTGCTGCGCAACCTACCGGATAATATGAAGTCAGACGCACCGGCTGAGTCAAACCTGCACCTAAAACTGCCCCAAAATACGCTGATAAATTCCGATAAAGCTCTAAACGTCCTCCAACTACCTAAGGTTGCTAAACTATTTATACATTCGCGGGCTGCCGGTAAGCACGGCGCCGACCCACAAGCGCTAATTATTGGTACGTCCGAGCAGATTTATACGTTCGAGGTTGCCAAACTTAGTCCTAAATTGTTCAGCGCTAAACTTCAGCCTATAACAGATGCAAAACTAGTCGGCTACGACGTCAAAGCCGACATTAAACTACTGCAAAATCTGGGAGTGAGTGCAAACCAAGTTGAGCACGATGTGTTGGTCGGCGCGTTTTTAATTAACTCGCTGCAGCGTTTTCAAAACTTGGCCGAACTGGCCGCCGAGGGCCTGGGTTACAGTGGCCTAAGCCTAGATAATTTACCCACCGAGGATTTTTTGGCCAGTGCACCGGAGCTCATAGCTATTATTGCCAAACTTTACCAGGGCCAAGTCAAAGCTCTAGGCGAGTTGCCAAAAGTTAAAAGCCTGGCCGAAAAAGTAGAGTGGCCGCTTATTCCGGTATTAGCCCGAATGGAGCTGGCCGGCATAAAACTCGATACCAAATACTTGGCCAAGCTCAATAAGCAGCTAGATAAATCAATTGCCGAGTTAGAAAAGCAAATCTATAAAGCGGCTGGCAAGCAATTTAACATTGGCAGCCCGGCCCAGCTGGCCGAGATTTTATTTAGCACGCTCAATCTGCCAACTGCCGGCATCAAAAAAACCAAAACCGGCTACAGCACCGGCGCCGGCGAGCTGGCTAAACTACGCAGTGTGCATCCAATTGCCGATCTTATTACTCAGTACCGCGAGGTAGCTAAACTCAAAAATACTTATGTAGACACATTGCCCAAACAGGTAGATGAAAACTCGCGCCTGCACACCACTTTTAGTTTGACAATTGCCGCTACCGGCAGGTTGAGTAGCAGCGACCCAAACCTGCAGAACATTCCGGTTAAAACTGACTTAGGGCGCAGCATCCGCACCGCATTTGTGGCTGGTCAGGGCAATGCGCTGGTTAGCGCCGATTACAGCCAGTTTGAACTGCGCCTAGCGGCAGCGTTAAGTGGCGAAGAGGAAATGATAGAAGCCTTCAATCACGATGCTGACATCCACGTGGAAACTGCTGCCGCGGTTTATGACATTCCGGCCGACAAAGTTACCAAAGCTCAGCGCTCATCTGTTAAAGAAATCAATTTTGGCATTATGTATGGCCTTGGTCCGCACGCGCTGAGCGAGTCAACTGATATGAGTTTTAGCGAGGCGCGCGATTTTATAAAACGCTACTTTGAAATCCGCCCCAGGCTCAAGAGCTACATCGAACACTTGCGCAATGTGGCTAAAGAGCAAGGCTATGTTGAGACTTTGCTTGGCCGTCGTCGACCCACGCCTGATGTACACTCAAGCAACGCTGTTGTTCGCGAGGCAGCTTACCGCGCGGCCGTAAATATGCCCCTGCAGGGCACGGCGGCCGACATTATGAAGCTAGCCATGGTGCAAATCGCCGCCAAGCTGGACGATGATTGCCAAACTTTACTGCAAATCCACGATAGCCTGATACTGGAAGTGCCAAAAGCCAAAGCCCAAAAGGTTGGCGAGCTGGTCAAACACACGATGGAAAGTACCTACAAACTACCAGTTAAGCTCAAAGCCGATATTTCCATCGGCAAAAACTGGGGCGAGCTTTGAAGAAATGAAAGCGCAGCTAAAAAAAGACTATATAAAATTAAATAAACTAGCATATAACAGAGCAGCAAAAGAGTTTCTAGGCAAAATCGAACTAAGGAAAGAGTCGGACAACAAACTAGTTAAGCGCCTCGCGGCATACTTCGAACAAGATAAAAAAGCGAAAAACCTATTGGAGCTTGGTCCTGGATCTGGGTATATATCGAAGCTGTTTTGCGAGAGGGGTCACATGGTTACGGCTATCGAATTCTCTAAGGAAATGGCAAAAGTCGCTGCTCATACCGCCCCTTCGGCAAAGATTATTGAAGCCGAATTCTTGTCATATGATTTCAACAAACAAAAATTCGACGTTTTGCTGGCGATTGCTTTCATCCACCTGTTTCCAGAAAAAGATAGCAGGGCCCTCGTCAAAAAGGCTCACAGGTTATTAAAGGCTAACGGAATGGCAATTTTCTCGACGACATTACATGATAACACCAGTGAAAATTTTGCTCAGAAGCATAACTTCAGCTCCACCCCTATGAGGTTTCGGCGACAATTCGATAAAAACACTTTTTTGAATATGTTCAGTCCGACTGACTGGGGTATAATCGACTACTTTACAAATCCTGATAGCGAAAAAATCCACGGCAAAACATGGCAAACCGTAATATTAATGAAAAAGACAAGCGGCTAATAGAAGGATTTAGAAATAGCGACTTAAGCGTTTTAGAGGTGTATAATCTGAGTTTACAAATTTATGAGTACTGAAACTAAAAAATATCCGTCCAATCCCATTCTGCCAGTAATTCACTTGCAGCATGGTAGCGCCTTGGCTGTTAGCATGGCAGAAAAAGCTATAGAGGCTGGCGCCGGTGGTGTTTTTGTAATTGATCATCGTCCCGGCACCTTCAAGAACGAAGGCATATTGGCCGAAGCAGTCACCGATGTAATAACCGAGTTCCCGGAACTTTGGGTTGGCGTAAATTGTCTTGGACTAACAGCGATAAAATCAATCGAATTTTTTGGTAAAGAGACAGGTGTCGACGCGGTCTGGGTCGATAACGCCTTGGACTGGCAGTCGCGCATGAGCGTTAGGCAGGACCATCGCCATATGGAGGAAGAGGGCAGCGCGCTCCGATCGGTCAAGAAAGGTAATGCCGTGGTGTTTGGCGGTGTGTCTATGAAAGGAACCGGCTACGTGCGTGATGACGAGGAGGCTAGTCGATTAGTGGCACATTCGCAAAAGTATATAGATGTAGTTACTACTAGTGGTGTTGGCACCGGCCAGCCAATCGAAAAACCACGATTGCAGGCTCTGCGCGATGTGATTTACCAAGGCGACAAGTTGGCCGTGGCCAGCGGAGTTGACCGCGACAACTTGTATTGGCATTTACAGTTGGCCGACTATGTTCTGGTTGGCTCTAGTATAGAAACAGAGCCGCTATCGGGAATATTCGACAAAAACAAACTGGCAAGCCTGATGTCGGCCTATCTTGAGTTCGAGCTTGACAACCTTGCTGGTATTAAAAAGTCGTAGAGGTATAGCGACCAATCCGAATCACCAGGCGCTTCTTTAGCTGACAGTTTTCAATTAATTCTTGCTGCTCGAGCCGCAGCGTACCGGCCAGGGCAGAGTTGGGTACAGCCACAATCAGTGCGTCGCGCTCTAATCTAACCGAACAGTCGCTACCGTAGCGCCGTTTTATATAGTTTTTGACCGCTGTTATCTCATCTGGCGGCGAAAAATCCTTGGCACCTAAAATATTTTGCAGGCTGTCCATAACTACAACATCAAGTATAACTTGCCACCGGTATAATTAAGACATGCCGGAGTTGCCTGAGGTCGAGACAGTCAAAAATGGGCTCGCTAAACTTTTGCCTAAGCGAGTAGTGGCCGATATTTGGCATGATTGGCCCAAAAGTTTTCCTAATGCGCCGGCCGATACAGCTCGCTTTTTAATAGGCGCTATCGTAGAGGACGTGCGCCGCCGCGCCAAAGTGTTAATTATCGACTTATCCGGCGGCTACAGCTTGGTAATACACCTAAAAATGACCGGCCAGCTGGTGTTTAGGGGCGAAAAAAACTTTGGCGCCGGACATCCAAATGATAGTTTAATCGGCAAACTACCCGATAAATCTACCCGGGTGATCTTAGATTTTAAAGACGGCAGTAAATTATTTTTTAACGACCAGCGCAAATTTGGCTGGATGCGCCTGATACCAACCGACCAAGTGCCCGAAATCGATTTTATGAAGAAGGTCGGACCGGAGCCACTGGACGACAATTTTACGGCTGTAGAATTTACCGAGCGGCTGCTGCGCCGCAAGGGCACCTCTATCAAGGCCGCTTTGTTAGACCAAACGGTGGTGGCTGGTGTTGGTAATATCTATGCCGACGAGTCGCTATTTGCGGCCAAAATCCACCCGGCCACACTAGTGGCCGATGTGCCAAAACGCCAACTTGCCACTTTATTTGGCGAGCTACAGCGAATTTTGCGCTTATCGATCGAAAAGGGCGGCAGTACCGACCGTAATTACGTGGATGCCGAGGGTAAAAAGGGCAGTTACCTCAGTTTTGCCCAAGTGTTCCGTCGCGAGGGCCAGCCATGCCCGGTTTGTGGTGAGCCGATAGAGAAAATAAGAGTAGCCGGGCGGGGCACCCATATTTGCTCGCATTGCCAAAAATTAGTGAGGCCTAAAAAATGATTGTTACCTTGAGCGGCAACAACAGTCTGGCACTGCGCCAACGGCTTAGCCAGCTGCGTGAAGACTTTGCCAAAAAACATGGCGAGTTGGCTCTGGAAAGGCTAGATGCAGACAGCGTTGAAGCTCCGCAAATAGTCGAGGCCGTGCAGAGTTTGCCATTCTTGAGCGAGCGCAAAATGGTGATTTTACAGGGGTTAGGTGCCAGTCCGGCCAGTGAGCAGATTGAGCAAATTATTGATTCAGCTGGCGAGCAAGTAGACTTGGTTTTGATCGAGCCCGCGCCCGATAAACGCACGGTTTATTATAAAACTTTGCAAAAAAAGACCCAGCTGGAAAGCTTTGAAGAGCTGGATGCGCGCAGTCTACCGGCATGGCTGGTACAAGCGACCAAAGGCCAAGGCGGCACAATCAGCCACGGCGATGCCAACTATTTGGTAGAGCGGGTTGGTCCTAACCAACAGGCATTAAGCACAGAACTGGCCAAACTTATTACCTACGACCCGGCCATAACCAGAGAAACTATAGATTTACTGACCGAACCAACCCCTCAAACCAAAATATTTGACCTGCTAGACGCGGCCTTTGCTGGCAATAAAGCCAAGACGCTTAGGCTGTACGAAGAACAGCGGGCTCAAAAAGTGGAACCGCAGATGATTTTAGCAATGATAGCTTGGCAGCTAAGAACGTTAGTAGCCCTCAAGCTAGCAGGCGATAAACCTTCGGGCCAAGTTGTCAAAGATTTTGGCATTAACCCCTACGTCTTAAGTAAATCGGCCCGGCTGGCCAGCCAAACTTCGCCAGAGAAGCTAAAAGAGCTGGTAGGCCAAGCACTAGATGTAGATTACCGAAGTAAAACCGGCATTTTTGACCTGGATGAAGCGCTTAAAAACTACCTGATTACTATTTAGCTTTTTTAGCAGCGGGCTTTTTGGCAACCGGTTTCTTTTTGGGAGCGACTTTTTTGGCAGCAGCCGGCTTGGCAGGTACTTTTTTAGCTGCAACTAGTTTTACGCCAGTTTTTTTTGCAGCAGCGCTCAAGCGAGCTTTTTGGCGGGCAGCTTTATTCTTATGAATAATGTTTTTCTTAGCGGCGCTGTCAATTGCGCCCATTGCCTGGTTCAAAGCAGTAGTAACATCGGCCGGTTTGCCGGCTTCTAGAGTTTTATAAAAGTGCTTTAAAGCATCGCGCAGACTGCGCTTGGTCTTAGAATTACGCACGGCAGCTGCTTGTGACACTCGCACGCGCTTTTTAGCAGATTTAATTATGGGCATATCAGATAAGAACTATAACTCTTTAGGGGTTATTTGTAAAGAAGGCTATTATCTTGCCAATTACCACTGTTGGTGCTAGTTTAAGGATAAGCTTTGACGTAAAATAAAAACTATGGACCCAGTAGTAAAACAACAAGCTGCCGAGCGTATCCGTACAGCCAACGATATATTGGTCACGGTGAGCGCCAACCCATCAGTTGACCAACTGTCGGCGGCCATTGGTATGACGCTACTACTCAACAAACTGGGCAAACACGCCACGGCGATTTTTTCCGGCACGGTGCCCTCGACACTGGAGTTTTTACAGCCCGAAAAGACCATCGAGCATAACATCGATAACCTGCGCGATTTTATTATCAGCTTAGATAAAGCCAAAGCCGACAAACTGCGCTATAAAGTCGAAGACGATGTGGTGCGGATATATATAACTCCTTATAAATCGTCTTTGAGCGAGAAGGACTTGAGCTTTACCCAAGGCGATTACAACGTCGAGGTCGTCATAGCGCTTGGTGTCCAAAATCGCACACAGGTTGATGCGGCGCTTTCCGCCCACGGCCGGATTTTGCACGATGCGACCATCGTTGCCGTAACAGCCGGGCAGGGTAAACCCAGCGACATCGGCCAAATCAACTGGCAGGACCCTTCGGCCAGTAGTTTATGCGAGATGATGGTGAGCGTCAGCGAAAGTTTTGGTAGCGGCCTAATTGACGCCCAGATGGCAACGGCCTTTTTGACCGGTATCGTGGCCGAGACGGAGCGTTTCCGCAACAATAAGACCACGCCCAAAGTTATGACAATGAGTGCTCAGCTAATGGCTGCTGGCGCTAACCAACAACTGATTGCCTCTAAACTAGCATTACCCGACACGCAGACGCCGTCTCGTCCAGCCCAGCCAGCGCCAGGGCCCAACGAGGGCACGATTAGGCTTGATCACCAAAAACTACGCCCCGCCGCAGCTGTACCAGCGGCCAAACTAGCCGAGCAGCCTGCCGGTGCGCCCAAGGAAACGCCCCAAGCCGACGTTAAACTCGACAATGACCAAATAAAAATCGATGCCGAAGGCAATGTTTCGCCGGCCACTGGCAAATTTATCCCCGCGCCGGCTGACTTCGCGCCACCAAATAGTGCCAGCACTGTAATTCCGCCAGTGGGCGGAGCTTCAGCGCCACTACCGGATGACATACCATTGCCGGGCGAACATACCTTGCTCAATCCTGCCAGCCACCAGCCGTCTTTTGGCTCCAGTTTTA
>CAYTYX010000015.1:0-10884 GCA_964442325.1 uncultured Candidatus Saccharibacteria bacterium
CGTCGGCATCAATTTCGCCCGGCTCCAAGCGGTTGCGGGCAGTTACGCGAGCGTCTACAAAATAGCCGTTTTTATCAATCGGGTTACCGGCACCGGCAATCACCACCTTTTCCTCCTGCGCGGCGTCTAGATAGTCAATTTTATCGGTGACTTTGGCTTTAACTGGCCAGGTGGCGTGACCCTTGACGGCTGCCAAACGCTTAGCTGCAGCTGGAGTTATAACAGCGCCTTTTTTAACAATCACAGCACCTTTTTCGTTTTCTAGGTCAACTGAGGCAATGTGCCCGGCGGCATCTTTGGCGGTAGCAGCATTAATAACTTTGCGGTACGGCGTCTCAATAAAGCCATACTCATTAATACGGGCATAGCTGGCCATATTAAGCACCAAGCCAATGTTTGGTCCTTCTGGTGTTTCTACCGGGCAGATGCGGCCGTAGTGGGTAGCGTGGGCGTCGCGGACTTCAAAACCAGCGCGGTCTTTGCTTAAGCCGCCGGGACCCATCGAACTCAGGCGGCGCTTGTGCGCTAGTTCGCTCAACGGGTTGATTTGATCCATAAACTGACTAAGTTGGGAGCTAGCAAAAAACTCGCGCACAGCCGCCACTACCGGACGAGCGTTAATCAGCTGAGCCGGTGTAACCGTTTCGATTTCGCTCATACTCATACGGTCTTTGGCGTTACGCTCCATACGAAGCAGGCCAATCCGGAACTGGCGCTGAATAAGCTCGCCGACCAATTTGACGCGGCGATTGGCCAGGGAATCAATGTCGTCGGCCGGTTCTTGAGTATTATTAAGTCTAATAATCTCAGCAACGATGGCGATCAAATCGTCAATCCTGACAACCCGGTTTTCCGGAGTGTTGGGTATATCAAGATCTAAGCGCTGATTGATTTTATAGCGGCCAACTTTGCCAAAATCAAAGCGCTTGAAGTTATAAAACATATTTTCTAGTGTGGTGCGGGCACTTTCTACGGTTGCCAAGTCGCCGGGGCGGAGCTTGCGGTAAACGTCAATTAGAGCCTCACCGGTAGAGCGAATTGGTTCTTTATCAAAACTAATGTCCATATAGTGAACATCGCCGGTGTCGACGTGCTTAAGGCGGTCGCGGATTTGCTCTTCGGTCATACCAAGAGCCCGTAGCAGGGTAGTGATAGCGATTTTGCGGCGGCGGTCAATCTTAACGTAAATCACACCAGCCGCGGAGGTCTCAAATTCCAGCCAGGCACCGCGGGTTGGAATAACTTTGGCGCTATATAGGTTGACGCCGCCTTTGGCTTCGGCGCTAAAGGACACGCCGGGGGAGCGAATTAGCTGGCTAACTACAGCCCGCTCGGCGCCATTAATAACAAACGTTCCCCGTTGGGTCATCCACGGGTAATCGCCCAAGTAAATCTCGGACTCATTAACTTCGCCGGTGGCACGATTGGTCAGCTCGACTACAGCCTTAAGCGGCGCCTCAAAGCTGACGTTATTCTCGCGCGCTTCCACTTCGGTCATTTTGGGCGGTTCGAAGTGGTATTTTTTAAACTTAATACTTAGCTTGGCGCCAGTGTAATCATCGATCGGACTGATTTCTTCTAGCAACTCACCTAGGCCCTCGTCGACAAACCAGTCAAAGGAAGTCCTTTGGTGGCCAATCAAATCAGGTAGTTCCAAAACCGTGTCCGCGTGCGAAAAATAGGTACGCGCTGGAGCGCGCCCATTAGCTTTTGCAATCAACAGCAATAGTCCCCTTGTTTAATAATTTTGCCCTTGCAAGGAAGCCCACTACATTCGGTGACGCGCCTATTTAAGAGACACAGCAAGCACCAAAGTACACTACTTCTTGAAGGCTATTGTATCTGTTTTTTCTCTGTCGGTCAAGTTATGCACAGAAAATATGTTGTAAAATTATCTACCCGAGATAACTTTGTCGGCTAGACCGTACTTTTTAGCTTCGTCGGCGCTCATCCAGAAGTCTCGGTCGGCGTCCTTCTCTAGCTTAGCAACAGGCTGCCTTGTTTGCTTAGCCAATATGTTGAGCAACCGCTTCTTGATGTCCTGGACCTCACGAAGACTAATTTCCATATCTGTTACCGAAGCTTTGCCACCGCCACTGGCCCATGGCTGGTGAATCATTACCTTACTATTTGGTAGTATTAAGCGTTTACCCTTGGTTCCGTTGGCCAACAGTACTGCACCAAAGCTCGCCTGCAAACCAACGCCAACGGTCTGAATGTCGCACTTTATGTAATTCATAGTGTCTATAATTGCCAAGCCATCGTAAACACTACCGCCCTGGCTATTTATATAAAAAACTATGTCTTTTTTGGAGTCTTGGTTCTCTAAAAACAGCATTTGGGCAATTATAAGGTTGGCGGAGTGTTGGTTTTCCTCGCCACATAGGAATATAATTCGGTGGCGCAGCAGGAGACTGTATATGTCGTAGGCCCGCTCAAAACGGCCTTCTTGTTCGATTACGGTTGGGACTAAGATCTGACTAGTTGGTTTATTCATTTGTCCTTAAATTTTAGCGCAATAAATTAGCACTCGTCAAGCCCGAGTGCTAATTATTTTTGAGCCGCTTCGGTTAGCTTAGCAAGAGTTTTTTCGAGCTTAAGGCGGCCGGCGACTTCGTTGCGGTTTTCTGGCTTATCTAGCTCGGCCTGCATTTGCGGGTCAGTGTATTGGCCTTTTAGGGCCATAATTCGGTTTTCGAGTTCCTCTGGCATTATCTCGACGTCTTCGCGCTCGGCGATTTTGCCTAGTACCAGGCCGGTTTTGACCGAATTTTCGGCAGCCGGGCGGTGACGATCACGGTGTTGCTCTTCGGTAAGACCTTCTTCGGCTAGGTGCTCGGCCCAGGTTTGGCCGCGATAAGTCAGGTTGCGCTTTTCTTCCTCTTCGGCACGCTTCAGTTGGTCTTCTACCAGCGCTAGCGGCACTGTCAGTTCGGCCTTGGCGACAATTTTTTGAACTAGTTCATTCTCGTAAGCCGCTTGGGCATCGCGCTCTTTTTGAAGCGTCAGTTGCTTTTTAATATCAGCCTTGAGCTCAGCCAAAGTCTTAAATAGTCCGGCTTTGGCGGCAAAAGCATCATCGGCTACCGACTCACTCAATTCCTGTACTTTTTTAACCTGCACCGTAAAGGTGATTTTTTTATTCTGTAGAGCTTTTACGCCGTAATCTTTAGGGAAGGCAAGTGTAAAAGTTTTTTCCTGGCCGGCTTTAACACCAATCAGGTTATCTTCAAACCCGGGTATAAATGCATTGCTACCAAGCTGCAAAGTGTGGTCTTTGGCCTCTGCGCCGTTGACTGGCTTCCCTGCCTCGTCCACACCCTTAAAATCAATCAGAACTTCGTCGCTGGCTTTAGCGGGTCGCGTAACTTCTTTGCGCTCGGCAGTTTGTTTTTGCAGAGATTTTACTACTTCGTTTACTTCGGTAGCTTCAACTTTTACAGCGGGTTTAGCCAGTTTAATTTTTTTATAATCGGGGAGTTTGACTGGACCCAGCACATCAACGCTGACTTCGAATTCAAGCGTGGTAAAGGGCACAAATTTTTTGATTTCTACTCGAGGCGATGCGACCGGACGTAAGTTTTCCTGCGCCACTGCCCTGCCATACAAACTATTCAAAGCGTGTTCTATAAATTCGTCTGCTAAAGCCTTTTGGTCAACGTGCTTTTCTAGAAGCTGGCTGGGCGCTGTGCCTTCGCGAAAGCCAGGTACTTTAACCTGGCCGGCAAAGTGGCTCAAGGTGTGGTTTTTGATTGGCTCCAGCTCGGCCGCCTCGCCAGTAATATTTAAAACCACGTGCGTTGGTGATTGATCAGTTCTAGTTACATTCATACCGCAGAGATTATACCCTCTAGGCGGCAATTGCCGAAGCGATAGCGTCTTGGGCTAGAGTTTGTTCCTCGCCGGTAACAAGGTTTTTCAGTTTAAACTGGCTGGATCTTAACTCTTGCTCACCAATAAAGAGCGCGTATTTTACACCGGCTTTATCGGCCGCTTTGATTTTGGTATCCAGTTTGCGCTCAGTTGCGTCAACAGCAACTCTAGCGCCTTTAGCTCGCAACTCGGCTAGGACTTTTTGGGCTGGCTCAAACACATCGCCAATTAAGATTGCTACGGCTTGAGTTTCAGATTCGAGCTTTGGTAGTAAATCATTGGATTCTAAGAAGTTCTGCAGCGTAACGTCGCCCATACCAAAACCGACCGTTGGCACCGGCTCGGCGCCAAACAAGCCAACCAGCCCGTCATAGCGGCCGCCGCCAAACATAGAGCGATTATTCTCGGGCTTAGTGTCATAGACCTCAAATACGATATCAGTATAGTAGTCTAGGCCACGGTTGAGAGTTACATCAGGTTTGACATCAATACCCGTCTCTCTTAGAAGTTTAATCAAGGTTGATATTTTTTTACCTGCGGACGTATCGAGTGTCGCATCACCCGGAACTTCATTAATAAAGCTCTCGAGCTTAACCCTGTCAGCTTGATCGAAGTTCTTATTTAGGTATTCGGCAAAATTATCTTTTCCAAGTCTATCAAAAGCTCCGATAATTTTAGGAACAATATCTCCGCTAAAGCCTTTGAGCTCTAGTAGTTCACGCATTGCGCTCCGTGAATTTACTCTAATCTCATACATCTCTGGCTTGGCGCCAAAGCTTTTTAGAATCGCATCGGCAACTTGAATAATCTCGGCATCGCCTTCAATGCCCTCTACACCAAACAAATCTACGTTGAGTTGCCAGTGCTCACGCAAACGGCCTCGCTGGGGCCGCTCATAGCGCCACAGATTAGGAATAGAGTACCAGCGTAGCGGATAAGCCAGTTCCTGGCGACGGGCGGCCACCATTCGACTAACAGAAGGTGTCATCTCTGGCCGGATAGCCAGCTTACGACCACCTTTATCTTCAAAACTGTAAAGTTGCTCGTTTACGATTTCTTCGCCGGATTTGGCGGCATACAGCTCAAACGGTTCGAGCATTGGCGCGTCGTATTCTTGGTAGCCAAAAGTCTCTACAACACTTCTAAGCTTGCTAAAAATGTATTTCTGCAAGCGTTTGTCTTCGGGGTAAAAATCCCGAGTGCCTTTATATGGTTGGGTTGATAGTGACATAGCTTGATTTGATTATAACCTTACTTGCATTATCTTAACATAAGTATTATAATATACCAATCTGTTCGCAAGTCTGAACGGACGAACCTACTACACACTTCCGAAGGGAGGTGAACGAATTTGAAACTGAGACCACACGGCAAGCGCCGTCGACAGAGGAGCAAGAAATCGCTGTCGTGTAACGGCAAGGCACGCCTCACGAAGAGTGAGGCGATCGCAGAGGTAAAACACATGCAATCCAGCTTTGGCGCTCGCGTAAAGGCCTATAAGTGCCACCACTGTTCCAGGACTGCCAACACTGGAGTTTGGCATGTTGGCAGTTATCGGCCGCAGAAGCCATAACCGAGGAAAGACAGAGTGTTCTTAATAGCCCTCATTCTTGCACTGCTGGGAGTACTTCTCTCCGCGATTGGCGGACTCTTGCCGACCGCTCTTGGGATCATCTGCCTCCTAGTGGGAGTGGGTCTCCTCTGGCACGTCTACGAACGACAGCGCAGACGGTCATCTTCGAACTATCCGTAACAAGTTTCAAGTTCGACAAGTCTCGTCTCGCAAGGGGCGAGCAATCAGGAGGGCGTGCGCGCGACGCACGCCCTCCGCAACACTTTCGAATTACATCACTAAAATTATAATTTTACAGATGTGATCCGAAAGGATCGCAAGTTCATTAACACAACTTGAAGCTATTTGTCGGAAGGAAGTTGCAGAAGATTTGTCGTCTGCGGCTAAACTTCCGATAAGCGGAGGATCACTTTGCATGGTTTCGGACTTATCCCTGTTGCACTCGCTTGTGCTGCTGCCTCGCTCATCATGGGCCTGCTAGGTCTGCGGTGGCTTCAGGAGCGGATTCCGCAACTGAGACTCGACGCTGACGGCGAAGACGGTCTGGTCATCGAGATCGTGTTCCTGTGTCTAGTCACGGGGCCTCTCCTATTCGTCGGAGGACTCGTGGCACTCACTCTCCCCGCGGCAAGATAGCCGCAGCAGAGTAAGGACGAGATGGAAAAACTGATACACATCTGCGACTGGCTCATCCTCGCCTTCTTCCTCGACAGGAAGAAGCGATGACGGCCGCTACACCGGAGTTCATCGAGCTCCAACGGCAACAGGCAAGGTTGGCCGATCTCGGACTCCAGCTTGCTCAGATGTATGCAAAACGAGACATCAGTCACGTCCGATACGAGCTCTGGGCGCACGAGAAGCAATACCACGACGGCACCTTCCATGAATCGGATGCCTCTGGCAGCATTGCCAAACAGGGCCTCAAGATCAAGGCTAAACTCGTCCAGTACGACGAGGTCCGCAAGGACGTCAGTCGGCTGATCGACGAGGTCTCGAGGCAATAGCTTCAAGAACTCGCGGGTAACCGCGAATAGGCGCATTCAATTCGCGCCGGGGTAAGTCGTTGACCCTTAGCGGATATGGTCGAGGCACCCCTGATGGCCTCGGACCCCTCCACCGGCTCATGCGCCTGGCGTGAGCGAGCTATCGACGACACAGGCAAACACGGGGTGACCGCTGCGGCGGTCACCCCTTTTTCTTTTATTAAATCTGGGCGGTCAGCATATCGAAGTAGCATGTGCCGCCAAACGATTCCCTAGAGTTTGAACCTTTCAAATGGCTGCGCAAGTTCAAGGTCACGTAATAAGGCTACGGCCTCTTTTTCTGGAACAAACCCTAGACCAATCTCTTGATCTCGCTTTACGCCTTCTTGTGCTTCTTCGATCATCCGTATTGCTGCTTGAGAGGATTCAACCAAGGCACCCCAGTCTCCCCTTTTAGCCGCAAGATCATCAGCTAGTGACTGTTCGTACTCCGCTTTACCGTCAATCGATGTAACTCCTTTTTCAATTTCGACGGTCCGATCCGCTGTCTCATACACTTTATACCGTTCAACCCTCCACATGCTTAACGGTTTACCGATATTTCTTTGTGCCAGAGCAATAAACGACCTGCCATCAACTGACTTTCTTTCTTCCTGGGGCGTAAAGCGTAAGTTTAGAACTAAGTCCTCTCGCCCGCGAACCCTTAAGTCAACTCCTCTTGATTTACCAGCAAAAAAGTCATGAAGCGGCCTACCTTCGGTTTTTTTATCGATAGTGTCTATCAGTTTCTGCTTAGTTTCTACGGTGACTGGTTCTAAATCTCCAGGCTCAATATCGTGTTCGCCGCCGTTTGTAAAATCTTCAGGACTATCCATTTTTGTGTTTTATGCTTATGGCTAAATTATCTCACATTTATTAAGCTTGCGACAGTAGCATATCGAAGTAACGCGTGCTACCAAATGGCACCTTAGTCTTTACCTGCCCTTTGGCTGGCGCGCTGACGGCAAACATAACCGTGTATTCACCGTAACGGGTGTTAATGCTATCTATCGTATCCGTTAGGCGTTCTTGTTTATTAACTTCTTCTAGCAAATTGGTCTGGGCGCGAGCCGAAGCATCCAGTAAGTAACAGGTGATACCAAGCTCGCGCACTATAGCGTCGCGTGGCCGGCGATTAAATAGCAGCGTAGCCCGGCGGCAAATTTCGGCGTTAGAGTAAAAGGCAGAGTTAAAAGCCTTGCGCTCGTGCCAGTAATCACCGGTGTCGTAGCGGGCATAAACACTCACGCCACGGGCTGCAAAACCCTTGTGGCGCAACTTTAGGCCGACGTTTTCGCACAAGTAATTCAGGCGGGCGTGCAGAACCTCGGTCGTGGGATATTTGTCGTCCATTACAAATTGACGGCTAACTGATTTGGTGTCCCAGACTTCGTCGTCGGTTTCGTAGCCGCGCAGACGCCGGTACCAATCATCGCCGCAAACGCTTCTAAAAACCCGTTTGCGCAAAGTTTCGCTGGCGGCGTCTAGAAACTGCAGCGGCGTATAAATGCCGCAAGCGTTCAGCCGGGCTTCATTGCGGTTGGCAATGCCGGTTAGATCGGTTAATTCCAGCCTAGCCAGCGTAGCGCGCAGGTTTTGGTGAGTAATAATATCTAGCCCGTTGGGTTTGTGTAGGCCGGCCGCGGTTTTGGCCAAAAAGCGGTTGGGGGCAATGCCAATGTTGCAGCGCATCCAGCCGCCGACTTCGCTTTTAAGCCGCTGTTTAATTTGCATACCAATTTCTACCAACTCTTCCAAGCTGGGCACGCCGCCAACCACCCGACCAAAGTCTATAATTCCCTCGTCGATACTCTTCATTGTGACGTCAGGCGAGTAGCTCTTCATAATCCGCACTAGATGTTGGTAGACGTAGTGGTATTTGGGCGGGTCGGTCTCGGCCACGATTAAGCCGGGCGCCAGTTTTACGGCGTCGTTTATACGCATACCGACTTTTACGCCTAGTTTTTTAGCCTCGTAGCTAACGGCTACCAAAATGCAATACGGATTTAGGCGATTGGTAATGCCTACCGGCCGGCCGCGCAATAGCGGCCGCGCCTGCTGCTCTACGGTGGCAAAGCAGCTGTTTAGGTCGATGTGCATTATCCGCGGCTCGGCCGCGTTAAGCGGCAGGTGCAAACTGGGCATTTACCTGCTCCGTGGCGTAGGCTTGATCGGCAATGTACACCAGCTTCCAGTCTAGTGTTTCGGCGTCGAACTCCAGCCGGTAGTCGGCTTGGCCGTCGGTCATATCAAAGACGTGTACCATCTTGTGGCCCTTGGTGGTTGGGTGCGCTAGACCGGTTTCGGTAAAGGTCACCACCCGGCCGTCGTACTCCATCCGCTTGGGGAAGCACTTTAGCCGGCGCAGGCCACTTTTGAAGTAGAAGGCTACGATATTTACGCTTTTGTTGATTTTTACGATTGAATTGTCCATCTTAACTCTCCTTTGAAGTTAGGGTTATATAAAGATGACCGCTATCTGTTAAGTAGATACGGTGAACGGCTTTTTGCGCACTAGTTGCCCTGGAGAAAAATCAAAACCGCTCTTTTGATTTCGTTTACCGGGAAACTGATTGGTGGAGAGGGATTGGCAGGGGCCGGAGCATGCCACCCTAAGTTTGAATAAGTCTGCGAGGAGGAATTAGGCAAACCCAAAGCCCTCACATGGCTACTATTATTTTATAAAGCTTGAGCTTGAAGCGCAATGTCGACTTTTAGCTACCTAGCCCTGGAGCTCATTTAGCACAAGTACGGCAAGCTCGCCATATCGCTGTATCAACTCGTCGGTCACGACCCTCTTGTCATGCTCAAGTACCAGCGTGTCAGGCTCTTTAATGCGAAGCGCTTTTAGATATAACGGCTTGATCTTTGCGGACGGATAACCATGCAGACCATCTCTAGTTATAGCAACTGCTTCAAGCGTATCTTTGGGATCTTCGTCTCTTGTCTGGTCATTCACAATCTTAAGGTAGCCGGCAATCGTCGACTCGATCTCTTTAACAAGAGTCGTGGTTACACCCCTCGGCCTACCTTCCTCGGCAGCAAGTAGTCGGCTGATCTTATTGACTGCATAAATGACCGTGGTGTGATCGTGTGAGAATATACGGCCTATTTTAGGGTAGGATAGGCCGCCATGAGTTCTAATCATATACATCGCCACCTGGCGAGCCGAAGCTGCCCGTCTACCCGATCCCCTAATTAAGTCCTCTGGGATATCTGTTACAAGGCTGACTGCGCCAACAACGCGATCTGCTAGCTCTTCCGGATCTGAGTAGATGTCGCCTATAGCTCGTAGGTCCAGGTTGGATTCTAGGGCAACGACCGATCCTGGCGCTAACCAGTGCGAAAGCTTAGTAGACTCAACTGCACCCCTAAACACCAAGCTGCCGAGTTTGAAGCCAAGCTCAGCTGCGTTCCCTTAATTTCTTCTTGTAGCTCAACACTAGTTGGGCTAAGTTCTTGCACATCTGACATATTAGATAATATTTTACCCTCTTTGGCTAAATTATGCAAGCATAAGCTATATCCCATGAGGTTTGAGGATCAAGCGAGCTATCCCAGTTCGTTTTGGGGATAAAACGAACTGAGGGAGCAAAGCCGACTAAAAAGACAAGAACCCAAACTTCGTTTTTAAAAGTTTGGGTTCGGTCTACAGAGCCGTGCTTTGCGATGGTGGTCCTAACTGGGCAGCTTTCAAACCCGCCGTACGAGTTTGTCCGCCTGCTCGAGAGGCTCGCCGGTCCCAAGTAGGGCCCTCGCAATCGCCCTCCTTCTGCGCCCCATTTTACGCCGGTACGCCTCATCGGTGTGCCGTCTGAATGCCAGAAGGTCCTGCTCAAGCCCGTCGAGGTACTTGAGGAACAGCAGCCACGACGTCTGCTCGGTGTAGTCGAGCTCGGTCGTACACCCAGCTTCCTTCCGCAGGACGTCATCGATTCTCTTGAATGCTTGCTCAAACATAGGCCGTTTGTCGCTTCCTCATCTTGTCACCAATTATACGGGAGTGTTGCCCGGTCTGACTACAGTTTGTCACGCCTCTCGTCAGCGAGCGGGGTATCAGGCGTGCGGTGCGGGCATGTCTCGCAAGGTCTCAGTTGCTTGCCTAGCAACGCCCGCGTCCTCATCAGCCTGCAGTCGCGCAAGGAGGCGCGCGCCTTCCTCAGGGTCGATTCGCACAACGTTGTAGGCGCCCTGTGCCGCGATGCCTCGAAGCTGTGGGCTTTCGGCGTCGGCGAGTGCCCGATACAACGCGATCAAGTCGTCCGGGCGCACCGCACGGAGTGCTCCTTCACAGACAAAATCATCAAAGGCGATTCCGATTGCGTCTGGCAGCTCTTCATTGACTGCTTGATAGATCTCGACGAATCGCCTCACATCTAGCCGACATAAAACTTCTTTCTGAATTTCTCGTTCCAT
>CAYTYX010000016.1:0-10542 GCA_964442325.1 uncultured Candidatus Saccharibacteria bacterium
TCTTGGCTAGCAACTTACGGCTGCGGGTCTGATCATCCTCGCCAATCGGTGCCGCACCGGAGCCAAAAATCTGGGCGCCAATCAGCCATAGCTCGCCGTCTTTTAACGTCACATAAGCGCTGGTTAGGTTGCCGTGGCCGTGGCGCAGAGCTTTAGTCTCGGCGCCGGTTAAAGCTAACCCAGCAACTAAAGAATCGCCCAGTTCGTAATCGAACTTGGCTCGGCGATTAATTATCCGGCCAGCTGGCTTCTTGCGCTTCATAGCTTTATTTTAACTGATTAGCGAGCAATTTTTGGTTTTGGTTATCGGCTTTAATCACAGCCTGCTGGACAACTTGCCAATAGCCCGGATTGTTCTGGGTTACTTTTTGCCAGTACCAATACTCGGCGCCCCATAACTCAATCGAATTCAGTCCAGTTTCTTTGGCGTAGTTAATCCGGTTTTTTAGCATATTAGGGCTAAGTGATTTGGCTTGCTCGGCCAAATTTGAGGAGTTAATCGAACCGTGCGGCAGCCATGGCTCGGCTTGCAGCTCGTGAATTATCATCTCTTTGCCAGTTATAATTTCGCCGGCACCGGCCAAAAAGGCGTAATACCACGGTGGCAGCGGATATTCGACATAGCGGTGTGTGAAGTGGTAGTCATACACTCGCTTATAAATAGATATGCCAAATTCGTCTGGTGTTGGCTGGCGCACCGGCAAGCCAATCCAGTTGTCACTGCGGCTGATAATTAGTGTATGGTTTGGATCGTCTTGCTTAACCAGCGCCGCCTCAGCAACTAACCGACTGCGGTCAAAGTTGGAGCATTTGCCAAAAATCTTCATAAAGAACTCGTTTTCCAGCTGATAACTCTGCAAAGCCGGATTGTTTTTGTAGCGATTAATCACGGTGGTTATAAAGTTGTTGAGCTGAGGTTCCCAGACATCTTTTGTCTCGGGTTTGACCCAAGAAGGTTCGTGACATTCCGGCCAGCGCGGCTGGCGCAAGCCAATCGCCAAGGAAACCTGCGCGCCGTATTTATCGGCCATGGCGAACTGCCAGTCCAGGCCACTAAAGTCGTATTTGCCTGGGGTGGATTCAATATCATTCCAGTAGCTCACTAGGCGTATTTGTTTCATGCCAAGCCCGCCCACATTGGCCGGTTCCAAGATTGCTTGCAGAGTGTCTTGAGGGTTAACGCCAAGCTGGGTGGCATAGTCGGAGATGAAAGTTGTGCCTAGCTGGATCGGCTCACCAGCGTGTTTATGGATATACCACTCGGCAATGCCGTACATTGTGCCCAGCAGTAAAACGGCAATCAGGGCAATCGTCGTCACTAGCTTTCGCCACAGCGATTTGCGCCAGGCAATCAACCAGAACCATCGCCAAGCCTGCCCAAAGCGAGTACTTAACTTGCTAAACTGTTTAATGAATCGTTTTAATTTCATGCCGCAAAAAAAGCTAACGCTAGCAATAGTTATACCAGCCTTCAACGAGGAAGGCTACCTGCACCACTGTCTGGAATCCGTCGCCGCCCAAACCGAGCCAGCCGACGAAGTCATTGTGGTCGATAATAATTCTACTGACGCAACCGCCGTGGTGGCCAAAAGTTTTAGATTTGTGAAGCTACTGCGCGAGACAAGACAAGGCGTGGTGTTTGCTCGCAACCGCGGCTTCAACTCGACAACCAGTGACATAATTGCCCGGATTGATGCCGACAGCCGCTTGCCGGTTGACTGGGTAAAGCGAGTTAAGTGTGAATTTAAAACTAGTTCTTTGGCTGCTGTCACCGGCCCGGTGTGTGGCTACGACCTTCCGCTGCCGGCTTTAAGCTGGTTGCCACACCACCTGCTTTGCCTGATTTTAAAATTTGTGCCGCCCAAACACCCGTTCCTATTTGGTTTTAATATGGCCGTCCGGCGCGAAGCCTGGCAGGCAATATCTAAAAAAACTCACCATAGTCGGCAATTTCACGAAGACATAGACTTGGCTATTCACCTACACCAATCTGGCTTCAAACTAGCCTACACTAAAGATCTACTCTCAGCCGCTTCGGGTCGACGCTACAGCGATCGCCCAAGCGCTTTTGCCAAATATATGTCCACCTACTGCCAAACCTACACCCGGCACGGTTATCGCGACTGGGCAGTATATCTAACGGCCCTAATCTACTGGGCTGGCTATGTTTTTTATTTGCCTTGGGCTACTCGCCGGCTACCACGCCAACACCCTATGTAGCAGGGTTGGAGCTATAGCCGCCATACTGATTAACTTCGGGCTTGCAAGCACTCCATAAACCAACCTTGGCTGTCTGGGCTTGCGCTTGGTCGGCCGCGAACTGGTCGGACTTCTCAAACGGGAAGCCGAGGTACGCAAAGCCGTGGCCAGTCTCAATCAAGTCCTCATTAAGCAAAGTGCCATCCGGCAAGTAAATGTAGCGCAGCAATCGGCCGTAGCGGTCACGGTTAGTATCCAGCGGGTCGGCTTGCAGGCGGACTTTGCCAAACTGGCTAATCCTTGATTTTGTATAGGCTGCGGCTATCACTCCATAGCATTGCACTGGCTTGCGCGGGTCGTGAGTTTCGGGCGTATCCACGCCAATAAAACGAACAGTTTCTTCGTGACCGTTCATATTCACCACGATAGTGTCGCCGTCGTCATAAAACGCCACCGGGTATAATCCCGGTTGCGCCACTTCCACGGCCTTTGTGCCCTTGCCTAGCCAGCCCGACTGCGTGGCCACAATCACTAGCACAAATGCCAGTACCATCAAGATCAGCACAGTTTTGCGCCTGCCCAACCTAAGCATAAGAAAATTATACTAGACGTTGTTCTTTTGATGCTTGGCTCATAGACTGTCAGCAATTATTATTTAGTTAAACCTTGGAGGGATATGGCGGTTTCGATAGCTGAGGGACGGGAAGCGCGACAAACGGAGCTACTTCGCTTTGGCGTAGAATGGCCCGAAGAATTTGTACCCTTAAATTCCATCAATGTCTGCGGCCAACAAAGACGGGATTTTGACGAAGAACCGCTGGAAGTACTGGGAAATTCTATAGCCCAGCAAGGTCAGTTTCACCCACTATTGGTTATGCGGATGTTGCCGGAAATGGCCGAACGCTATGTCGAATACACCAATGAATGTTGGGTGGCAGATGTGGATTTTAGCACTTTTGTTCGCCGCGAGGATGGTTATTACGATATTCTTGATGCCGGTGAGCGCCGGCTTCGAGCAATGAGAAAAAAGGAAGAAGAACAAGGCCTGCCGCCCGGTACTTACGGCGTTGATATAAAAGTCCGCACCCCTACTACCATAGCCGAAGTCATAAAGATCCAGTTTGATGAAAATTTGAGCGAGAACGTGCCTCCTCAACAAGAGGCTAAAGCTATCCGCCAGGCCTACTTTATCGGTAAAAAAGAAGGGCTCTTCCAGGATGTACAAAGCTTTGTAAAATTTTGTTCACTCAAAGAAGATGCTACCAGGAATGCTTTGCGGTACTTCGAGTTACCGACTCAAGTGCGTGGATTAGTGGAAGAGGGAGTACTTTCCTATAGTATGGCCGTAGAGCTGGCACCAATGATGCGCGTGGCCTATGAATATTACACCCGAAGACTTTTGCAATCCGAGGATGTTGATGGCCAATTGCAATATATAACCCCAGAGCATGCGATAGCTAGCGCTCAGGAAAAAGTTTATGCCGAAGCAGTAAAAATTGTAAAAAAATTATCGGAAACGGACAAAAAAGAACGATGGACCAGGAATCAAGTCCGTCGGCATATCACTGGGACGATACTGGCTATGCAGGGACAAGGCTCATTTGATGAGATGACTCTGAAGTCTGCGGCTGGCATAGAAGCAGACCAGCGTCGGGCTAAGCAAAGCCGGCTTGAAAATATAAAAGGAATAGCCAGAAATTTAGCCCATACTCTAGCTGTTCTGCACGAAAATGGCATCGACTTAGAAGTTGATCTACCGGCAGACTTTGACCCAGTGAAGCCAGAGCAGCAAATTCTTCTTAATGTCTAGTGTTTTGTGATAAATTTCACAATTGCGCTAACGTCAAATTGGCGTTATTTTAAAATTAGTTTAGATACAAAAAGCCAAAAAGTGGAGGGTAAGACAAGTTGTCTACGGTTGCTTGCGAAAGAAACCATTTAGCGCGCGAGCTTGACCAATTGCCGCTAGCCTCAACTCCAGAGCAGCTGGCCACATGGCCAGGACTAGCGGAGGTGGACTCCCGACTTTATTCGTCTCTAGGCGACCGACTTCCGTCGGTCGCCTTCTCTATGTACGCCTTTGAGTGGTTTAAGCACCAAGCTCAGTTAGAAGACATCCCGATTATGCAAAAGCAGATGCTTGAGTCAACCGTAGTTAGCCCTATAACTGGTTGCTGGCTACCTAAAGAACCCGAGCGTTTTCGAGCTGCCGGAGGGTATATTCCTCAGGGCGATAAGGCTGCGGCAGTCTCTCCGTCTGGCTCAACAACTCGTCACCGGGCAACCTATCAGCGCTACTACGTTCCGCTCGGTGAAGAGCCACTAACCCCCGAAGACGATATCGACCACATATGCCGCAATACTGCATGCAACTGCCCTTGGCATTTACGCAGAATGGGCAGTGCCCAGAATATCGAATTAAAAAACGCGGCTGAGGACATAGAGACGGCTTTGCTTATGCGCGCTCAATTCGCAGGACGTACCGGCTTAGTCTCTCCGACCACTGGCGAGGAATGGCTTGACCCGCTGATTGAAGCTGCGGATGTCGGCGAACCAATAGACGCCTTGATCGCCACTAGGTATGGTGCCTATCTCCTGCTGCGCGTAAACGAAACCATGGTTTGTGGTAAGCACGTGCCATGCTCAATTCGGGACGGATTAAGAAAGCCGGCTCCTTACCGACCGGCTAGAGAAAGAATAGAAATTTGCAAAGGACAACTAAGCTTTGACGAAGGCGACTTGTGTTACGACCTACTTATCCACGCCATCGCCAGGCGCCAGCTCCAACCGCTCTTAGCGGCTTGAATTATTTAACCAAGTGGTTCGATTTTAGGGCGGCGTCGATTTTTGGCCGATCAAAACCCAAGATTACCTCGTCGCCAATTTCTATCACCGGCACGCCGGCCTGGTGAGTTTTGTCAATAATGTGCTGCGCAGCGGCGGGGTCTTTCTCTACGTCAATGTCTTTATAAGTCACGCCCAAGCCGTCAAAATACTGCTTGGCCATTTTGCAAAAGGCACACCAGGTGGTGCCGTAAACTATAACCGGTGCGCTGGCGGTAGTGTCGCTCATAGCTCAATTATAGCAAACCAACACGCCGAGCTGGGCCCGTTAGCCGGGTGTTAATTTTACAGCGCAAAATCTTGATTTTTAAAGACTAAGTACTATAGTTAAGCGTAAGTACTAACCATTTAAGGAGGAAAACATTAATGTTAACTAAAGCAAAAGTCGCTCCATTGGCAGCGGAATTTTTGGGTACCGCGACAATCGCTATGGTCGCTCTAGTGTTATCTAATACTACAGCCGTATCCTACTTTATCGCCACCAGCGTGGCAGTGACGCTCGGCTTGGTAATCATGCTTTTTGGCATGGCCTCCAGGGCGCACTTTAACCCGGCAATTACTTTTGGGGTTTGGGCAGCGCGCAAAATGCCAACACTTAAAGCTATCTCGTATATCGCCGCTCAGTTAATTGGTGGTTTAGCCGCTTGGCAACTTTACCAGTACCTGACTGGCCATTCGGTTGCAGCCCAGTCTCAGGCCTGGAATACGCCAATGTGGTTGGCTGAAGTCGTCGGCACGGGTATCTTGGCGCTTGGCGTTGTGGCAGCTGCCTATCGTAAACTTGACTCTCTTCATGGGGCAATCACTATTGCCGGTGCTTACTTTGCCGGTATTATGATAGCCTCTACAGCCTCAATCGGGCTGTTAAACCCCGCGATCGCCCTGGGCCTTCGTGAGTGGAACTCTGTTCATGTGCTTGGTCCGCTGGTCGGCGGTTTGATAGGTGTCAACCTATTTATGCTGCTGTTCGAAAACAGCAAAAAATAGGCCAAGCAGAAAATAAAACTTTTCGCATAAATATCGCGCTCGGAAACCAGGTCGGGCGCGGTATTTTTAGTGCCCGCTTAGCAGATCACTTTCAAATTTTAGAGTGCCTTCAAGCGTCGGTTCGTAGCCGCTAATGTCCGGCAAGTCTAGATTCTTGATGCGCGTCCAGACGGCTTCAATAAGCTGGCGCAGGTGTTCGATGTCCTCTGGCGTAGGCGTATAGGCCAGCACCAGCCGCTTGGCGGTGTCGGCCTCGACATAGACCATCTGGCAGCGTGCCGATTTATATTTGGCAAAGCTAGGGTGTTGGCTGGCCAGCAGCGCGTAGAAAATCAGCTGAAGCCGGTGCCGGTAAGCCTTGAGCGCCTGGGTTTTATCCGATGTTATCAAACTACTCAGCGGCCGGCCGGTTTTGTAATCGGTTATTACTAGAGCGTCCTCAGCCGTGTCTATCCTATCTAGCTTGCCACTGATGATGGCATTCTCCAGGTGTACCGCCTTTAGGTCCTGCTCGGGCAGGCTGCCTTTTGGTAGCTCCAGCTTAAACTCGTTAAATATGCGCTCTAGTGTCCGTTTACCCTTAGCGTCGTAGCGCTTTAGCTCTGATTTTGGCAAGTTCTCGTCGGCCAGCGTCTTGCTAAAAGATTTCTTAGTCTCGGCCAGGCTGAACGCGCCCTTATTGGTAAGTATCTGGGCGGTTTCTAGGGCGCTATGCATGGCTGTGCCAAAGCTGGCACTGGCCGATTTTACCTCTGGCAAACGTAGCAAGTTGCGCTCCTTAAAATAGGCCGGCCCGCCGCGCTCGATGTCTAAAAAGTTCAACAGATGCGTCACGCTCAGGTTGTAAGTTTCCAGTCGGGCTTTTAGCATCTCTTGCTCTACCCCGCCGGCTAGAGTCGGCCAGCGCAAATTCTCTTCTAGTACAGCTACCAGTTTGGGCTTGCTCTCTTCGGTGATTTTTTGGACCTCAAAGGCGCTTTGCACTATCGGGCTAACGGCCACTTCTTTGCCAGCGTGGTCTTGGTGGTAAGCGCTAATAATAATCGACGATTTTGCCCGGCTGGCGGCCACGTATAGCAGCCGCACATAGTCGTCTAAATTATCACCTACTGGTTGCAACGGCAGATTAGCCGGCGGCTTGCGGCTGCCCCGCCTGGGTTGCCAGTTGTCCTCTACAGCGTCGATTATATAAACTTGGTCAAACTCCAAGCCCTTAGCCTTATGCACGCTCAGCAGCTGTATAGCGTGCGAGCCGGTGATAAACGGCGACTCATCGGCCACCACCTTGCCGTTTTGCTTGTTGATTTCGATAAACCTCACCAAATCTTCCAGTGTCGGTTCGCTGCCGCGGGCGAACTCGTGCACCATGGCTCGTAGTAGCTGGATGGCCGATAGTCCATGGAAGTATTTATTGGCATCGGCCCCGCTCTTGCCGGCAAAATACTCCTTAATTGGCGATGTAAATTTGCCGGTTGGCCGCAGGCCAATCAGCTGCTCTACCGTCACCGGTAGCGGCTGGGCGGCAGCGGCTTGAGCCAACTCAATAAACCAATTACCTAGGTTGCGTAACGGTTCGGATTTAGACGCCAGCAGCGAGCCCAGCCAGTCACCCTCGGCGTGGTTGTTTAGCGCCAACTGCCAGAGTTGTTTTGGCTCAATTCCCCACACCGGCGCCCGGATTATCTGGTGAATTAGCGCGTTTGAGCTATCTTTATCGCCGGCCTGGATCGCCACCAGTAGCTGCATTAGCAAATACAACTGATTAATAATCTCGTGGTCTAGTACATTGCTCTGCTGCTCATAGCGCACCGGTACGTTTAAAGCCTGTAATAGACCGGTCATCCGGATTAGGCTGTCGTGGCGGCGAGCTAGCACGGCCACACTACGGGCCGGCCGGTAGCCGGCTTTAATTTCGCGGGCAATCTCGCTTAGCTGCAGCTCGCGCGAACTGTAACTGCGGGCCGCAATCTCGCCTTTGCCCTTGGGCGGGTTTTTGGCCACTAGGTTTTTACTCAGAGACGACTCGGTTTTAACCAGTCGCACCTCGGCTTGTTCTATAACGCGCTTGGCGCTATCCAGCACCGCTTGACTGGAGCGGTAGTTGTCGGTTAAAACTATAATTTTGGCGGCCGGATAGTTGCGTTTAAAGCCCAGCATATTATTTAGCTCGGCGCCGTTAAATTTAAAAATTGATTGGTCGTCGTCGCCTACCGCCATCAGGTTTGGCCGGCCATTGGCGCTTTGGTGATCGGCCACCAGGTGGGCCAGCCGCAGCTGGGCCGGGTTGGTGTCTTGAAACTCGTCAATCATTACGTAGCTATAGCGTTCTTGTACGTCGGCCAAAATTTCCGGGTTTTGCTCCAACTGGGCAATCACCTCCACTAACATATCGGCGTAGTCGTAAAAGCCGCGCTGGTGGATGGCGTCGCGGTACTGTTCGTAAACTTCGGCCAGCTCGGCCCACCAGTTGTTGCGCCGTCGCTCCTCAAACATCCCTTTTTTGCCGGCTTCGGTTTGCACCCACCGCTGCTTCCATTTTCCGGTAGCTGTGGTTTTGCCGCTGCCGCTATCTTGCTCGATGGCTCGCTCTAAGCTATCAGTTATCACCGTACTTAGTGATGTTAGCGGGTAAACGGTTTTATCAATCGCCTGCACCGGCAGTTTTTTGATTTTTGCCGCCAGAGCGTCCAAATTCTTGGCCGATAGCCGTGCGTCCAATATGTCTACTAGCTTTGGTTCGACCTCATCTATATAGGCAAGGTTGCCGGCAATGATAGCTCGCAGCTTGTCCGGCGTTAAGCCGGCATCTTTGGCAAGGTTTATGGCGCGTTGGATGTCGCCTAGCAGCGTGTACTGGCCGGCAAACTTGAGCGCCAGCGGGTTATCTAGCGGCAACTGCGCCACAATCGTTTCAATAATATCCAACTGTACCGATTCGGGCGCCACGCTCAAGCGTGCGGCGTTCCAGAAGTAATCTGGGTAAGTGTTCATCACCTCGCCGGCAAAGCTATGAAAGGTTCGCGCCGCTACTTTGGCGCCCTCCGGCCCGGCCAGTTCAATAATGCGCTCTTTCATATTCACCGCCGCCTTATTGGTAAATGTCAGACACAAAATGTTGGCCGCGCGGGTGTCGGTATTTTTCAAAATGTAAGCTACGCGGGTAGATAGCAGCTGGGTTTTACCGGTACCCGGCCCGGCCACAACCAGCAGCGGCCCGTCAATTGTCTCTACCGCCCGCTTTTGCTCGGCGTTCAGCTTGGCAAAAGCCGTTTTAAACTCCTTGTTCACTTCTCAATTATCGCACAAACACCCTTTGTTGCGTTAACATTACGTTTATGGTAAAATATACGTAATTCCGTGGAGACTCCCCGGCAATCTAGGGTGAGATTTGCGGATGTTTGCACCACGCGACAATTTGGAACTCTGAACGAAGGGATTCCCAGTGACCAAGAAAGCAAAGAAGGAGTTAGTGCCAGTCGAAACGATTGGCCAACGCCTCAAGCGCTTGCGCTTGGAACGAGGGCTTTCGCAACGAGAGATGTCTGCACCCGGCGTCAGTTACGCCTATATCTCACGGATCGAGGCCGGCACACGCGATCCGTCCGTCAAGGCTCTGCGCAAGCTGGCGGAGAAGCTCGATGTCACTGCCGAGTACCTCGAGACTGGCGTAGAAGTGAGCCGCGAAGAGCTGGTCGCTCGCGCCCTGATCAAGGGCATCAGCGAAACAGAGCTCTTTGCAACCTCCTTCGTCATCAGCGCTTTACGGAGCGGTCCTAAGCCAACCGAGCTGGAGCGCCAGCTGCAGCAAGACGAGGTAGTTGCCGAGAAGCTCCGCAAGGAGATCGATCTCCTCCTGCTGCACTACAGCGCCGAACGGCTCTCTATCCAGAGAATCCGCACGCTCGTCGAAAAGGAACTGTCGTGATGGGCCGCGCCTGGCGCGGCAAACCAAGGGAGCGGCCCAAAAAGCCGCTCCCATCATCAACCCTACTTAGGCGTAGGGTCTTTTATTAGCTATAGTTTGTGCGCCGTCCGCGATTTCTATTTCTACGGTGAGTTTTAGAGCGTCTGCCCACTTTTGGTTTTTGGTCTGGCGTGCCACCGCGCCGGCTATAAATCAATCCGCCAGTCTCTTCTAGTAAATCTCGTACAAATGCACTGCCAGAGGCATCATCTAGGGCCAACTCTATATTTTCCTGCAGGCTGCCTACGGCCGTGGCTATGCCTTTAGCTAGCTCGAATGGCAGCTCTTTACCTTCGGTCCGTTCGTATAACTCACCTAGCGCTGTGCCGCCCAGATAGCTAGCCAACACCACGTTATTCCTGGAGATTTCGCGGTTTATTCCCTTTAGCTCTTTAGTTTTCAGGTCGAGCAATATTTTAAGCAGTGACATAGGTGGTCCTTCGCCTGTCGTTATCGCTATGACGTGGCCGGTATAAATGTCCTTTGGTAGTTCCCATACCTCGGCCGGCAGCGTCCGGCCAACCTCGTTTAAAAATTCACTAAGATCT
>CAYTYX010000017.1:0-9627 GCA_964442325.1 uncultured Candidatus Saccharibacteria bacterium
CTTAATTCTAAAAAAGCAATAGCATTTTAACTCGGTAGTTTATAGAGATGTAAGGTTCTGGCCAACCAGGCCGTAGATGGGCAGCAAAATGGCCGCCACAACCACCAGCGCCACCACGCCAAAGACTACCATTAGTACTGGCTCAATAATAGTCGACATCGAGTCCACTTGTTGGGTAACCTCTTTCTCGTAGTAGTCAGCGGTTTTACCCATCATACCTTCCAGTGCCCCGGATTGCTCGCCAATTTGTAGCATCGAGGGTACTAGTGGCAAGAAATTCGGGTCATTAACAAGCGTGGTAGATAGAGCCGTTCCTCCGCGGACTTTCTCGCTGGCTTTATTAATAGAATCCGCTACATGAGTATTGCCTACCGACCCAGCGGTAATTTGTAGCACCTGCAAAAGCGGCAAGCCACTGGCAAGCAGCGTGCTGCAGGTCCTGGCAAAACGGGCCATATACATTTTTACAAATAGCGGACCGGCGATTGGCAGCTTCATCTTTAGGCCATCGACTGTCCAAGCGCCCTTCTCGGTGCGCATCCAGCGCCGCAAGAAAAATATAAGAAAGCCGCCACCAAACACTATTACCCACCAGTAATGTAAAAAGAAGTGAGTAAAATCCAGTAAAAACAAAGTGATAAAGGGCATCTTAGCGCCAAAGCCAGCGTACATCGCCTGCACTTGCGGCAAGACTTTCACCACCATAAAAGTTACCACCGCTATCATTACCAGCAGCACGATTGCTGGATAGGTTGCCGCGCCGCGGACCTTGCTAACAATATCGGCGTCACGTTCCTGTTGGTCGGCCAGGCGCTCTAAGCTAGTATCGAGCGTACCCGAGGCCTCGGCCGCGGAGATTACACCGACAAAAATAGAGTTAAATACGTCAGGATGTTTAGCTAGAGCGCTTGAAAAGGCCATACCGCCTTCCAGGTCGTCGGCAATCTGGCTAATGATAACCTGGAACGGCTTACTGCCACTTTGCTTGGCTACCATTCTAAGACTCTGCAGCAGCGGCAAGCTAGCATTTATAAGGGTTGAGAGTTGACGCGCAAAAATAACCTTTTCTTTAACTGGAATATGATTGCCGCGGCCAAACAGGCCTTTGGCCCCTTTAATGCCAATTTTGGTGGCAGTATAACCTTGGGCGCTAATCATCTGGCTGGCAGCGTGCTCACTTTGAGCCTGGACTTCCGACATTACCTTTTTGCCGCTGCGATCTCGGGCAGTGAACTTAAAAATAGCCATTTTAGGTTCCTATTGCCTCATCATCCTGTCGAGCTCTTCGACATTAACGGCGTAATTACGAGCTTCTTCGTAGGTGATGGTGCCGGCCTGGACCAAGCTAGCCAGAGTTTTATCCATACTTTGCATACCTGCCTCGACGCCGGTTTCAACCAGCGCGTCCAATTGGGCGGTTTTGCCCTCGCGGATGATGTTACGCACGGCCGGCGTGGCTACTAGAACTTCGGCTGCCGGCACCCTGCCGGAACCAATCGCCGGAATCAGCCGCTGCGAGCAGATAGCCATTAGAATATTAGCCAGCTGGGTACGGATTTGCTGCTGCTGATACGGCGGAAAAACATCCACAATCCTATCAACCGACTGGGCAGCACTGTTGGTGTGCAGCGTGGCAAATACCAAGTGGCCGGTTTCGGCGATGGTTATGGCGCTGGCGATAGTCTCGAGGTCGCGCATCTCGCCAATCATCACTACATCCGGATCTTCGCGCAGGCTGCTGCGTAGGGCCGCCGAGAAACTATATGTGTCGTAGTGGACTTCGCGCTGCACAATCACCGCTTTTTTGGATTTATGGGTGAATTCAATCGGGTCTTCAATCGTAATTATATGCACTGCCCGCTCTTCGTTGATTTTATTGATGAGCGACGCCAGCGTTGTGGATTTACCAGAGCCGGTTGGCCCGGTTACCAGTACTAAACCGCGTTGGTAGTCGGCAAATGTCTTTATAACTGGTGGCAAACGCAACTGATCGACGCTCAGCATTTCGTTTGGAATAAGACGCAGAGCTGCTGCCAGGTTGCCCTTTTCGTGGAAAGCATTAACCCTAAATCGTCCTAGATCGCCAAACGCGAAGCTAAAATCGAACTCTTTATCGCGCAGTAAAATCTGTTTTTGGTCTTCTTCAAGTAGAGTAAATATCAGAATTTCAATCGCCTCTTCGCTTAGGGGTGTGGCCGCAGGTACGGGTTTTAGGGCGCCGTCAATGCGCAGCATCGGCGGCAGGCCAACTTGTAAGTGCAAGTCGGAGGCTTTATGCCGAATCACCTCTTCGAGTAATAGTTCGATTTTAGGCGCTTGGGGCGAAGTTGCAGGCGCAGCAGCAGTAGTTAAAGTTGCCATTTTATACGCTATCGGCCGCAGCCACCCTGTTTACTTCGTTTATAGATGTCATACCAGCCAGAGCTTTAAGGTAACCATCCTGGCGCATGGTTACCATACCTTCTTTAATCGCAGCTTTTTGGATTTCGCTACTAGGCAAATGTTTCATAATCATATCTTGGATGGCGCTCGAGACTTCAAAAACCTCAAATATACCAAGGCGGCCCTTATAACCGCTTTGGTTGTCGGGGCTTGTCTTCCCCTTGGCTAAAGTATAAGCGCTTTGGTTGGCCAGAGGCAAGTTCTGGTAGCCAAGATCTTGACCTACCTTGGCTACTTCTTGGGCTGTCTTTGGCAATAACATACCGATGGTGTCTTTGATTGATTTAGTGTCGGTGGGGCTACTTTGATAAGTTTCACCGCCTGGTACCAGCCGCCTAACCAGCCTCTGACCAATGACCGTATGCACCGTGCTGGCTATTAAAAACGGTTCAACGCCCATATCTAGGAGACGCGGCAGGATGCCAGCGGCGCTGTTGGTGTGCAGAGTCGAGAACACTAAGTGCCCGGTTAGGGCGGCTTGGATAGCTAGATTGGCGGTTTCTTTATCGCGAATCTCGCCAACCATAATGACATTGGGGTCCTGACGCAGAATCGAGCGAAGTCCCGAAGCAAAAGTTAGGCCAACATCAGCGTTAACCTGTATCTGGTTAACACCGGAAATCTTATACTCCACTGGGTCTTCCAGGGTGATAATATTGATAGACTCTGATTTAATTTCTTGAATCATGGCGTACATAGAGGTAGATTTACCCGAGCCGGTTGGCCCGGAGGTCAATAACATACCACTACTTTGTTTGAGCCCTTCGCGAATTAAACGCAGGCTACGCCCGGTATAACCCATATCTTCCAGCTTTAGGCTAGTGCCGCCTTTATCGAGCAGACGGATAACCACCTCCTCACCCCAAACTACCGGGCTAATTGCTACACGCAGGTCGATTTCTTTGCCGCTGGCGCTGATTGTAAACTGGCCATCCTGTGGGATTCGGTGTTCGTCAATTTTTAAGTTGGATAAAATTTTTATGCGACTTATAAGCGGTGCTTCGGCCGATTTAGGCAGCTCCATTACATCTGTTAAAACCCCATCTACACGGCACCTTATTTTAAAACTATCTTCCATTGGTTCCATATGGATATCGCTGGCGCCGGCGCTGGCGGCGTAGTCCATAATGGCACTCAGCGCCTTACTGACTGGTGAGTCCTGCAAAATTAGCTTGGCGCTTTTTTCGGCGGCGGCTGAGCTTTCGCTTTCGCCGACTAAGGCCAGGTTTTCTTCGTTGTTAGATAGGATTGACGCTACGCCACTACTCAAATTGCTAGAATATTGCTCTATGATTTTGCGGATGCCGGTTTCGCTGGCGGCGTAAACGCGTAGCGGCCGGCCAATTTTTTCACTCAAGAAGTCTACGGCCTGAATATTCCCCGCATCGAGCATCGCTACCACCAAGCGCTGGTCCATTTCGCCCAAGGGGACAGCCATATAGTGCTCGGCGGTGTCTTTGGGCAAAAGCTGCAGCGTCTTAGCGCCAATTTTAACGTTGCCCAAGTTTACATAAGGCACGCCGTTAACCTCGGATAAAATTTTAGTGAGTTGTTCGTCGCTAACCCGTTTTTGCTCGAGCAACATTGTCAGTAGTGGCTGGTCAGTAGCGGCCGCTTGGCTTTTTAAGTCGTCTAGGTCGGCCTGATTAATCAGGCCTTCTCTAACCAAGCCCGCTTCCACCTGTTTTTGGGTGTCGCTGGAGAGAACATTCATCCGGCCGCCCGCCTTACTGTGTACCCCGGAATGGTTGGGAGTTGTTTTGGCTACCGATGTGGATTAGCTGGGTAGGGTCAATCGCGTTTGAGTTAAAAATCGCTTTATAGGTTGGGTCATTATAGGGGTCCGGAAGTGTTGAACTTACCGTTTCCACGACCGGCACCGCATTGGCGGTTTGATTGTACTTAAACAGCGCAGTCGAAACTACAAAGGCAATTATGCCAGCGATAATCGCCACCGCAACAATTAGGCCTATATCATCTTTTTTCATCTACTGTACCCCCTGGGATGTAATTGATAGGCTTTTGGCCGGCTGGTAGTAAGTGTTAATACTGGCGCTGGCCGTCATTTGCGAGTCGGTGCCGCTTAGCTGGATATTAACTACGTGGAACGGCCTAATAGACAGTTGGAAATCTTTAAATAATTGCTTGATACCGCTAAAACTGGAGGTCGCACTGAACGAAAAGTTCATAACCACTGGGACTGGATTGGGCATAACTTGGGAGCTATTGGCCGCTTCAGCATCGACGCCGGTTATACTATTGAGCTTTATCGAACGGTTCGATAGAAGCTTTTCGACGCTAGCTGTCAGGCCCGGAAAGTCGTATTGGCTGGGCAGCGCATCAAGCACTATTTGGGGATTACTGCCATCGCTGCTGCCAGTTCCGGAAGCAGTGCCGCCAATAATATTAGTAGCTGTGCTATTAAATGCCTTGTATTGACTGGACAGGGTGTTGATGGCGTCAATGTCAGCCTTAAGTTGAGTAACGGCCGCGTGCTTACCGCTGATAACCCGGCGCTGATGCGAGGCTTCGCTAATTAACGTTTTGCTGGCCACTAGACAAAACACTATCACCACGCAGGCTCCGCCGATAATCAACAAGGTGGC
Organism: uncultured Candidatus Saccharibacteria bacterium; assembly: GCA_964442325.1. Lineage (GTDB taxonomy): Bacteria > Patescibacteriota > Saccharimonadia > Saccharimonadales > UBA10212 > CAYTYX01. The sequence continues at coordinate 5,049 of CAYTYX010000017.1, forward strand.
CGATTTGGCCTGCTTAATCTTGGATTGCTGGCTAGCAATAGGCTTGGCTGGGGCGTTGTTTGGCTTCACTGTGAACCTCCTGTGCCAGAAAATAGCGCCGAGTTAGGTAACTGGGTAAACGAGCGGGTGGTTATATAGTTTTGCGGCACGCTCAGAGTTACGTTTTGGCTGGCATCAAACAAAGCTGGGTCAAACTTAAGCTGGAAAGTGTAGCTGGCACCGCTTGGATCACGGCCAAAGCTAGATAATATTACTGATGTAAAGGCGGCTTTGCTGGTACTCTGCGCACCAACTTTATAGACGGTAAATTTAAGCGTGTCGGCGAACTCATTGATCGACTGTAGACTGTTAGCCGTGCCGCTAATAGTCATTGTGTGGGCATCAAAATCAATGCTCAATTGGCCAATGCTGGCTCGAGTTGGCGTAATCTGTGGCAGATAGCTAAATAGTCTGGTAGCAGCCGGTTCGCTTTTATGTAAGCTAACCAGTGTTTTAAGCTGGTTTTGGATGGTTAAGATGTCGTTAACGCCGCTTATTTGGTTAATCTGGGCCTCATAGCGATTAATGTCGTTGTCGGCCGAACTAAGTGAGTGTTTCTGGACACCAACCGCCAAGATAGACAGGACCAATAAAGAAGCGGCAGCGATCGAGCTAATCACGGCCACCAGTAAAATGGTGCGTTCTGAACTGCGAGTTTTGACGTTCTCGAGTTTAGAATCAGGCAGAAGGTTAAATTGAATCATATATTCCTCTCCGCCAAGCCGACTGCTACCGCAAAGTAATTAGAAACGCTCAGTAGTTCGGTTTCTTTGTCGGGCGGCAACGTCACGTTGCGCCAAGCGTTGCCAATCTCTACGTTGAGGCCAAATTGATTGGCAATATAGGCCGGCAGCTCCGGTAGACTGGAGGCACCACCGGTCACGATAATTCGTTCTATCTTAACGCCGGCGTAGCGGTCTCCAAAGAATTTTATAGATTTGTCTATTTCGCTCATTAGGCTATCGACTGTACCAATTATGGCGTTATACACCTGCCCTTCCAGCTTATCGCGGCTTAGGCCAAATTTGAAAACGTACTGCGCGGCCTGGCGTACGTCAACGCTCAAGTTTTGCATAGCGGCCTTAATAACAGCGCCGGTGCCAATGCTAATGGAGCGCGTTAGTCTTGGGGCGCCAGCCACAGCAACAATCAAGTCAGTGGCCTGGTAACCAATATCCATCACTAGCTGAGCCCCAACGGCGTCCGGTGGCAGCAGTGAGCGGCTCAACGCCAGATTATCGGGTTCGCAAGCAATTACATTTAGGCCGATTGATTCTAATAAATTGATGCGTGACTCGACAAACTCGTTGGCGACGCTGCTAATCAATACCTCTACTTTCTGGGGGTCGCGGGGCGATGGGCCCAAAATTGCCCAGTCGAGTTTGGATTTGGCCAGCGGCGTTGGCACCAGCGAGTCGGCCTGGTAGTTGATGGCCTTGCCCATTTCTTGCTCGGACAGCTTGTCAAAATCAATGACGGTGCTAAAGACTTTATTGGACGGCAGGTTGACGGCCACGTTGGTAGAGTTAATCTGGGCCGTGCTTACTAGTTGTTGAATTATCTGCGCCAGTTTTTGCCGGTCGGCGTCAGCGTCACTCAAACTAATCCGGCTATCTACCGGTAGTTGACCATAGCTTTGAAAGTTCCGCATCGAACCACTGCCAGAAAGCTGTACGGCCCGAACGGCAGTCGTGCCAATATCAAGTCCAAAGAAGTTATTAACTCCGTCGAGAATGTTCATGCCCACGGGCCGATTATAGCATAAGCACTCCCTTGAAGGACAACCTACGGTTTTCCTTCAACGCCACTTTCGGAATAAATCCGAATTCGCTTTAAAACAAGCGAACCGTGGCTACTACCTTTCCCTTCTCGGGAAGATAGCCAGACAAAATGTATTCCATTTTGCCTGCGCGATAAGAAACCCTAGAAGGGTGTCTTATGGGCTTAGAAAACGGGGGGTAAGCTAATCAAGCTGTCTATGTCAGAGCCGCTGCCGGAGCTAAAAAATGGACCACCAACTACCATAGCCGGAATGTAATTAATCACTTCGGCGATGTTGGCACTGCTGGCGACCTCATTGGCACCGGCACTCGCCAAGTCGCCCTTTACCCGCATCAGATAGACTTGCTTGGCGATTATGGCGCCGTTAATGGTCAGTTTGGTGGCACAGTTAGCGCGCAGATAGCTGCCATCGGGCGATGAGTTACTGGCGTCGTGGCAAGTCCAAATGTCGCCGCCGGTCGCACCCGAGCTTGGCTGAGCAATATAAAGTCCGTCTACTTGGGTAACACTGGGGTCAATGTAGATTTCGCCCTTGGCGATTATGGCCAGTTTAGGGACATCGCTGTAGGTATAGCCCGATTGGTAAGTAATGTTGCTTTTTATGTAGGCGTTGCCATTTACAAATAGCGTAACGGTTTTACCTCTGGCGATAGAGGTGGCGGATGACGAAATATTTATGGACGCGCCAGCTGGAACAACCTTGTACTGTCCGGAGGCTAGTGAAGCTAGGTCCACGTTGGCAGCCGTTCCTAGGTCGGCCGGCGAACTTTGCTTGGTATCGTAGTAGTCGGGTATGCAGTGCACCTGCGGTGTCGCACCAGCCCAATATCCGCCCCAGTAATCGGCGCTAACGTTATTGGTATTAGAAAAGCTCAAGGCGCTGGTACCACTTGCGCCAGCGTAGAAGCCATACTGGCTAGCATTATTACCCTCTATAAGGCCCTGCGCAAAAGCCCCAAAATTAGTGGAGGCCCCGTGTCTAGTGCTATTTGCAAACGCCAGAATGCCGCCGGCGAATTGGTTAGTTAGAGGACTATAAGTTGGTGCCTGGTAATTAGCATCGGAAGTCGTACAATCACCCGAATTACTGTCTATCCAACCACCAGCAAATACATCACCACCGAAGACTTTAAAATAGGGTTTAGTATCAGCAAACACAGCTGTCGGCAAAAGACAGAAGGCCGCGATTAGCGATATCAGCGAATAGGTGAAGCGCTTACCCATACATAAGCATTATATAGCATCTGCCCTACTAGCCAATCGGTTGGAATGGTGCTCCTATTGGTGCCATAGAAGGGTCACCAACATCTCGATCCAAGATTGGATTGTTGAAGTGATCCAGTGGATGCATTAAGTCTATGTTGCCACTTGCGTCTTTAGAGAACCTGACGGCATCAATCAGTGGGGCATTTGGATCATGCCTATCTTCTTCTGTAGTATTGGCAAAGAACTTAACCTTCACACTTCCGTCTTGAGGTACTACGGTTAGGTGGCCGTCTTGGTCGCCAAAGTAAGCTACCGCCCAAAACTTACTGTTGGGGTGGTTGAGGGCAAATTGTTCCTCTTTATGGTTTTTGGCGCCATAAAGGTAAATTAGAACAGGGTTAGCGATGCCTTGTCTGCTGCCATCGGTATATTCGATATTAACAGAACCGCGATACCAATTTACGTCTTCACCGGCCAGTAATTTGGCTTCAGCCGTTTGTTTGGCCTGCTCTATTGGCACTCTACCATCGGTTTGAGCGATTTCAGCACCAGCTTTACCTAAGTGATGAGTAGCGGCTTCGGCCCTGCCAAGACCAATGGATGTAGCCGCTATACCAGCAGCCAGTGGCACTATAACTTTATTTAGCTTTTCACCCATTGCGGACTTCCTTGTTTAAGCATAAGTATATCGTACCATCAGCGAAGTAAATGGCAACTTCTTTTCTATTAACTTGATAGAATTAACTTAATGGCTTTATCAATCGGGATTGTCGGTTTGCCAAATGTCGGCAAGAGTACCCTGTTTAACGCATTGACGGATGCCAGCGTGCTGGCTGCTAATTATCCATTTGCCACTATCGAGCCTAACACCGGCGTAGTGCCAGTACCGGACGAACGGTTGTCCAAGCTGGCAGAGCTTTATAAAACCAAAAAAGTTATCCCCGCCACTGTTACTTTTGTCGACATTGCCGGCCTAGTGGCCGGCGCGTCCAAGGGCGAAGGTTTAGGCAACCAGTTCCTGGCCCACATCAGAAGCTGCAACGCTATTTGCCAAGTGGTAAGAGTGTTCGAGGACAGCGAAGTCCAGCGCGCCGGCTCATCTGAGCCGGGTCACGATATAGACGTTATCAATACAGAACTGGTGTTAGCCGACTTACAAACTATTAATAATCGCTTGCCCCGCTTGGAAAAAGAAGTTAAAGCCGATCCAAAGCTCAATCAGCTTTTGCAGCTAGTGCAACGCGTTAAAGCCGGCCTCAACGAGAGCAAGCTGGCCGGTTCGTTTTTAACAGCCGAGGAGCTGGCGGCAATTGCCGATCTACAGTTGCTAAGTGCTAAACCGTTTATTGTTGTTTATAACCTCAGCGATACCCAGCTGGCCGATAATCAACTTAAGGCAAAGCTCACAGCCAGCGCTCAAGGTTGGCCAGTGGTATTTTTGAGCGCTAAGTTAGAAAGTGAGCTACGTGGGCTGGACGAGCCAGACCGGGCCGAGTTGCTAAATAGCTATGGCCAGAGCGACAGCGGGCTAGTTCAGCTGATACACGCTGCT
>CAYTYX010000018.1:0-9584 GCA_964442325.1 uncultured Candidatus Saccharibacteria bacterium
CAGAGGTTTCAAACAATATTTGCACCTTTACCCAAAAAGCGTTTGGGACGAACAGGTCGAGCCGCAGCTGTCTGGGAACATCCTAGACGAAGCCACCGCCGACTTAAACGTTCAGTTCCGGACGGGCAAAACAGAGGCCGCCATAGATGGCAAGGGCAGGGTAATGCTAGAACAGCACCTGCTAGACTACGCCGGTATAAACCGCGAAGTCAAAGCCATCAAGGCAGGGCGCTACTGGCGCCTGATAGCCAACGGGTAGGGAAGAGCACCTTCACAACTAAGTAGTAACTTTTCTCCTTAGCAGGGAAGAGCAGCCCGACAAAATGTATTCCATTTTGCCGGCGCGATGAGAAACCCACTTGTGGGTGTCTCATGGTACGAGGTCAGCTAGTTGGCAGTCAGCCGATGGATATGGGGTCCATCGTAATAAAACCCTTGCACATCTTTCAAAAATAACACCTCCCAAAACTCCACCTCACAAAGTCTCTTGTAAGAAGAACTTTAAGAGCCTAAGGTAAGATCTACCTCGGTAGATCGCACTCTAAGCTCCAACTAAAACAAAAACTCTCATAAAAACAAAAAGCTGGCTGCTGAATAGGTGACCTTGTAAAAACAAAAATAAAAATGCCAAAGACTAACCAAGAACATATACCCGTACTCCTTGACGAAGTGCTTCGCTACCTTGCGCCAAAGGCCGGCCAGTCCTATTTGGACGTTACGGCAGGCTATGGTGGACACGCGGCAGCGGTACTCGCCATAACAAAGGCTCCTCAAAAAGCCGTTTTGGTAGACCGTGACCCAATGGCCGGGCAGGCTCTACAAAAGCGCTTTAAAGGAACTAGGATTATCGGGTCGGACTTTCTTAAAGCCAGTCGTGAACTAACGGCAGAGGGCTTGAGTTTCGACATGATTTTGGCGGATCTAGGCGTTTCGTCACCGCACCTTGACATAATCGAAAGGGGATTTGGCTTTGCCGAGGCACCGCTAGATATGCGGATGGACCAAAGGCAGGAGCTAACGGCCGCAGAGATAGTAAATCGCTGGGGCGAAGATAAACTGGCAGCTACTTTGGCTGAATTTGGCCAAGAGCCAAAAAGTCGCCAGATCGCCAGGCTGATAGTAAACGCTCGGCCGCTCAAAACCACCGATCAACTAGCAAAGCTAGTCACCAAAGCGTGGCCGCATGGCAGCAAACGTCATCCGGCAACCAGAACCTTTCAGGCGCTACGCATTGCCGTAAACGACGAGCTGTCGCAGCTGCAGCAAGCTTTGCCGCTCTGGGTTGAGATGCTAGCTCCCGGGGGACGACTGGTCGTCATAAGTTTCCATAGCCTAGAAGACAAAATCGTCAAACAGTTCTTGGCAGAGCAGGCAACTGCCGGCTATGAAGCAACACTAACGATTATGACCAAAAAACCGCTTACACCATCACCCCTTGAAATCGCTTTAAATCCGCGCGCTCGCAGCGCTAAGTTGCGAGCCGCCAGCAAAATAAAAACAAAAAGAAAGGATAAAACGGTAAATTGATGTCGATCCAAATAATAGTCGACTCAGGCAACCAACGCGCTTACAAAGTGCCGGTCAGGGTAGAACACCCCGGCTAGCACCTGCAAATGCGGGTGGGCGGGCTTATTATATGGCCCGCCCTTGCCAGACAAATAAATCAAAAACCGTTTAAAACAAAAACCAAAAAACTATGACATACTCAAGCTCAGTTGCCGCCGCTCAAAGTGGCCGCCAATATGCTCGCCAGAACCAAAACTCAGTTAGTTTTGCCGCTCACACCAAAGTTTTGGGACCGGTAAGTAACACTATGATATTAATTGTGCTTGGTTGTCTATTAGCGCTGTTATACTTAACCCAAGTGACTAAAACCAGTAGCTTTGGCTACACGATCAATAATCTTCAAAAGCAGCAGGCTTCTTTGCAGGATGAGCAGGCTAACTTACAAGTTACAGCCGCGCGCTTGCAGTCACTAGATCGAGTTGCTAGCAGTAGCGCTGCCAAGAAGCTGGTGTCGGTGGCTCCGGCCGGCGCAATCCAGAACTAGTCTGATTCCCGAGCTTTTTAAACTATGCAGCCGAATCCATATAAGCAGCCAGTGCGGCGCCAGTGGAAGGTTACTTCGACTCAGCGCATCAAACTCTGGTATGTATTTATAGTTTTGGTAGCGGCTCTGTTTATTGGCCGGTTATTTTATTTACAGATTGTCCGGCACGATTTTTACCGGGCGGCGGCTCTGGCCGACCAGCTCAAGGAATACTCAATCCCGGCACAGCGGGGAATTATTGAAGTCCAAGACGGCAATACTACAGTGCCACTGGTATTAAATCAAACCTTATATACTTTATTTGCAGACCCGGCGTTTTCGACTGTGAATGCTGCCAGCGAAGCCCAGCAAGTGGCCGCAGTAGTGGGCGGTAAGGCTAGCAACTACCAGTCGCTGATGAGTGTCAGCGGCGCACGCTACGAAGTGCTGGCTAAAAGACTGAGCGAAGCCCAGAACAATAAAATCTTGGCGCTAAAACTACCGGGCGTTGGCACGCAGGCTCAAGATTACCGAGTCTATCCGCAAGGGGACTTGGCTTCTCAGATGCTTGGCTTTGTAGATGATAGCGGGCAAGGTCGCTATGGCATCGAACAGACTCTAAATGCGCAGTTGGCCGGCACGCCAGGAACACTAAAGGCTATTACCGATGCTTCCGGAGTGCCATTGGCCGCCAGCCCGGATAATGTCAAAGTTGACCCGAAACCCGGCAGCAATGTCGTTTTAACGATTGACCTCGCCATGCAGCGCGGGCTGGAGAGTATTCTAAGGCAAGGTTTGCAGGCGGTTGCCTCCAAGTCCGGTAGCGCCGTAATTATAGATCCTACCACTTGTGCTATTAAGGCGATGGCCAATTATCCATCTTACGATCCATCCAAGTTTTATAACGTGAGTGACTTATCACTATTTTCTAATTCGGCTGTCAGCTCGACGCTAGAAGTTGGCTCGATTATGAAATCACTAACCGTCTCGGCGGCACTAGACAGGCGGGTTATTACACCCGACACGGCCTACCATGATCCGGGTTATGTAACGATTGATGGCTCGACTATTAAAAACGTTTTGCCGATTACAACGCCGACCATCACCATTAAAGACGTCCTGCAGCATTCGCTCAATACCGGTGCTGTCCATATGCTAAAGGAACTGGGCGGCGGCAGTCTCGATAAAGCCGGCCGCGACGTCTGGCACGATTATATGGTTAATCATTTTCAGCTTGGCAAACCAACCGGCATTGAGCAAACCGGCGAGGCATCCGGTAGTATTCCTGATCCGGATCATGGCTACGCGCTCGATCTACAGTATGCCGAGACAGCCTTTGGGCAGGGTATGAGCGCCACAATCTTGCAGATGGGAGCAGCATTTGCCTCGGCGGTTAATGGCGGTACTTACTATAAGCCGCACCTGGTTGAAGCAGTCGTGGCACCGAGCGGGGCAACCAATCAAACTCAGCCACAGATTGTTAAACAAAACGTAATTAGCTCTCAGGCTTCAGCGCAAGTCAGAGAATTAATGCAGTACGTCTTTACCCAAAACCACACTATCTATGCCTCGAACTTGCACACCGGCTATAACATTGGCGGAAAGACCGGCACTGCCCAGATAGCTAAATCAGGTGGTGGTTATCTAGACGGCATCTATAATGGCACTTTCCTAGGTTATGTCGGTGGCAATATGCCTCAATACGTTATAGCTATCAGAGTCGATAAGCCCAATCTTCCAGCCTATGATGCAGCCGGCTCACAGGCCGCAGCACCAATATTTGGCAAAATCGCCGATATGCTGATTAATAACTTTAACGTCAAACCCAAATCACACTAGCCGCGAACTTTTGATTTTAGGCCGCGGGCTAACCGGTAGAGGCGATATTTGGAGCTTATCGGCACATCCCAGGTGCCAACGTATTCCACGACCTGGCCGCCGAATTTTTCTTTGAATGAGCTAAAACCGTACCACGGATGGCTCGGGCTGGCATCGGCTGGTGCAATCCCAAACAGATCAAAATAATGTCTGCCACGGTTCTTGGCGTTAAGCATCGCGTGCCATAGCAACAGCTCAGATACGTCTTTGTTGCGGGCCTCGGGTAGGGAAGCGGCATAGGTGTAATAGGCGAACTCGCCGTAATCGTGTATAACCGCTGCCCCGAGCGGTTGGCCATCGCAGTAAGCTAGCTCTAAGTACATAAAGCCGGCCGGCATTAAACACTCAGCTTGTTTTTCAAAATAATTTTTGGGGAAGAAATTAGCACCGCTGCGCCGGGCTACGCTGTCTAACATTGCCGTGAATAATTGAATATCAGCCGGCTCGGTAGAAGTTTTGAAGTCAATAGTTGCTTCGCGCTGGTTGCGTCTGATGCGCGTACGGGTTTTTGGGGATAGGGAAATCAATAATTCTTCAGCGCTTGGCGACAGGTCAACTACGCGCGTCATTGGCGGTTCGACATCTCTTGGCGCCGGTTGGCCGCCACAGTTTTTGAGCACAATTCGCAACTCTGAGATGTTATTGTTTTTTACAATCGGTTCCAATCGCAGCCAATCAATCTTGTGATTTAGGGCTTCGGCTCTTATGGCTTCTATCGCGGGTGATAGGTCGCTAGGGCTGGCGAGAGTTGGGCCATAGGGTGCAAACCAGTAGTTGCCTAGGTGAGTCGATTTTTTTAGCAACAAACAACTCCAGCCTTCGCCCGCCAGCATATGGAAACTATGTGAAGCGGTGGCTTGGAACTGCGCCCATGCGGCCGATTGCAAAAAGTTAGCACCTCGCGAAAGCTGCAATTGATCCCATTTTTCGATTGAATTTTCAGGTGTCATAAGGGCGTAATCTCTGGTTGAATAATAGCATGTTTGCCGGCCGTCTTAAGTGTTATACTGGTTACCAGATAAAGCCAAAACCGCTACAATGTTTAAAGAGCGCGCTAACTGCTAAAACAAACAATGACCAGCCTACAAATAATTGCCAGTTCGTCTGACGTCCAAAAAATCCTAAGCTTAGGCTTCTTTTCGTTTGTCCTTAGCATGGTCATCACTCCAATGTATACCAAACTGGCATTTAATGGGCAGTGGTGGAAAAAGCCGCGGACTCAAGCAGTCACTGGCGAGGTTGCCACTGTATTTAAAAAGCTACATCTAGCCAAACACGAGCGTCATATACCAACTATGGCGGGGATGATATTTATAGTTAGCATCGCAATCGTAACCTTCGGTGCCAATTTAAGCAGGTCAGAAACGTGGTTGCCCCTAGCAGCGATGGCTGGAGCCGGTTTAATTGGGCTAGCTGACGATATATTCAATATCAGAGGTCTTGGCGCAGGTATCGCTGGGATGCGCACTAAGCTAAAGACTATTCTTCTTCTGGGAGTTTCATTAGTCGGCGGCTGGTGGTTCTATAGCAAGCTTGGTTTTAGTGATATCAGCATACCGTTTATGAACACTCCTTGGCACCTAGGTTGGCTGATTGTACCGCTATTTATGCTGGTTGTATTTACGACTGCTAATGCTGTGAATATTAGCGATGGACTGGATGGCCTAGCCGGTGGATTGAGTTCTGTTGCCTTTGCCACCTATGTAATCATAGCCCTGATTGAGAAAAAATATGGCATTGCCGGCTTTTGTATGTCGGTAGTTGGAGCGCTACTAAGCTACACTTGGTTTAATATCTATCCGGCGCGTTTCTTTATGGGTGATGTTGGCTCATTTGCCTTGGGCACCGCGCTTGGGGTGATAGCTATGCTGACCAATACCGTCTTTATATTACCGGTGATTGGGTTTATGTTCGTGGTCGAAGGTGGTTCATCAGCACTCCAAATACTCAGCAAAAAACTTCGTGGTGGAAAAAAGATTTTTAAATCAGCTCCAATCCACCATCACCTAGAAGCGAGCGGTTGGCCGGAAACCAAAGTCACTATGAGATTCTGGGTAATCGGCCAGGTGGCTGGCGTAGCCGGCCTGATGGTGTTTATTCTCGGGGGGCACTAGTTGGAAGGCCAGCGACCACGGCAAAGCTTGTGGCGCAACCGTCAGGAAAATCCGGGCGGTGGTAAGCCTCGCTCATTGTCTAGCGGCTCAGGTCGCCGACACCGACCCGACAACTGGCTGCTTGTTTTAGGCGCTATTCTGCTGGGTTTTGGCCTAATGGTAATTTATTCGATTAGCCCTGGGCTAGCGGCTAGCCAGAACTTGAGCCAGGGTTACTTTGTCACTAAACAATTACTGGCGGTGGCACTGGCCTGCGTCGGTTTTTTTGCCGCCACGCGTATACCGGTTAGTTGGTGGGCTAAAGCGTCTCGCTACCTAGCGTGGCTGGCTGTAGCAGGATGTCTTGTAGTTATGGTTATGCCACTTAGTGCGAGCTATCCGGCGCATCGCTGGGTTCGATTGGGAACGTTTTCTTTCCAGGTTGCAGAACTGGTCAAGTTGGCGTTAGTTATTGTGGCCGCTAAATTTTTAAGCGAAAAATGGCGACTAGGCCAACTAAAAGATAATGCCAAGACTTTATATCCAATGGTTTCGGCATTGGTCATAATCGGCATTGTAGTCGCCAGATTGCAGAGTGACCTAGGCTCAGCTGTAGTGATAGTTGTAATGCTTGGTGCGCTTGCCTATGTAGTTGGGTTACCACTCAAGCGTGTGGCAATGGTAGGTGCTCTAATACTTCTACTTGGAATTATGGCCATCGCTTCAAGTGGCTATCGCCGCGACAGGTTTAGTACCTATTTGCACCAGGGCAGCGACTGCTCGGGCAGTGGTTATCAGGCCTGCCAGGCACTTATATCAGTCGGTTCTGGAGGCTTAATGGGGCTGGGGTTGGGTTATAGCGTACAGGCCTATGGTTATTTGCCAGAGGCATCCAATGACTCAATTTTTGCTATTATCTCAGAAAAGTTCGGCTTTATCGGTAGCTTTTTGATTGTGGTTGTCTATGTGGGTTTGCTGGATAGACTGCGGCGTATCGCTGAGCGAACCGCCGACCAGTTTAGCCGCTTGGTGGTAGTTGGAGTCTTGGCTTGGGTGAGTACCCAAATGATGATTAATGTTGGAGCAATGATTGGACTTTTACCCCTTAAAGGTATTACCTTGCCGCTAATTAGCCAGGGCGGCACAAGCATCGTCTTCTTGGCTGTGGCGCTTGGCGTGGTTTTCCAAATTTCACGGTATACTAGTTACCAGGCAATTGAACCAGCCGAAACCAATGAACAAAACTACCAAGCCACTGACTATAATGCTAGCCGGGGGTGGCACCGGCGGCCACATAACTCCATTACTTTCACTCGCCCACGAACTTAAGAAAAAAACACCAGACGCAAAGCTGGTATATGTCGGCTATAAAAATGAACGCTTCGCCGGCCATGTCGACGAGACGGTGTTTGACGATGTTATTCGGATTAACGCTGGTAAACTGCGTCGCTACCCGCTAACTGTCAAAACCACAGTCTTGAATGCCCGTGATTTAATTAGAGTTTTTATTGGGATTTTTCAGTCACTACGTATCATCAATAAAATAAAACCGGACGTATTTTTTAGTAAGGGTGGGTTTGTGGCGTTGCCGGCTGGCATTGCAGCTCATCTGCGAGGAATACCGATTATCACCCACGACTCCGACTCTGTTCCTGGCATAACCAATCGTTTATTGGGGAAGTGGGCGGTTGTAAATGCTACCGGTATGCCCACCGAGTTTTATAGGTACCCAAAGGCCAGGACCAACTATGTAGGCATTCCAGTCGATGAGCGCTTATACTCACCAATCTCGAAGGCTAAAGCTACCGACTGCCTAAATAAATATGACATCCCCGAGCCCAACGAAATCTTATTGGTAATGGGAGGGAGTCTTGGAGCCGACAGTATCAATCACACGCTTCCAGTCATTGCTTCCCAGCTACTAACTCAGCACCCCAAGCTATATATCATTCATATAGCTGGCAAAAAACACCAAGTTTTAACCCAAGGCGAGTATAGGCATAGTCTAGGCAAAGACGAGGCCGCCCGCGTAAAGGTGATTAGCTTTAGCGATGAACTATATGTTCTAGAAACACTGGCAAGTCTAGTTATAACTAGGGCCGGCGCCTCATCTATGGCGGAGCTGGCAATCCTAGCGAAGCCGTGTGTCGTCGTTCCTAGCCCATTTTTGTCTGGCGATCATCAGCTTAAAAACGCCGAGTGGTATGCAAAGAGCAGGGCAGTAAGTATTATTAACAACAGTTCACCGCCCGAACAGTGGCTAAGAGTAATCTCAGAGCTTTTAGATAGCGAATTAGAACGTAAAAGGTTAGCAACTGAGCTACATAAGTTAGCCAAACCGAAGGCCACTGAAGAGTTAGCAGGGTTTATCATTGAGCAGGCAAACATTCGGAGTGCTAGGTGAGCATTGGCTCAAGGAGGGGGCGGGCAACTCGACAGCGACAGTCGGTAAGTAGTCGCTCAGGCGCACCGACTGCGTCTTACTATCAAAAAACTAAACCACCCAGTACTCCAAAAACTTCGTCAATATCCCGACTTTCAAAAACCATAGAGACAGCCATCAAATGGTTTCTTACTAGGGCAGGAGCTTTAGCCCTGCTAGTAGCGATTATCTATTGGGGTTTACTATGTCAACCCACGCCCAAGTTACTTGTCGCTCAAGGTACTCAGTATCGCCCTACGAGCGATTATGCGGCCGTTATGGATAATCACGTAAGTAAGTTGCGCGATAACACAAAATTTACTTTTGATACTACCGCCATCACTTCGGCTCTAACTAGTTCTTTTCCAGAAATTGATTCTGCAACCGTTGAGCTACCAATTATTGGTCGGCAACCAGTTGTCAGGCTGGTGGTGGCGGCACCAGCTCTGCGTCTAAGCGATAACCAAGGCGCTACGTACGTAGTAGCATCAAATGGTAGGGCTATTTCGACAAACACCAATATTAATAACCTACCGATAGTTATCGACCTAAGTGGTATAGCGGTAACGGCCGGTTCACAGGTGTTTAGTCCCCAGCAGGTGAGCTTTACTAAGGTAATTGCAGCACAGTGCAGCCATGCCTCACTATCGATAGATCATTTTGTATTACCAGCTTCGCCCAATGAGCTGGATATGTATTTAAAAGGTAGTAAGTACCTAGCCAAATTTTCATTGAGCGGTGATCCGGTAGAGCAGGTGGGGAGCTTCCTTGCCACTAGACATTACTATAAGCACCATCACATTGCGCCCGCGCAGTATGTTGACGTCAGAGTAACTGGCAAAGTTTTTTATAAATAACATCCAGAGTAGCTACCCTACTCTCTAGTTCATATTTTGTTCAGTTAGTGAATTAGTAATTACGTCACTGCGGGGGAGGTAAAATGGGACTTAATGCCCCCAACACAAATAAAAACTAGTGCCACAAAAAATGAGGGAAACTATACATAAATATATATTTTGTGAAAAGCAAATACTTAAGTTGGCATGCCTGTGGATAACTTAGTGCTGGCTCGGCGCCATCGGGAGGAGTTAATAGATGAGACGGTATTATATAGAGGAAGTTGTGCGCTAGAAGTTAAATAGTAATTATATGAGCTGCGTGG
>CAYTYX010000019.1:0-8758 GCA_964442325.1 uncultured Candidatus Saccharibacteria bacterium
TTGGGTCGTCCAGGGCTTTGTAGACCATCAACATTTATAAATTCTGTGAAAAATAGGTCTGGTTTAGCACATTCGGCTACAATTTGGCGAAAGACGGTGTCGGTAACATCGTCCATCGGCGCCAAAACAAAAAATGGCAGGGGCAAGTTATCGAATAATTTCATAAATTAGTTGTCGGACGGTTTGGGTAAATCGCCTGGATTGGTCCGGCGCAATAGTTCTATTAACCTGTCGCCATCAGCTTGGCGACGCGCTGCTACCTCTTCGGCTGATACTTCTCGACCACTACCGATTCTTTGTACTATCTCTCGCGCCTGCTCAACCCCAATCTCGCGTCTAGTTAGTGAATACGCCATATCTGCGTGTTGTTGGGCCGATGAATCAGGAGATACCCCTTCGCCCGAGCTAACTGAATCTCGAATTGCTGCACCACCTCGCGGATCAGTTGCATCCCTACGGTCAAATTCTCTTTGTTCATCTGGGGTTAGTTCGCGACTGGTTGACATACTCTTATTTTACCTTAGGCTTTGAGCGCCTGTTTAATGCGCTCTGCTGGTTTTAGTTTTTGATCGATATCTTTAAGTGCCTCAGCGGCATCTTGAACGCTATAACCCAAAGCCACCAACCCTTGCAGGGCTTCATCATTAGGATTGGCTGTGGTAGTCAAAAAATCAATGGCACTGTCGCTAGCGGCTAGACCAACCTTGTCTTTTAGGTCCACCACTACCCGCTCGGCCACGCGCTTGCCCACGCCACTGGCTTGAGTTATAAACTTGGTGTCGCCGCCGGCAATGGCTGCTCGCACTTGGCTGGAGCTTGCCACACTCAAGATAGCCAGCGCCATTTTGGGCCCTACCCCGTTGACACTCAATAGCTGCTCAAACAAATGCTTGGTTTCAAGCTTTTTAAAGCCAAATAAGTCGTGGGTATTCTCGCGGATATGTTCGTAAACATAAAGTTTGGTAGTTTCGCCTGTGGTTAACGCACCAAAATCTTCGAAACTTACCAGTAGGCCATAGCCCACACCGCCGCATGTTAGTACGACTACATCGCCCAGCTTCTCGGTAATCTTGCCTTCTAATACCGCAATCATAGTTTCATTTTACCTTAACTGACTGGGAATGACAGATAGCGGCGGCCAGGGCGTCGGCGCAGTCATCTGGTTTGGGTATTTCTTTTAGACCTAAAATTACGCGCACCATTTCCTGCATTTGGGTTTTTTCAGCCCGGCCGTAGCCGGTTAGAGCTTGCTTGATTTGCAGCGGCGTGTATTCGGCAATATTTAGCCCGGCTTGTTTGCCGGCCAGTAGCACCACGCCGCGAGCTTGCGCGACGGTCATTGCAGTAGTTACGTTTTGGGCAAAATAGAGCTTTTCAACCGCCAGTTCGGTGGGTTTAGTTTGGCTGATTATATCTGTTAATTCATCAAAGATGGTTTGCAGCCGCACGGCGTCGTCTTCTTTTACCGGCGTACGAATAACGCCGGCATCAACCAGCTGCAGCTTGCCACCGGCCGTAACTTCAATCACACCAAAACCCAAAATTCCCGTGCCCGGATCGATCCCTAAAATCCTAGTCGAGTTTGACATTTTCGGCGATGTCAAAGTTGGTATAGGTGTTGGATACGTCGTCTAAGTCGTCCAGCGCGTCCATCAGGTTAATAACTTTGCGGGCGGTGTCGGGATCGGAAATTTCGATAGTGGTATTGGGCGCATAAATTAGATCGGCGTCGGTTATCTCTAGGCCAGCGTTTTTTAGTGAGTCGCGGACCTTGGCCAAATCGTTTGGCGCTGTTTGGATTACAATCTCGTCGGTTTCGGGCTCTTCGTATACATCTTCGGCGCCGGCTTCAATGGCGGCTAACTCGATATCTTCGCCTATGCCTTTAACCCGGATGGAGCCTTTGTGGCTAAAATGGAAGACCACGCTGCCCTGCTCGGCCATATTACCACCGTGTTTAGAAAAGGCCGTCCGGACTTCTGGCAACGTGCGGTTGCGGTTGTCGGTGGCGCATTCTACCAGCACGGCCACGCCGCCGGGGCCGTAGCCTTCGTACATAACTTCTTCTAGTTGGGTGGCTGATTTGTCGGACGAGCGCTGAATAGAGCGTTCAATGTTAGTAGTGGGCATACCGGCCTTGCGAGCTTTTTCGATAACCATTGCCAGCGATGCGTTGAGCTTGGGGTCGCCGCCGCTACGGGCAGCAATCGCGATTTGGTTGCCAAATTTAGTAAATAAGGCGCCGCGCTTAGCGTCGTTAACGCCTTTTTGGCGCTTGATAGTTGACCATTTGGAGTGACCGCTCATTAGCTATATTTTACCACATTTAAGGTGTTATTGCATTGGCACTCACCCGCTTGATGCCGCGGCGGACAGCGTTACCTATAAAAGTTACGACGGCGTAAAACCCAACCATAACACCTGCCCCTGCCGAGACTTTTACGAATGCGATTGGCAACCTAGCCAATATGTGAGATATGTCGAGCATATAAGTCAGTAAGATTTGGGCTGGCCAAGCCAGCCAGCCGGCAATAGCTGGAACCAGCGCACCGGCAACGGCGGCAATGGCGCTCAACAGCATAGCAAGCGGCACCAGCGGCACTATCAGTAGGTTGGCTAGCGGCGCAATTAGCGACAGCTGGTTAAAGTAAGTTAGTATGAGCGGCAAAGTCATCAGCTCGGCACTCAAGGTTTCTAGCAACACCGACGTAACCAGCTTTGGCTGTCGCGAGAATAGGCGTTGTTGAATCATTGGCGCTACTATCATCACGCCAAAGAAAGCCAGGAAAGATAAATACCAGCTTAAATCGCCCCAAACGTAAAACGGGTTAATAAGCGCTGTTGCCGCGGCGGTTAAAGCTATTAAAACAATCGGGCGGAAGATGCGGCCGTAGAACCAGGCCAGCAAACTAAGCGTGCTGACTATAGCCGCCCGCACAATTGAAGCACTAAAGCCGGTTACCAGCACAAACAAGCCAATTAGCGCCAGCGACAAAACCAGCCGCTGGTAGCGTGAACGCAACTTGAGCCTAGCTACCGCTCGGGCCAAAATGGTGACATTATAGCCGCTGACGGCCACGATATGAATCAGTCCAACCGCCGTCAACTGGGCAATTATGTCCTGCGATAAGCCGCTACGTTGGCCAATCAATAAACCAAGCCCAAAGCTGGCCTGCGGTTCGGGCAACGCATTCTGCTCGCCGGTGCTAAAACGGCGCGTCAATTTATTTACCCAAGCGTCGCTATGGCCAATCAAACTAAATTGAGCGTAGCTGATGTTGGCTTGGTGGCTGCCGCGGGTTGGGTAAATTTTACCGCTTACTTTCAACTCGTCGCCGCGGTAAACCATCGGCAAGCCAAAACCACTGACCTTGAAGTTGCCAGCCAGCGGCTGGCCGGAGCCCATTAAGTGCACGCTGCCCATATCAAAACTGAGCTGCTGATTCTGGCCATAAATTGCATCTGTGGTTGCTGTGCCGGTAATAGTAACCGGTCGGTTGGACAGTGTCTGTAGATCATGAAGCTTGTGCATATAAACCGTGCCGCGAGCTGCACCGAATCCCAGCCCGAGCAAAATCACCAGATATAATGTCCACAAATTTCTGCGACGCAAAACTAATAGGAGCGGCATAGCGGCAATCGCTAAGCCCCAGCCCGGCGCAAAGCTGACTCGGCGGCTCAAGCCTAGTCCTGCCAACAAGCTGGCACAAAATATGGCAATTAAAGTGGTACGCCTATACCGCCGCATAACTTAAGCTTTTATGATGCCATAATTCGTTAGTCAAGTTAATCGCCGTTGATACGTTTCAGTGGGATTCGCCAGTAAAGCCCTTGCTCTTTATATACTCTGATTGCGCTTAAGTTTTGGCTATTGTGCACCTGAATATAGATTGATATTATGTAGCTACATAGTTACGTTGCAAATTTGTAACATCAGTGTAAATTTAATGATTAACAGATTTAGAACATAAAACAATAAGATAGATATAGGGTAAAAAATAAAATGAAAATACTTAATAAGTTTAGTAAGCACTCAAAGTTATCCACACATTTCGTCGCTTTTGCACTTAGTCTTACCGGGATAGTTATGACGGTAGTTATGACTTCGTCTATGGCACACGCGGCAATTCCTACAGTCGATCTCGGAACAGCCGATCCATTTGCGATACTTGCCGGAACTCCTAACATTACTGACGCCGGTAACGCTTCTGTCATTACTGGAAACGTCGGTTTAAGCCCGGCCAGCGGCGCGGGCATCGGGCTACTGTCTTCACAAGTAACCGGAACAATTTTCTCGGTTGATGCTTTTGGCCCTTCAGGTTCTGTAAATAATCCCGGTCTATTGACTATAGCCAAAAACGATCTAACAACTGCATACAACGACGCAGCTGGACGAACACCGGTTACAACCGTCCCGACTGAGCTTGGTGGCACCACTAAAACAGCAGGCGTTTACGATTCTGCCTCCACCACCTTCCAGATTACTGCGGGAGCAGGTCCTTTGGTTCTTGATGGACAAGGCGACCCGGATGCCGTGTTTATCTTTGAGATGAACTCGGGCGCTACCGGGCTGACCGTCGGTCCAGCCAGTACCGTGTCCCTGATAAATGACGCCCAGGCCTGCAATGTCTTCTGGCGAGTCAATACAGCTACCATCAACACGACTGCGGTGTTTAAGGGCAACATCTTGGCCCTTACCTCAATCACCGTGGCGAACGGTGCCAATATCCAGGGAAGGCTTCTAGCAAGAAATGGAAACGTTACTCTCATCAACGACACAATTACCAGGGCCACCTGCGCAGCGACCACTACTGGCGGCGGTACCACGCCCGGCCTACCAAATACTGGAATTGGCCCCAGTCACAGCGGCACCCAGTGGGGCATGATTATCCCAGCTGGAATTGTTGCTGCTCCGCTACTAATGTACGCGGCCCGAAAGCTACGAACAGTTTAGCTCGCGCTTAAGGTAGGTATGATTTCGCCAAAAGCTTTATTAGGGCGAGTGGTACCAGCGACTATTCTGGTGGTCTTCACGCTATCTTTGTTGATTGTTCTTAATCATATATTCAAAAGACCAACCGTAGTTGGCTCGGATTCTACCAGCCAAACAGCCACGGCTACCGACCAACCAAAGACTAAGGCTATGCTTATTGCCCAGCCGGTACGCATCAAAATCCCAAAGATTGGTCTTGATGCTAGCGTTGAGCCGGTTGGGTTGACTACAACTGGTGATGTTGGCGTGCCGATAGGCCGCATTAACGCGGGGTGGTACGACCGGGGGCCACGCCCGGGAGAAGTTGGGGATGCCGTTGTCGACGGGCATTTTGGCTGGTGGGCAGATGGCACACCGACAGTATTTGTTAATTTAAACAAGCTCAGTAAAGGCGACCGCATATATGTTAAAGACGCAAAAGGGGTTACTACAGTTTTTGCGGTACGCGAACTTAAGACCTATAGCCCTACCCAAGATGATAGGAATGTATTTGTCTCTCGTGACGTGAAGGCCCACCTCAACCTCATCACTTGCGTAGGAGCTTGGGATAAAGTCAAGAAGAGCTATCCAGACCGGCTAGTGGTGTTTACCGACAAGTTAACCAGTTAAGCAAAACCGTAACTACTCAAATTATTAACTGGAGGGCCCAGTGGGACTCGAACCCACGACACGTAGCTTAAAAGGCTACTGCTCTAACCAACTGAGCTATGGGCCCTCGTTGCAACTTGCGCTTTTAGCTCGTTTTGCTCTTTAGTAAAAGCTTCGATTTATAGCTTGGTTGCTCCTCTCAAAATTTCAAACAGCCGGAGGCTTGGTTTAAAATTTTGGGTTAAAATTGCTGGGGCAATACAGCAAATAACACCTTAAATTATCCGTTTTTTAGGCAAATAAGTCAATTTTGGCTAAATTTTAGATTTTTTGCCAGACTTTTTAGAAGCTTCTAGCCAAATCAGTAGCAAGCTAACTAGCGCACCAATGCCAACGATACTGGATTGATAGCGTTGCAGGTCGCCCCACAAACTAGACGAGTAAAAATTAGCGGTGGTGGCATCGGTTAGTAGCGGCACAGCTGTCAGCGCCAGTAGACCGCCGGCAGCCAAGGCTGGCGCCAGATGCATAAGTCGCTTAGACCGCGGGGTGGCGTGGTGGGTTAAAAGTAGGGTTAGGGCGGTTGGCAGCACTAATACCCCCAGGCTCACCAGACTACTATTAACAGATGTGTGGAGTTGGCCAAACAGCCGGTTGATATCGGCAATCGAATAATTAAGAACTGTATAGCCGGTGGCCAGACTCAAAAAAGTTAGGGCGCCGTTGGCCCGCAGCAACCAAACTAGTACTGCCGGGCCAAAAACCAAAAGTGCCAAAACAACAACTGCCATAAGCATTATTCTATCCTAAAAAAAGGAAAAGAGCAGCCCAAGCATCGAATTTATTTCGTGCCCGGCGCGGTGAGAAAAACCTAGGTTTTTCTCACCGATGTTAGGCCCCGACGCGGTCTTTGCGCCGTCGGCCTTTAGCGTTTTGTTCTATGTATTCAATGATTTTCTCTACCACATTGCGGCCGGTTATAAGTTCTGGTGTACGAGCGCTGGCAGAGGAATTGACTTCTAAAACTACAGGGCCTTTATCAGACCGCATCATATCCACTCCACAAACCGGTAGGCCCATGGCTCGAGCAGCTTTTACGGCCGTCTTCTTCTCTTCGTCCGTCAATTTTACGGTTTTGCCAACTCCGCCCTGGTGGGTATTGGATCGAAAGTCCTCATCTAGACTTTGGCGTTTAATGCTTGCTACTACGCGACCACCGACCACCAATGCCCGGATATCTGTACCAGCCGACTCTTCAATAAATTCTTGAACAAAAAAGTTCACGTTTTGGGCAAAAAAGGCTTGCATTACAGCTTTGGCGGCCTTGCGAGTCTCGGCTAAAACCACGCCGGTGCCGTGTGTGCCGCGGGCCACTTTAATTACAACCGGAGGACCACCAGCTAGTTCTACGACCTCTTCAAAGTCAGCCGTTTCGCGGGCAAATACTGTTTTGGGTATTCCCACGCCAGCTTTAGCCAATAACTGATTGGCTCTGAGCTTGTCACGGCTACGGACTATGGCGATAGAATTGGCTGTGGTAAACACGCCCTGATTCTCAAACTGACGAACCACGGCAGAACCGTACATAGTATATCGGTGGCCAATGCGCGGGATGATTGCGTCTACACTAATTACTTTCTCGCCCTTGTAATAAACAACTGGGTTGCCTTTTTCGATTGTTAAATAACACTTGGCATAGTCAATCACGCGGACCTCGTGGCCGCGCTTTTGCGCCTCTTCCTTCAACCGCTTGGTTGTGTAGTTGGCAGGACCTTTAGATAGAATGACTAGCTTCATATTGGCAGCCTACTTTCTCTTTCTTGAAACGTCAACCACTAATTCATTTACCCGCAAAAAACGGCGTCCAATCAGCACTGGCCACTTCATCTCACTACGATCAGATAGGGTCAGGGTTATGGCGTAAAGCCGTTTTTTCAGCAGCACTCGAGTCTCTATAAAATATCTCTCGGCCTGGACACCGTTAGAGCTGCGGACGATTTTTCGCCCGAAGTTAGGAGTTTTGTGAACTTCCTCTGGGTGGTCGAAGGGAGAAAAATATAGAACTTTTTCGCCGTCCTCCTCGCCTTCATGTATACGCGTGGCATGAAGCGCGCCCGTAAAAGCACCTGTATCAATCTTAGCTACTATGCCATGCATATTAAATTCGGGGAATTCGATTTTCTCGAATGCCCCAACAATCTTATGCTTCACCTGCCTCATTATTTGTCCTCCATTACTCTACCCTTGGCATCAAAAGCTCCCCATAGGTGGTTGGGGTTAGTTGGGTCAATCTTACCCATAAACATAGTAGTAACCAAATCCGGATCGCCCTTCAGACGATCAACGTAGTCCCATATCTTGTGAGAGCCTACAAAATAGCTAAGGGTGGTTAGCCATGGCAACTCATTAGTGCCACGGACAGAACGGAACATAAATTTAGCGGCTGCAGCTTTTTGCTTATCAATATAAGCATTGTCGACAGCCACCGCTTTATTTAAATATGCATCCAAAATTTTGTAGCGCCACATGATTTCAAAAGTATCCCTGAAATCGTAGCCTTTTATTAGAAGCATAGCTGTTAAATAATGCTGGTAGCCAGTGCGGGCATCATCGTCTGTCATAACCGATTCCATAACTTTGGCAATGCCCTCTTCGGCGTCACCAACACCAGCTAGACCAAAGCGCATCGGGATCAAATCCGAACCTTCGCCAATGATTGAACGAAGCATGTGAACGCCTAGCTCATGTGCTACAAGTCCGCGAACTTTATTGGGGGTCGCAGGGACGCGCTTTTCTGGTATGGTAATCGTTTTGGTTGTCGAGTTAACATATATGGCATTTCCAGATTTCATCACTACCTTCCAGCCGGAATCTGGAAATTCGCGGTCAATGATTGTCTGAAAGATAACATCGATTGCCTGAGGATCTAGTTTTAGTTTACTCTCAGGAATATTTTTATTTACCGCAAGTTGACTGATTAGTTCATCAGCGTGCTCTAGTAAAGGTCTGTAAATGGTTTTCACGGTACGTTCAATGAGCTCTTTAGCTTCTTGGCTAGGATGCAAATTCACTTGCTTGGCGTCTGTAAAGCGTAGGTCTTTAGGTAACAATTCTATAAACTCATCTCGAATCCGGGTTATTTGAGGCTCGGTGATTTTCGCTGTATCAGAGAGGACC
>CAYTYX010000020.1:0-7934 GCA_964442325.1 uncultured Candidatus Saccharibacteria bacterium
CTCCAGTTTTAGCGCCGATACCCAGCCCGGCTGGACCGGTGGTTCATCACCAGCCTTTTCGGCTACGACTGATGGCGAAGAAAAGCGCCAAAATAGTGATATCGAACAAGCTAGAGCAGCGGTCGAACAAGCCTCGGCCGGTGTGCCACCGGCTGTTAGTGCCAGTGAGGCCATAGCTCAACCAAGTGGCGCTGTTGCCCAACCTAGCACGGTTGATTCGCCAGCTCCGCCACCACTGCCGCCACCACTGCCCGAATCGGTCATCTCCCAAGCCAAAAAGTAATGAGACAAACCTATCGGTTTTAGCGCGTCGTCGCCGGGTAGCGGAGTAAATCCACTGACTTGGTCTACTCTTTTCCCTTAGAATAAGAACATGAATGGAATATTACTCATCGATAAGCCGATAGGTTGGACATCGCACGATGTTGTGGCCAAAGTTCGCGGTCTACTAAAAGCCCAAACCGGCGGGAAAATAAAAGTCGGCCATACCGGCACACTAGATCCGGTGGCTACCGGACTACTAGTTTTAGTGGTGGGTAGCTATACCAAACAGGCAGGTGAGTTCAGCAAACTCGACAAAACCTACGTGGCCGAACTAACTTTGGGCTCTGTCAGCACCACCGCCGATAGTGAAGGCGAAATCACGCCAAAAAGTACTAGTAAACCCGGCGAGGCCGAGACACAAACCGCTCTAGATAAATTTATTGGCGAAATTGAGCAAACTCCGCCCAAGTTTAGCGCTATTAAGGTTGACGGCCAGCGCGCCTATAAGCTAGCCAGAGCCGGCAAAGAGGTGCAAATGGAGCCGCGGCAAATAAAGATTTATTCAATCAAAAATGTTAAATATGATTATCCAAAATTAAGTTTTGAAACAGAGGTAAGTAGCGGTACCTACATCCGCAGTTTAGCCCAAGATATCGGCACAGAGCTTGGTACCGGTGCTTATTTATCAGCCTTGTGCCGCACTAAAGTCGGCAAATTAGACATCAAAAACGCCCAAAAAATTGGAGAATTACAAAGCCACCTACAGGTTATTGACAAATTATAACGTTTATGTTAGTATTTGCTAGTTCTTTGAAAATCTAGCTATTCAGCCCACCACAACAAGGGAGGATTCATGGATATTTCCATGCGCGTTCATCGGTGTGGGTGGAAGGGGCGTGAGCTTCGTCTCCTTCAGCTCAATGTCCTTCTCGACTCGGGCGAGCTCTCGCTCGCCGAGGCACTTGAGACGGTCAACAACATGTTCTGTGACCGCGGGGATCTGGGGGTGCAAATCGATCGTCTCTCGGACGAAGAGGTCGCCATCATCACCCCAGATCGATACCTCGTCCACAAGTATCCCGCTCCTTACCGCAACACCGTGCCCTGGGGTGACTCCCGTGGCATGGAGGCGTTCTGGCATAGCTTCACGCCGGTGCCTGGCAAGGAACAGCAGTTCCAGAGGTTCGTCTACGCTGTCAAGGCGTACGCCATGGCGGACGAAGGCATCAACTACTCCGAGAACGTCAGGCAGCTTCTCGAAACGGAGGCGTAAAAGCCTGCATAAGTCTCAAGTTGTGGTGGAAAGCGATGAGGTCTTCGGACCTCATCGCACTCACCTTGGCTGAATATCTAGATTTCAAACACTTCATCCGAACATCGGCTTTGGCTTGAGAACTGTTCGTCAAACAAACAACTAAAAAGGCGAGGACTGTTTGAGGCGATAGCCGAGTTCCGCAGGCTGTTGTTTGGCTTGACAAGAAAGTTCATCAAGACAAAACGTTAGTTCGCGGTCTTGGCGCAACCTTTGCCGCCCAAAGGTTGCAAGTTCACCTCTAATTTGCTAAAATACACCTTAAGAATGATAAGTGGTGAGAAAAAGGCCGGGATTATCAAAGATCTTCAGGCTCACGATAAAGACAGCGGCTCCCAAGCAGTGCAGGTTGGAGTTGCGACTGCTCGTATTGCCGAACTAACAGCGCATTTGAAGAAAAATAAGCACGACTTTGCGGCTCGCCGCGGCCTGTTGCAACTGGTTGGCAAGCGTCGCAAACACCTCAAGTACATTGCCTCTCAAAACGGCGAAGCCTACCAAACGCTCATTCAAAAACTCGGCATTCGTAAATAATTTGCCCAGACCGACTCTGCATATACTGCAGAACAAGCTTGTGCACATTAACTAAGTAAGCAGCTCGTGTTCAGAGCCACAGATATACGCCACAAAATTGCACAAGAGGCATATATTTGAACCCTGATCGCGAGTCAAGCGAAAGGAAATATTTGATGGGTGAAACAATCAACCCTTTTGGTAAAAAAATAATTAAAGTTAGCGGTCAATTTTGTGGCCGTGAATTAACTATGGAAACCGGCCGGCTGGCCTTTCAGGCCAGTGGCAGCGTGACCGTAACTTGCGGCGATACAGTAGTGCAGGCTACTACCGGTGTGGCCGAGAAACATATGCCTGACATCGACTTTTTTCCGATGAGCGTAGATTACGAAGAGCGTTTTTACGCCGCCGGCAAAATCAGCGGCAGCCGGTTTGTTAAGCGCGAAGGCCGCCCCAGCGACGCCGCTATTTTAGCCGGTCGCTTAATTGATCGCCCAATCCGGCCGCTGTTTCCAAAAGGCTACCGCAATGAAGTCCAGCTAATTACCACTATTTTGAGCGTGGACCCAGAAGTTAAGCCCGACATCATCGCGATGATCGCCGCTAGCGCCGCTTTGACGCTGTCGCCAGCACCATTTGCCGGGCCAATCGGTGGCGTACGCGTTGGCTTAATTGATGGCAAGCTCAAGGCCGGCCCTAACACATCAGAAATGGACAAAAGCCAGCTAGATTTGATAGTTGCCGCTACCGCCGACGCCATAATGATGGTCGAAGCCGGCGCGCACGAAGTCAGCGAAGAAACACTAGTAGAAGCGCTGGAACTGGCACATAAATCCATCAAACCGGTTGTAAAACTGCAAGAAGAACTGGCCCAAAAAGTTGGCGCTACCAAGCAAGAATACGAACTGGCCCTGCCAGACGACACCGTTCAAGCAGCAGTCGATAAATTCCTGGGCGACAAACTGCGTGATACGCGCGGCGACGTCGAGGAGCGCCACGCCAAATTGCACGTTCTTAAAGAAGAAATGAAAGACCATTTCAAGGCAACCCTTGGCGACGAAGCCGACATCGAGCCGCACAAAGAAGCCTTTGAGATGGCCGTTAAAAAAGAAGTCCGCCGCGCGATTGTTGAAGACGGCATTCGGCCCGATAACCGTAAGCCAGCCGACATCCGCCAGTTGAGCAGTGAAGTTGGCGTGTTGCCCCGAACCCACGGCTCAGCCATCTTTACCCGCGGCTCAACTCAAGCCCTAAACACCACCACACTGGCACCGCTTAGCTACGCGCAGCTGATTGATTCGATGGAAGAAACTGCCGAAAAGCGCTTTTTCCACCACTACAATATGCCCGGTTACGCCAGTGGCGAAATTAAGCGTCTGGGCAGCCCCGGCCGGCGCGAAATTGGCCACTCGTTCCTGGCCCAGCGAGCAGTTGAGCCGGTTCTGCCAGACGAAGCCGACTTTCCTTACACCATCCGCAGCGTCACCGAAATAATGAGCAGTAACGGCAGTACGTCTATGGCGGCGACCTGTAGCACGATTCTTAGCTTAATGGATGCCGGCGTGCCTATTAAGGCGCCGGTAAGTGGCATTGCGATGGGCCTAATACTCGATAAATCTAGCGGCAAAAGCGTGGTGCTAAGCGACATCGCCGGGGCCGAAGATTTTGCCGGCGACATGGACTTTAAAGTTGCCGGTACGGCCAAGGGCGTAACGGCCTTACAGATGGATATAAAAGTCAGCGGTCTAACGCTAGACGTAATGAAGGGTGCCTTAGCCCAAGCCAAAACCGGCCGGGCTGAAATTTTGGCTCACATTGTGTCGGTTCTGCCCGAGCCGCGCAAGCAAATGAGCCCATACGCGCCGCGAATCGAGAGTATAAAGATCAACCCCGATAAAATTCGCGAGGTTATCGGCAAGGGCGGGGAAACCATCAATAAAATCATTGCCGAAACCGGCACCGAAATTGATATTAAAGACGACGGTACAGTAATGATTGCCAGCCCCGACCAAAAGAGTATCGAAGCCGCCAAAGAATGGGTGCGAATACTGACGGCCGAGGCCGAAGTAGGCAAAATCTACAAGGATTGCCGCGTGGTATCGGTGCTAGACTTTGGCGCGTTTGTCGAAATCTTGCCGGGCAAAGAAGGCCTGGTGCATGTTAGCGAGATGAAAGAAGAGCGGGTCGAAAAACCAAGCGATGTGGTTAAAGAAGGCGATTTAGTAACTGTAAAACTGGTAGCTATCGACGACCGCGGCCGCTTGCAGTTAAGTATGAAAGCCGCTGCCCGCGAGCTAGAAGGTAAGAAATAGTGTTAAAAAACCTTGAAAAATGGCATTACACCAAACTGGGCTTAGCTATATTTGGCCTGGGAGAAGCCGGTCTGGCCTATTTGTTTGCCTCTTTGGCCATCCCCACTGCACACACGTGGGAGTGGGCGCTGGCCGTGGTATTTAGCATTGGCACGCTGCAAAACTTTGGCCGGTTGATTAGAAAATTTATTTATGGCAAACCCCAAACAAGCACAGCTAAACAAGATTAAAGCTGATATTTTGGCCCAAAAAATCTGCCCAGAACTGGCAGCTGGTGCCACTCAGTTAGTATTTGGCGATGGCTCACCCGACGCGCAGATTGTATTTATTGGCGAGGCACCTGGTAAGAACGAAGATTTGCAAGGCCTGCCATTTGTGGGCGCCGCCGGCAAGTTTTTAAACGAGATGTTGGCCACGATTGGCTTAAAGCGGGCCGATGTTTATATAACCAACATTGTTAAATACCGCCCGCCCCAAAACCGCGACCCATTTCCAGATGAAAAGCTGGCCTTTTTGCCATTTTTGAAGGCCCAGCTGGCGGTTATTAAGCCCAAATTGATCATTACGCTGGGCCGCCATAGCATGGAAGCCTTGCTGCCCGGGTTAAAAATAAGCGATGTCCACGGCCAACCTAAACGCCTTGGCGGGCAAGTTTACTTGCCTTTATTTCACCCGGCGGCGGCGTTATACAACGGCGGTATGCGCCAGACTTTAATCGACGATTTTATAAAAATCCCGCGCATCCTCGCAAAAATTAATTAAGAACTTTAAATTTAATAACTAAAAAATAAGGAAACAACCAATATATGAACCCAAATAACAACCCTAAACCAAACCAACCGCCCAGACGTAGAAACGCTGGCGGCCAAGCGCCTACTAGCGGCCGACGTCAAAGCCGTGGCGCCGCTATCAGAGCCCAAAAGCGTTCTGTCGACGACGCCAACAAAATAGCCAACAAATATCTGGGCAGTGGGGTACCAGCCGGCCAACCGCCGCCAGCTCGACGCCGCGCTAACCTAATTGATGACTCGCCAAAGCTAAAAATCATCGGCCTGGGCGGTATGGACGGCATCGGCAGTAAAAACTGCATAGTGATTGAATACCAAAATGACGCAATTGTAATGGACTGCGGCAACGACCTATCAATTGATTTGCCCGGCGTCAATTACGGCATTGCCGACGTAACCTATTTAGACGAAATTAAGTCTAAACTGCGCGCCTTTGTGATTACCCACGGCCACTTAGACCACACCGGCGGCCTGGCCCACGTAGTTCCAAAATACAATCTGCCAATCTACGGCAGCCGCTTCACTATCGGCATGGTCGAGAAGGCCTTCGAGAACTTTAGCGTGCCAATGCCCGACGGCTTTGAACTCAAAACCGTCATAATGAACGAAGATACCCACGAACGCCTTAAAATCGGCGCCTTTTTTGTGGAGCTGGTGCGGGTGACGCACGCCATCCCGGGCAGCACCCTCGTTGTAGTTGATACGCCGGTAGGGCGGGTAATTAATACCGGCGACTTTAGGCTAGATCCAAGTCCGCTAAATCACGAACCAACCGACATCGAGCGCCTAAAACAGCTGGGCAAAGAAGGCGTCCTGGTAATGCTGGGCGAAAGCACCAACACCGAGCGCCTAGGCCGTACGCCAAGCGAAAGTTCGCTAGAACCAAGCTTTACCCAAATAATGCAAAACGCGCCCGGCCGGCTGTTTGTGGCCATATTTTCGTCTAACGTTTACCGCATCCAGATGACGGTCAACGCTGCCATCAAACATAACCGCAAAATCGCGCTCGACGGCCGCAGCCTTATCGGCGTGCTAGAAATGGCGGTGCGCAACGGCTTTATACGCATACCAAAAGGAATGATTGTGCCAATTGCGTCGCTAGGTAAAATGAAAGACCAAGAAGTAGTGGTAGTTTGTACCGGCTCTCAAGGCGAACCCAACAGCGCCTTGCAGCGCATGGCCACCGGCGACCACCAGCAGGTAGCCCTAAAAGAGCAAGACACGGTAATTCTATCTAGTACGCCTATTCCGGGCAACGATATGTTAATCGACGAGATGATAAACGACCTTATGAAAAAGGGCGTCCACGTCTTTAGGCATAATACCCACGAGCTAGACGGCGTGGGTCCGCTGCACGTATCGGGTCACGGCGCAATCGACGAATACGCCGAAATGATAGATATGCTTAAACCCAAATTCTTCATCCCGATTTACGGCGATTACCGCAGCAAACAGCGCCACATCAACATTGCCATCAATCAAGGCATCCCGCGCGTCAACTGTCTAAATGCCGATAACGGCAACGTCATCACATTTACCAAAGACAAAATGGCGGTGGAGGGGCAGGTGCCCCACGGCACGGTGCTGGTAGACCAAACCGGCTCGGTGGTTAGTCACGTGGTGGTTAAAGACCGCGTCTTACTGGCCGAAGAAGGCCTGGTAGCGGTGGTACTAACGGTCGATAAACGCACTGGCTCGCTTCTAACCAGCCCTGACATCATCAGCCGCGGCTTCATCTATATGAAAGATAACGAAGAGCTAATCAATGCCTTCCGCACAGAGTTGCGCCGGGCGGTGGCGCAGCGCTTTAAGCGGGTAGATTTAGACCGCTTTAAATCAGAAATCAAAGACTATATTACGCACTTTTTGTACGAGCACACCCAGCACAGCCCAATTGTCATTCCGGTAGTCAATGTGATTGGCGGCCGCCAAAGTGGGCCAAAGCCTATAGACCAGGGCAATGGCAACGGCGTCAACAAAGAAAAGTCGGCCGAAGTGGTTGCGGCCGAGCAGCAGCAACGGTTTGCACAGTTGAGGCAACGGCTCTTGAATCAAGACGGTCGCGAAGCCTAGTTCCGCTGAAAATAAAGGCTTGACTTTGGCGCTGAGGTAAACTAATATAACAATATTGTTATATTAAAATTTCTTTGGAAGGAGGTATGGATGATAAGGAGGAGGTATGAGGGTAAAGTTCTGGCAATCGACGTCGCTTCACATTCCAGTCTTGGAATTTATTGAAGACCAGCCCGACGAAGCAGCTCAAAGGATAATGAAAACCATAGACCACCTAACTGAAAAGGGACTAGATTTACTTGCCAGTCCTAATAAGATGAAACAACTGAAAGGTTACAAAGGTCTCTTTGAACTAAGGATTGATTTCAAGGGTGTTTATTACCGCATCATTTTTTGCGTGATTAATGGAATTGCATGGTTGCTTTCAGCCTTTAAGAAGAAAGACAATCGGACCAAGAACTCATATATTGACGTAGCTTTGGGACGCCAAAGGCAGCTCAGTCTGGCAAATAGTTAAAAGAAAGGACATAAATAATATGGATTGGAGAGATGCAAAAGACAGACTTTTGCAGGATAAGGGAAGAAAAGAAGCATATGAGAAAGTTGACTTGGGTTATGAGATTGGGAAGATGGTTACGGACGCTAGAATCGCCAAGAACATGACACAAGAGAGACTCGCTAATCTTATCGGCACTAAGCAACCAAGTATCGCAAGAATAGAAAGAGGAAGCT
>CAYTYX010000021.1:0-7575 GCA_964442325.1 uncultured Candidatus Saccharibacteria bacterium
TGTTTGAAACCTCTGGTGATGACTACCCCGCTGCCCAACTCCTCGCGTAATTCGGTCGGTATGATTAACCGCCGTTTGCTGTCGAGTTTGCGTTGCCAGTAATCTCCCATGGATCTCTTTTCTTTTAGTGGTTTTTGTCTTAGGGGGAGGATTATCCTTCCCACTCTTACCCACTAATCATCAATATACCTCCCACTACTACCCACAAGCAAGAGCAATAAAAGAAAAGTGGCGTTTTTACAACGCCACTTTTCCACAAGCTACCTAGTTTAGCTACTTATGCACAACATATAGTGCCCTGGTGTTACAACCGAGCACTAACCCTGTGGAGGAGGAGGTGGGTAATCACCTTGGATTCCGCCCTGCGGAGGAACGAACGCAGGTAATTCGTCGCTGAGGTAAACTGTTTCTTCTATGCCAACCTTGGAGTTGCTCGGCAGGGCTATCTCGTCTCCAGGAACAAGCAGCCCTTCCCTATCTTTTGGCAAAGTTCTATCCAGTTGATAAGTGAATTCTCTTGGGTCACCTCTAAACCCAGCTTTTTCGTCTATACCCCATGCTGTATCGCCGGGCTCAACCCTATATATCTTTGCGAGTTTGGGCGCCGATACCTCTGTCGAGGTATTACCCTTTTTTATAATATCCGAAGCGCCGGCAGCGCCTACCGCCACTATGGTGCCTAAAGTGAGAGCTTTTCTAATCTTTTTATTTTTTTCTGACATATGGATATACTAGCACAAAGTGTTAAAATGGTCAAGCTTATGTTGATTCTACTGGAGTTTGGTTAGGTAGTTGGCAAACCACTTGGCACTATCGCGTATGTGGCGTTTCATGCCATCGCCTCGATTGACCTCTACCAAGCCAAACTTGGGCCACCAGCCGCTAGCCCACTCGAAGTTGTCTAGTAAGCTCCAGTGGAAATAGCCGCAGACTTCTACGCCCTCACTCATTGCTCGCTCCATAGCTACTATCGTTTCTTCTATCCACCACTGGCGATATTGGTCGGCCGAGTCTGCCACGCCGTTTTCGGTAACTAGGATTGGCTTGCCGTGGTGCTTCCAGGCACGGAGCATTAACGGATATAGCCCCTCTGGCTCCATATACCAGCCCAGGTCGTTAACTGGCAGTGGCGGATTCTGGCGCTTAACCAGGCCGCCGTAGTAGTCGGTAAAGTAATAATTAATGCCGATGAAGTCTTGTTGGCGACGAGTACGACTTAGGAAAAACCAGTTCCAACCGTAGCGCATTACGTCAGTTACAATTTTGTCTAGAAATTGACCGGAGTGTTTGGCCTGGATGTTAGCCAGGTTGGAGGCCATGCCAATTTGCATATACGGGTTGGCGCGTTTTAGGATCTTATACGCACGTTTGTGGGCGCTGACTAAACTGCGGTAGGTCCATAGCATTTTGCCCGGGCGGCGCTCACCCGGCGGCCAGTGCATACCAGAAGTGGTATCTTTTGCCAGATAGCCAAATATTACATAGTTGTTGGGCTCATTGATGGTAGTTACCCATTTGAGTTCACCACCGTATTCGTCGGCAATTTTTTGGACAAAGCGGTCAAAATATTTTAGGTTGCCGCGGCGGGAAAAGCCGCCTTTGGCCTCGAACCACACCGGGTTGGTCCAATGCCAGATATTCATTACCGGCTCAATGCCGCGCGCTTTTAGCGATTTGATGTAGTTGTGGTAGTGATCAATTGCTGCTTGGTTCCACTTCCCTTCTTCTGGTTCCAGCCGGGACCACTCGACACCAAAGCGAAAGCTGTTGAAGTTGAGTTCTTTAACGATGTCAAAATCGGATTCGTAGCGGTGGTAGTGATCAACTGCGCGGCCACTAATGTAATTGTCTGGGTCTTCGGCCTGGGTTTTTATAGACTCCCAGTTAGTGAGCCAGCCAAGGCGCTGGTGAGCGGTTTTAGCAAGTTCTGCGGCGTGGGCCAGCTCCCAGACCGTCCATTGGTTATGATTGCCACCCTCTACCTGATGTGCGCTAACGCTGGCGCCCCACAAAAAGTTCTTGGGGAAAATTGAGTTATTATTTTTGGCCATTGCCACTTCTGGGTCGTTTATCGTGATAGCTCAAATCGCGGCGGTGGTTATCTAGCCGCTCCACATACTGCTCGTAAGGTTTAAACAGGCGCGAATAATGCATACTGGGCACTAGCAGTTTAAGTAGCTTTTGCTTCTCTGCCAGATATTCCACCAGGCCAAAAAAGTCGCCGTCGCCACTAACTAGCACGGCTTTGTCGTAATTGTCGATTTCTTTCATTGCCCAAAGCACTAAGTCGGCATCGACGTTGCCTTTGATAGGCTTTTTGTTGTCGCCGTTAACGTGTTCGCCGTTAGGCTCGGATGCGGGTGCAGAGCCGGTGGTGGTTGGTTTGAGCACAATGCCGTAGCCGGATTCGTTGAGGCTTTGGTACATATCTTCGAACTCTGGTACGTAGCCAATAAACATATAGGCTTTGGTAACGCCGTATTCTTCTTTTAAGAATTGGCGAAAACGGCGCCAGTCCATCTTCCAGCCGAATTTTTGGGTAGAGACGTTTAGGTTTTGATTGTCTATAAAGGCATAGTTGCCTTTGGTTTTTTTGCGTAGCATTAGCTTAATTATATCCTGTTAATAATAAAATCGGGCCAGTAAAAATTAGGCGGCTTCGGGCTGCTCGGCTGTCGTAACAATGCGAGCACCTCTTTCGGAAACGAGCCAATCCGGGAATGACAAAGTCCTGATCTCATTTGCGCCACCAGCCCCAATACTAAAGGTACGTACTTGGCCGCCGGTTCCTACCCATTCCGCAATAGCAACATCCACATTTACAGCGGTCGGTACATCATATTCTTGCAGCACAAGCTCGTCGGAGTCTTTATGCTTAACTTCTAAAACAATTCTTTGAAATTCTGGCTGTGCCTCGGGATTGGTTCCATCAAACTTATTCATAACTTAGCTACTATACAACTTTAGCTTAATTTAAGCAATGCTACATCTGGGAGAGGCCGAGGATGTTGCCAGATGGGTCTCGGAACCAGGCCGCCTTCATTCCGCCCATAATGTGGATATTACCTTCGTGAGTTGCACCTGGGAAGTCATAGTGTTCGAACTTAACATCGTGCTTTTCTAGCTCGGCGACAATTTCACCGATGTTGTCGACTTCCCAGCTGGCGATGGTAGCTTTACCGCTGCCGGCGGTTGGCGCTTGGTAGACAAACAGTCGGCCGCCGCGCGGGCCGCTAGAGTACATCACGCCCATTGATTCGTCATCGCCCATTTGCTTTAGACCTAACACTTCGCCGTAAAACTTTTTGGATTCGGCCAAGTCTTTGACCGCGATGTTGCTTAATACATTCTTATCGCCTAGCATATGCCCTCCTTCTGGTTATCGTATTATTTTACTCCAAGCCTGCGAGTGGCACTTTAACATCGCCGTGAAGCGCTTCGGCCATCCAGACTTTGGCAACCCTTGACCATACTTTAGCCACCCCTAAAGAACGTTGAGCGTCGGTGGTATCGCTACGTTCAGCTGGCTTGTTGGTTCTTGTATTTAGAACAATGGTTGGATTATTGTAGCCAGCTGGTGTTAAATCGCCTTCAATTCCCCAATCACCTTTTGTAAAGGTGCTGTTGTCGCCATAAATAATTTCGACTTCTTGAGATGTGCGAGTTTTACCGCCACACTGCCAGCGGACTTTATTATCAGCAATTTGGGTAGTCTTACAGTCCATTTCGGTCATATCAACATCGTTTGTAGTCGTGGGGTCAAGCTGCCCGTGGCTATCTCTTGTCATCGACGCATCAACGTGCAACAACTCACTATCGGCAAAAGAGTATGAATCCATCGAAACAATTTCATAGCCAGCGGTCCCATCGTCGACCTTAGTAACGACAATGTGACCATCGCGAGTTATATTAGCTTGAAGTGTAAGCCTTGCTAGCTTAATAGCCAATGGGTTGAGTTGTTGCTGTAATGTCTCGTCGACATCGGGCGTAGCCGATACATGGTCGCCCACAAAATATG
Organism: uncultured Candidatus Saccharibacteria bacterium; assembly: GCA_964442325.1. Taxonomy (GTDB): domain Bacteria; phylum Patescibacteriota; class Saccharimonadia; order Saccharimonadales; family UBA10212; genus CAYTYX01. The sequence goes on from CAYTYX010000021.1 coordinate 4,019, forward strand.
CAGCGCCATATAGCACGGCTAGGCTGGCTGCAGTCATGGCGGCCGCTCTTCGGAATGGGTGCTCAGCTGTTGATTGCTCTTTTACTTCAGTCATTAGTTCACCTCAAAAATATAAATATGAGTATATAAAACTTCCGCTTACAAACAAAGGTTAAAACTTTGGTTTTACTTTACTCCGAGATGGTGAATATTTAATAATTTGGATGATGCGGCGGGGTTGTTCCCCGCCGCCGGGGAGCGGAATACGGTTCTCCGCTCCCCTTCACGCTGATGGTTCATGCAGCGGGCGGAAAGGCAATGTCGAAATCCTCGACCGGCATGATGTGGAACTTGTCCGCTCTCACCCGCAGCTCTCGGTCTTCGCCTTTGAGACCGACGATGATGTAGGCATAGCCCACATCATCGATCTCGTAGCCCTTCACGAAGCCGGTTACCGGATCGGCTTGATGTACAGGCAGATGCGATGTCTGCCACTTCTCCTCGCCGAGCTTTCTCTGCTCAACGAACTCCAGAGACGAATCCAGCGCGTGGGGCTGGTGGATGATTGTGACCATCGTGTGCACCCAGGGCTTGAGGGTTCGTTCGAGCTCGAACTTCTTGTCGGTGACATCTCGCATCAGTCCCCACAGCTCCAGCGATGTCGAGCCGATTTCCGAATTAAGCGCTGGCACTCTGCACCTCCAAATAGACAAAAGAGCGTGATAGAAATATTTTATAATTTATTGGTTAACTACGCAAAGAAGTAATTTGGTTTTATTTTACTCCGGTTGCTGGGAAGCGCCATGCAAATCCAACACCGATTCGTCGACTCCAAGCTGCAAAAGTATATTGTGGATGTCTAGGCAGTCTTGAAAGTCCAGCCGTGAATCTCTATCTAGGCTAAATTCGTCGGACTCGGATATATAATCCATAAATTGTTCTTGCACAGAGCTAAGGTGGATTAGCTGGGCGCCCTTGGCGTTTTCAAAGTTATAATAACCATCCGCGGTTGGCAGGCTACCATCTACCGGAAAGCGGTAGGTTAAGCACTCCCAGACATTCAAGCCCTTGCAGCCTCTTGGAAGTATGTCCATTAAATCGGGTCTAAGAGCCTCCATCTCCACGATGATAGATAGCTCGGGCTCATAGTCGTCCGCCCTGTCGTCGTCCTGGCGCATTTCGCTTTCGTCTTGTAGATAAATGCTTAGGGCCACAATATCTTCGCCATTAGGCGATTGTGCCCAAGCATATATATCTGCGTTCTCGTCTAGCATTGCAGGGTTGCGAAAATCAGTTCCCCAAAAATATACGGCTGCCGCCAAAATATCGCGCTTAACGAAATCTTCGATTTCGCTATCGTCTAGGACTGCTCGGGTATCAAACCCTGGGAATTCCGCCTTTGACATATAAAGATACTGGCAGCTACGCTGTTATTTTACAAGCACAAGCAATTTGGTTTTATTTTACTCTGTTAGTTTTTCGCCTGGATTGTAGCCATGCTAAAACTAGACCAATTGCAACGATAATCCCAGCACTGATCCAACCTGCTAGTTTATCCTCGTGGGTCGGTGGGGTAAATGCACTAAACGAGCCAATCCATAAAGCAATCGCTGCAAAGGCAGCTGTCGTAGCTAGAATAAGTGTTATTTTTAAACTTTTGTACATTTGGTTTTATTTTACTCCGGGTTGATTTCGTTTGGGTCTAACTCGCTAAAAAATTCATCATAAAGAGTCTGAGTAACCCCGCCCAACTTTTCAGCCAAAGCATACTGCGCTATGCCTCTTAACGTCATAGCTGAAGCAAAGTCGATCCCGTGCGACTCAAGTTCAGTCCTGCCACCCTGCTCTCTATCAACTAGCGCGACTATTCCAGTGACTCGCAGGCCGACGGCTTTATATCTTTCAATTTCATCGAGTTTTGTACCACCAAGCGTTATAACGTCGTCGACTAGAAAAACTTCGTCGCCCTCTTCGTATCTACCTTCAATTACTTTTGGCTTCCCGTGCTCTTTAGGCTTAACCCGTCTTTGCAATAGCGGAACTTGTGAGCCTAATTGGACGGCTAGCGCGCCTGTATAGTAAAGCGCTGTCTCTGGAATACCGGCCATAAAACGCCTGCGGCCACTTGGCTGTATGACCATATGAACATTACGGTTTAAAGTGTCCCGGTATGCAGATACTATGTCGTCGAATATTCCAGGCAATGAAATTGCTTCTCTTAAGTCAACATAGGCGGTTGAGGTTCGGTCTCTCAACTCTTGTGGCTCTCCAAAAGTCACCACGCCCTTACGCAACATGTCACGAACTAGTTGTTCGTGCTTTGGATTTAATTCACCAGCCATTTGGTTTTATTTTACGCTAGCTTTGACGATTTTTCGTTCTATCAACAAAACTTCAAATCCATTGGCTATTGCAAGATAGGCTGGGAATAAAATTATCCCGTAAGTTAACTCTTTTGAGGCGGCGATGCTAAGCAGTGGCGCTATGACTCCAAGCAGAAAAAAGGTGGTTGTCTCACTAGATGGATCGTGCCAAGTTTTTTCCAGGGTTGGTGTAAATGCGATCAAGTCCGCAAGAACCGTTAGATGCAAAGCAATCAAGGAATTACTTGTGGTCAACCAGAAAAATAAATCGGCAGCGAGCAGCACGTAGCAAACTACATCTAACTTCTTTAGTCCGCCAACCCCGTATTTAAGCGAGCTTAGAAGAATCAAGATTGAGCCTGCTGCTTCACCGATTGTAATAGCCAAGGCATATCTACTACCAAGATCGTGTTGCTGAAACAAAGCGATAACTAGCAAAGCAGCAAACATTATTCGCGCCGAACGGGCCGGCTTTACTTTGCCTTTTAGAATGTCACGAAGATATGGAATAAAACCGTAGAATCCAAGAATAAGCGCCGCAACAGCTAAAATCTCTCTCATTTGGTTTTATTTTACTCCCACCTAAAACCCTAGGATATTCTTTGCTTTACTGCCACCCAACAGAAACGCTCCGATGTATCCCGTAACTTGTCCGGCTTGGCTGGGCGCAAAAAATATCAAAGAACCAAGAACCACTAAAGCCACACAGAACTTGGTGAGCTTCACCAGCTCACCAAGCCTATATTTTTTATATTCATGCTTGTTCACTTGCCCTCTCCCCGATAAGCTGCTCACCTTCGTGCAACAGCCTATATTCTCCTGCTGAGCGAGCTAGATAGCCCTTTCTCATAGAGGACGTTACAAGGGCTACAAGAGCTGAGGTGCTTATCTGATCGCGTAGCTCATGCGACAGATACTCAATCTCTTTGGAATTCAGTTTAGGGATCCCAGCTTTTGCAGCAAAAATCAGAATCCATAGTACGCGTTCACCCTTAGTTTTAATATCGTGATATTTAGGATAGCCATCTAGGTTAGGTTGAATCTGTAAGCCTTTTACGGCATCAGAAATCTCCAGCTTTGGGAGATTACCACCTCTCTTTAGGCCATTTTTTGATTTTGTAAATCTAATTTTGAGATTTGTAAAGCCTTCATCAAAAGCTTTCAGTGCTCGCTCTGTGGTTTTATATTTACCCCTAGCACCAGCATCCTTAAATA
>CAYTYX010000022.1:0-6865 GCA_964442325.1 uncultured Candidatus Saccharibacteria bacterium
GATTACTTCATCTGTTATATTTAAGGTTTGTTCGAGTTTGCGCGGGCCATCGGCTGGCATTTCTACGCGGTAAAATACGTAAATGCCGTGTTCTTGCTTTTTAATCACGTAGGCTAGCTTGCGCTTGCCCCAGTTGTCGGTATTTATTACTTTTCCGCCGTTGTCGGCAATGATTTTTTCTACCTTGCTGGTAGCTTTATCTAGATCCAGCTCCAAGCCGGGGTCATAAATTACACCTACTTCGTATTCGTTCAAAACTGCTCCTTCGTTTGGGTTTGCCCGGCTGCCTAAAGAGTCGCGCCGAGCAGAAGTTAATTTAACTCCTTAAGTCTACTATTTTACTCTTGATTTGTAAACCTTAATTGCATCCGGAAAAGCAGCCCGAGTTGGCGGATTTACTCCGCAACCCGGCGCGATAAGAAACCGCGAAGGGGTTTCTTATGGGTCTTATTCTTCGTCAGGAAAGTTCTCTTCGTAGACGTCTGGCTCGGGTGTAGCGACGGTTGGCGCAGGTTCGGGTTCTTCGTCGCCAAATACCTGACTTAGGTCGCTTATCAGCACTTCACGCGGGCGTGAGCCTTCGGCCGGACCAACCAGGCCCCGCTCTTCCATAATATCTATCAGTCGACTGGCTCGGCCGTAGCCAATCCGCAACTTGCGCTGCAGCAAGCTTGTACTGGCTTTGCCGCTGGTCACCACCACTTGCACCGCTTCCTTCCAAGCCGAGTCGTTTAACTCCTCGCTGGCGGCTAGCGTACCTTTGCCACCCAGTTGCACTGGTTGAGACACCACTTCTTCGTCGTAGTTGGGTGGCCGCTGAGACCGCAAAAAGTCGCAGACTTTGGTTGTCTCGGCATCGCTTATGAAGGCGCCCTGGACGCGCTTAGGTTTAGTAAATTCAGCGGCGTTAAACAGCAAGTCACCACTACCTAGCAGTTTCTCGGCACCGGCTTGGTCGATGATTGTCCGGCTATCTACCTGGCTGACGGTTGTAAAGGCTATGCGAGCCGGCACGTTGGCTTTAATTAGGCCGGTAATAACATCTACGCTTGGTCGCTGAGTGGCAATTACCAAGTGGATTCCGGCGGCGCGGGCTTTTTGAGCCAGGCGTACTACCAGTGCTTCCACGTCACGGGCGGCCATCATCATTAGGTCTGCCAGCTCGTCAATCACCACCACAATGTAGGGCATCCCCTCTTCTTTTTTGAGCTCGTTATATTCGGCGATGTTGCGCTTGCCATCTTCCGAGAAAGTCTTTAGGCGTCGCTCCATCTCGGCCACGGCCCACTTTAAGGCGCTGATGCACTTGGTTGGCTCGTTTATAACCGGTGCCAGCAAGTGCGGAATGTCTTTATAAAGCGCCATCTCGACTTGTTTAGGATCAACTAGAATAAGTTTTAGATCAGATGGGCTGTTGCGGTAAAGCAAGCTGGTCAAAAGCGTATTTATCATCACGCTCTTACCCGAACCGGTCTGGCCGGCAATCAGTAAGTGCGGCATTTTGTCTAGGTCGGCTACCACTGGTGAGCCGGCAATATCTTTACCAATCGTAAAGGCTAGCGCGCTTTTTTGCTCGCTCCACAGCGGGCTGGTCAGCAGGCTGTGCACAGTTACGGTGGCCGGTTTGACGTTTGGCACTTCAATTCCCACGGCGCGTTTGCCCGGAATCGGCGCTTCCATACGGATTGAGGTGGCGGCTAAATCGAGCGCCAGGTTGTTTTCTAGCGCCGTTAATTTGGTGAGTTTTACCCCTGTTGGCGGTTTGAGGGTAAACTGGGTGACGCGTGGGCCAACGTTGGCGCCCTCTACCTCGACATTAATATTAAAGTTGGCAAACGTACTTTTAATAATTTCGGCGTTAGACTGCACGTCGCCGGCATCGGCTTTATCTTGTTTGTCGCTAAGTAAATCTAGCGGTGGGAATTGCCAGTCGGGGTCGGAGGCAATTGTTAGGGCGGCGTGGTTTGGGTCCGGCGCCATCTTTTCAGCGCTGCCACGCAAGCTACCCAGCCGGGCTGGACTATGGTGTTCTACTGGTACGCCTTCGTTTAGCTGGAAGCCGGGGCTCATCTTTCTCTTTAAACTAGCCAGGTCTTCGGGGTCTGCTTCTTCGTTATCTTCTCTGGGTTCGCGGCGGAAAAGTTCCAATAGCCGTAGCAAACTGCGCGGCTCAATGCCAAAAGTGAATAAAATCGCCACTAAACTTAGTACCAGAAACACCAGCGAGCTTAGGATGCGGCCTAGCGCCGGCTCGACCGCGTTACTGACAGTTAGACCCAAATGGCCGCCGTTTCTAAAGGTAGTCTGGCTCCAGCTGGCAAAAAATACTAATAAACCGCCAACCCCCAGAATTTTGGGCAGCGGCATGCGGTGATCTTCACTCATAAACTTGAGGGCGCCTAGATAAATCAGGGCCAGTGGGGCTAAAACTGTGCCGGCGCCAATTGCCCACCATGCGCCGTGCCAAAAATTGTGCGGAATTGGCGCGCTAGCAAAAGCGCCAAAAGCCAAAATAATAGCTACTACTACTAGTGATACCGAGGCGATGCCCCGCCAAAAGCCACTCATTTCTTTGGCAGTTTTGGTCCGGCGCTTAGCGCGCGTTTTTCTCTTTTTGGGCATTGTTACCAGTATAACCGTTTTCAAAATAAGATTACAGGCTGGCTATACTGTTGTAATTATAACACGTTTATGGTTATGGCGTCAATGCCTTGGGCTATAAAAAGGAAATGCCCCCGGTAGCCGAAGCTACCGGGGGCGCCTGTGGCCCTTGAGTTGAAGCTGCCCAGGAAAGCAGCACCTCTCGTCTTCCTACTCATTCGCCGAAGCGAACTTTTGTCGGAGAGTACTCGACGTCGCCGATGGCCCCCAGTGAGACAACCATCGGCGAGCGGCTACAGAGCTCGCGTGGTCCTCCGGCGGGAGGACCTATGGGCGTGCTCGAGCCACTCTTGCAAGACCGAAGTCTTACGACTAGCCGAAGCTAGAATTAATCTTCAGGGGAGGATGAAAGCGAGCACGCACTCGAGCGCTTTCGCTCAATCCCCCCCAGCGCCGTTCCCTCGAGCAGGACTCACTTGCCGGCGAGCAAGCGCACACGATGAAGGTTTTTAGCCTACGCGGGCGAGGTGTCACCGCCTTTTCGTCTACCAACATCGGTCCTCGGGAGCTTGAGCCTTGTCGCGCCGGGGCTCAAGTTGGTTGGGCTTCCGCCCGAATAGTTGATGGACCCGAGCGCCCTCGCGCGACTCCACAAGGGAGCGGGAGAGACTGCGGCATCGGCGGGCTATATTTCAAGCGCGCCGCCGGTTTACTACGGGCCCACCTTTGTTGGGCTTTCGCCCGATCGCGGTGGCAGGGTTTGGGCCTGCGCCTCTCGGCGGAGAGCCGAGCGCTCTACATTAAGCTACACCGCTAGCGGCTTGCGCCGCTTCTTGGTGGGCTTTCGCCCAGAGTTGCGGGTTCACCCCGTCCGCTTGCATGTCGCCCGCTTCAGCATGGCGCCATTGGACAGAGCCGAGGTTTCTACTAGGAGTAGCCTCACCCGGAGTCGACGCCGGGGAACCCACCTTTGTTGGGCTTTCGCCCGAATACAGAGTCCTTCGCCCGAACGTAAAACACGAGACTAGGCAGGGCTTTGATTTTATAGTTCGTTGCCATCCCTTACGAACTCCCTAGTCCGAAACCCTCTGGAGGTTTCGGAGTCGGTATTCAGAGGCAGTTGCCATTGCTCGTACGTTCCCAGATTTGACGAAGGACTCGTCTTGTTGGGCTTTCGCCCAAATTGTGTTGACCCTCACCGTCCTCCTACTTACCGGCCGCTTCAGCATGCCGGCTTTCGTCAAATGAGGGCCAACCTTTTGACCTTTACGAGGTCGTTCACGCCCCGCTCTTTTTCTATTGGAGAAAATGAGCGGGACAAGTACTACCCCGCAAAAGATAAATACAATATTAGACTTTTTTAATAGCCACTGCAAGCACAAGCGTTCAGCCCTGCCCTAAGATTCTTGAGCCTTGTCCCACTCAGCCATAAACTTTTCAAACTTGTCCTCGTTAGGCAATACCAGCGACATTATGCTAGCGGTCACCTCATGCTTAGATGATTCGCTAAGTGTCAACAATGATTTTAGAGCTATGCTTGTTCTGCGTGCCATGTCTTTATGTATATCATTCGCCGGAACGTATATATCTAGCAAATCGAGTGTGCGAAGAGCGATATCACGTAGCCGGATAGGAACTTCTTCAGCGATAACTCGGGGGTAGACCACGGCACTTACTACTCCGGCTGAATCCAGAACTCTCCCAACTACATGTGCGGCAATAACGCGCTTGCCCTCTTTTTGTACGAGACCGGCCATATACTCTGCAAGACCCTTCCCGCCAAACGGATCATATTTTTCTGCTATGGTAGCCAATGCAGCCGCTGTTATTTTCAAATCCACTATGTGAGCCTTATATAACTTTGATAGATCTTCTGTTGGTATGTTTCTCTCCAGACCAACAAGACTTTGGCGCACCTTCAATTTTTTGCCGTCCCCGACAAAATAAGTAGGTAAAACGTAAGTCGGGTCAATTTCTTCCGGCAAACATTCAACCACTTCAAGGCCATCTACATCTTTAGACAAGAAGCTCCACTGATACCCCTCCTCATCGTGGATTTGATTCACCAAAGCTTGCATAGTTTCATACTCGCCGCTGCCTGCTGCGTAGTTACTCATTAATTGGATTAAATAGTTTTGCCCCACCAGATGCAAGCACAACCAAAATCAAAACCTTGCGGTTATGCTTGCAATAATATTGCCCGCCATATATAACAGGGCTATGGCAAATTTTCGCACCGAAAGTGGTGCTATCGAGGTTGTTACGAATAAGCTCGATGAGCTTGGGTTGCGACGTGCAGACGAGGAGTTGGTTGTGGTTGGCGGTGCTGCCATGGCGATTTACGGTATTAAAGAAATTTCCAAAACTGACTTAGATATAGCCGTTACACCAGACTTACTAGAACACTTAACGCATGATGATCGGTGGAAAAAGTTCGAGCCAAGAAATCTTGTCGCGGAAGGACATGGGGTAACCCATAAAGTCCAAGATCCTCACCAATACGCAGGCTACAAAACCGCACAAGGCGATGTAACCGCCATACCAGTACCACTACAAGACAGTTATCCCGTTGATATCGAAACGTTGCTAGAAGAAATACCAGAGATTGCTGGTATGCCCTATCCGGTTGCTCGATTAGAAAGAATTTTGGACTGGAAGCTGGGGCTTGCCACGACTTACGAGCATGCGGCTAAAGAAAAGCATATGGCCGACGCCCTCAAGATTTCAAAATATCTACTCGAGTTCCAATAACCCCGCCCCAAACGCAAGCACAAGCAGAACCCTTGCGGGCAATTATCTATCCGCAAGCCTTCGGTGTAGTTCTTCGGCGAATGCAATAGCTTCATCATTAGTCAGCGGTTCACGCGGGGCGGGATATTCTTGGGTCGGCAAATTTTTAACGATTTCGTCGGCTTCTTTGACTAGTTCAATGGCACGCGGCAAATCGCTAATTGAGGCTAGAACCGGATATCTCTTTAGTAATTCGCTTAGCCTGTAGATACTTTCGCCTAGCGGCCATGCGGTTGCCAACAGTTCGCCACTACGATGACCATCGGAAAGATCTACATCCGGGTATGGCATTGGGGGTTCTTCGACCACAATATCTCGCTCATCAACAACTTCCGAGTCAACCAACTCCGGCAAACCTCTGCGATCTATTTCTCCTGCCATAAAACTCTCCTTTGGAGCTATTTAAGTCTTCGTGTACCCAAACGGCAAGCACAAGCAAAATCTTTAGTATCTATTCGTCTTTGCAGGGCTGCTCGCCAATCAGTACATAACTGCTTATAATCTTGAACTTGCCATTCTTCGAGTCGAGGGTGAACTTTGCGCTACAACCTGGAACTTTGCACTCCAGTATATTTTCCTCGAGACCGCGACGCCTGGCAGTTATTAGTCGGACGTAATCAGGCTGTGTGGTATCCGCAACCGGAGCATCTTTTACCCTGTCTAAAGTGGCACGAAGACAATCATTTGGAAACACCGAAGCAACTTCACGCATATACTCCGGTATTATTTGCGATAATTTGACCCAACGCAAGCACAACCAAAATCTTTGGTATTGCTATGTAGTTGCAATCCCTTGTAAGGACCCGTCGGCCAGCTCAATTCTAAATGGATAATCGGCTTTCGCCAATACCTCCCCATTTTTAGTAGCAATTTCAGCATTTAATTTATACTCGCCAGCCGAGGTTATGGGCAACCCCTCCATATTGAAGTTTATACTTATTCTATCTTTACCCGCCGGTAATAGATTCTCCTGCTCTGGCCCGCCGAGATTTTTACCGGTTGGGTCAAATATGTTAATCCTGAAATTAAAGAAAGTTTCTTTTTTTAATTTTTCGCTGAATATCCATAAGGTAGCCACGGCGTATTTAGCGCTTAGGGCGATCTGTTGTTTGCCGAGTTGTACACCATCTTTCTCTAGCTGATTACGATTTATGCTAAAGATAAATTTATCAATGATTTTGATTATCGAATTCATCTGATCTGCCGCGTCGGTGCTAACTTCTCGTGCCATTAAGACATATAGATTTTTAACCTTAAAAGGCATACATACTCCTCGTAGGCGTGGTACCCATAAAGTCGCTCACGTGATTAACCTCCCAGCTTGGGACGTATTCCCAAAATGTCGTAGGTCTATTAAAGGTGTATGTGACACGATTTTCTTCTAAAAACTGTAGTCGGGGAGCCAACAGCTGTGTGCCAAAGGCATCGGCTATTCTCAGAAGGAAGCTTAGACTCGGAAGATAGCTTCCTCTTT
>CAYTYX010000023.1:0-6521 GCA_964442325.1 uncultured Candidatus Saccharibacteria bacterium
ATAAATGGAACAGCTAGTTTTTACGCCCACCGATTTTGTGGCGGCACTCAACCAGACGCTAGAATTCGCCTATCCGCTAGTGGCAATAGAGGGTGAGCTAGCCGAATTTAGGGTTAGTAAAAACCAGTGGGTGTATTTTAACCTCAAAGACTAGATTTCCAGTGTGGCCTTTTTTGGCTCGGTCTACCAACTACCGGGCCCGCTGACGGACGGTCTAATGGTGCGGGTGGTTGGCGCGCCGCGGCTGCACCCGCGCTACGGCTTCTCGGTTAATTATCAAACCATCACGCCGGTGGGCGAGGGCTCAATCCGCAAAGCCGCCGATTTATTGCAGGCTAAGCTAACAGCCGAGGGTCTATTCGCGCCGGAGCGCAAACGCTCATTACCAGTCACGCCAGCTAGGGTAGGCCTCATTACCGCCGCTAGCTCAGCTGCGGCAGCCGACTTTATGAAGGTCCTCAACGAACGCTGGGGCGGGGTAGAGGTGCAGCTAATCGATAGTTTGGTACAGGGCGATAACGCTCCGGCGCAGCTCGTCAGAGCCATCGAGCATTTTAATAAATTACCAGAGCTGCTAGAAGTTCTAGTGATTACGCGTGGCGGCGGTAGCGGCGAAGATTTGGCCGCTTTTAACGACGAGCGAGTCGTGCGGGCGGTGGCGGCTAGTCGCATACCAACGCTAGTAGCGATTGGTCACGAAGTCGATATTAGCTTAGCTGAACTAGCGGCCGACCTGCGAGCCAGCACGCCAACCGCCGCGGCCGCGGCGCTGGTGCCAGACCGCCGGCAGGTACTTGCGGGCTTAAAACTTCAGCAAAAAGCCTTAGCCCAAGGCGTTGCCCAAACCTTGCGCGATGCCCGGGCCGATAGCCGCCAAGCGACCCAAATCATCGACCAACAACTTAAATATTTACTTAATAGTCAGAGCGAAAAATTAGCCGGTTTACGCCGGGTTCTCACGGCTTTTAACCCCGACAACGTCATAAAACGCGGCTACGCTATCGTTAGCAAAAACGGTGTATACATCACGCGGGCTTCGGCGGCTACAACCGGCGATCACCTACAGTTAAAGCTGCGCGGTGGTACAATTCAGGTAGATGTAGAGAGTGTCGATGCCTAAAACCAACCCTAAAAACTACCAACAACTAGAGCGCCAGCTGGCCGAGATTATCGCCTGGTTTGAGTCTGGTAATGCCCAGGTAGATCAAGCCATTGCCAAATACGAACAGGCTCTAAAAATTATTGCCCAGATAGAAAACTATCTAAAAACCGCCGAGAACCGCTTGCGTAAAATTAACGCAAAGCTAGGCTAATGCTGCTACTAGTTTTAATTTTGGCCAGTCTGTTTTTGGTTTTTGGTTTTGTCATTTTGTTTGGAGCGCCGTACCTGCCAACCCGCCGCGCCCAGGCCGAAGCCGCGCTAGACTTACTAGCTCTCAAACCTGGCCAGACCTTTTACGATCTAGGCTGTGGCGATGGCCGGCTATTGCGGGCCGCTGCTAAGCGAGGCCTCAAAGCTGTTGGTTACGAGTTCAACCCCATCTTAGCTGGCATTGCCTGGCTGTGTACTCGTCGCTACCGTGATCTAGTCGTGGTTCACTGTGGCAACTTTTGGCACGCCGACTTGTCCAAAGCCGATGGCGTGTTTATCTTCTTGCTAGATAGATATATGTTGCGGCTCGACCAAAAACTAACTCGCCTGGGCAAGCCAGTCAAACTGGCCAGCTATGCCTTTCGCATCCCAGGCAAAAAACCCGTCCATCAGCGCGAGGCGGTTTTTCTTTACGAATATAAGTAATTAAGGTATTTTAAAATCTATGAACGAAGAAATCAGGAGCCGCGAGTCCGGTATGCTTGTTGGCAATACTTTCAATTCACGGCACCGGGCCAATCGCATAAGCAACTATATTGTATCGACGCTAGGCATCACGTTACTTGGCTTGGGTGGGAATTCTATTGCCGAAGGCAAGGCTCGCGAGGGAGGGGCGGCCGTGGCTTTAGGAATGTTGTCGCTTGGGTATGGTATTTTTTCAGAGCATAGCGGCAGAGTGGGCAGCCGTGCATCTGAGTTATTCGCCAATGTCCGCTATCATATTAGCGATCAAGACGGCTCCGCTAGATCCGTGGCAACCGACTATCTGGCAGAAATCGAAGCCTCCGGCCGATCTACCGCCGATTGATTAGCTTGCCCAAATCTATTACCATAAGCGTGTATGCCCCCACAAAACTCTGCGCCGATTTTCCAGCCGGCCACGCCAAGGTCTAGCCATAGTACTTTAATTATGACTGTGCTCGGAATACTTTTATTAGTGGCTCTAGTTTTTGGAGTCTGGGCCTTTAGCGGCAGACAGTCCGCTAAAAATAATGCCAACAGCCAAGCCGCATCGGCCGCTAGCGCTGCTGCTGCCAGCCAAAAAACTACCGACCAAGCCGCCTTTGCCGACCAACTGAAACAGCCCTATAAATCTTTTACTGGGCCCGCTACTTATGGCTCAATCAAATTCAGCTATCCTAAAACCTGGAGCGCCTACGTCGATCAATCCGGCAGCAGCGAGCCAATCAACGGCTATTTTTATCCGGATATTGTGCCAGCCGTCAACAGCAACAACAACACAGCTTTTGCCCTAAGGGTTGAGCTGGTTGCTAACACTTACAGTTCGGAGATTCAGCAATACCAGTCTCAAGCTCAGCAGGGGGCTCTTAAGGCCAGCGCCTACGTGCCGGCTAAACTGGCCAGCACTGCCGGTGTTCAGCGCGGCACGCGCTTTGACGGCACGCTCAACACCACCCAGACCGGCTCGCTAATCATCATCCCGGTACGCGACCAAACGCTGCTTGTCTACACCGAATCCACCGACTTTTTAAACGACTTTAATAAAATTGTTTTACCGTCGCTGACATTCTCGCCCTAAGCATCCCCGCCAGCGTATAATGGTGGAGAAGTGAGGGAATTAGCTAGTCTAGGTAAAGATACGGTGGGGGCGGCGCTTTTAAGCACGCTCAGCGACGATTTAGCTCTGCCACTGGTGCAAATAAAAACTACGCTCGAACTACTTGATTCGCCAAACCTAACTAAAACCCAAAAGCAATTAATCAACTCGCTGGGACTTAGCACCGAAGCCGGCCTTCAGCTTCTAGAGGCTTACCGCCTAGCGCTTAGCTTGGCCGATACCACCCAGCTGCCACTCGAACCAATCGCCATTGGCTCAGTTTTAAACGATGTCGCCCACCAGCTTACACCACTGGCGCGCGCCTACAACACCGAACTCTGGGTCGATACCCAAGGCAGCCTAAAGCCAGCGTTGGCTCACCAGCCTAGCCTCATCACAGCGCTCAATTGTCTGGGCGCCAGCCTCATCCGCGTGCAATCGGCCAACTCTACCAAAATGCGTTGTCGGATTCTACTGGGCGCCCACAGCGACCCAGAAGGGCAGATTATAACCGGCGTGTTTACTGCCAGCAGCGGCGGTATCAGCCAACGAGCCTTAAAGGCCGCCCGCAATTTGTCGGGCAAGGCGCATCAGCCGGTACTGGGCGTGCCAACCGGCACCGCCAGCGGCGTGCTAGTGGCCGATATGCTGTGTTCACGCATTTGGCAGCCGCTGCGCGCCACCCGCCACCAAAACCTTAGTGGCCTGGCTACGCTCATACCTATCAGCAAGCAGTTAAATTTTGTCTAATGTCTAAAATTCTGCTCATCGAGCCCGATAAAATCTTAGCCGGCAATATCAAAACTTTTTTTAAGCGCCGCGGGCACAGCGTGCACGCCCAAGCTTCAGCCCAAACCGGCATAGATGCCGCCGACAAGCTAAAGCCCGACGCGGTTATTCTAGACCTCCAATTATCCGGCCATAGCGGCATTGAGTTTTTGCACGAGTTGCGCAGCTACGCCGATTGGCAGAGCTTGCCGGTGGTGGTTTTTAGCTCACTCAACCCAGACCAACTTGGCGGCGAAGACGCTGCCAAAGCCAGCCTAACCATCTCGGCCTACGTTCATAAACCTACCGCCAGTCTGGCCAATTTAGCCAAAGCCGTAGAGCAGTCCCTTCCAAAATGAAGCACATAAAGTCACTAGGAATAGTCTTAGCTCGCACCAACTACGGCGAGGCCGATCGCATAATCACTTTCCTCACTCCGGCTCACGGCAAAGTTCGGGCGCTGGCCAAGAGCGTCCGCAAACAAAAAAGCAAACTGGCCGGCGGCATCGAGCTGTTTAGTATCAGCAACTTAAGTTTTGTAGAGGGCAGGGGAGAGATCAAAACTCTCACCGGCAGCCGCTTGGCCAAATACTACAGCCACATCGTCGAAGATTTAGAACGCACCCGCGCCGGTTACGAACTAATCCGCTTATTAAATAAAGCTACCGAAGACGCGGCCGATCCGGGCTATTTTATTCTGGCCGAGAACGCTTTTGCCGCGCTGGACGATAAAGCAGTTAGTCTGGAGGTTGCCGAGCTGTGGTTTCACTGCCGACTGATTCGCTTAAGCGGCCATGGGCCAAACCTGCGTACCGATACTAATGGCGATGAGTTCCAACCAAAAGCCAAATACAACTTCGATTTTTCGCGGATGGCATTTGAGCCGGCGGCCAAAGGCGGCTTTAGCGCCAGCCAAATCAAGTTTTTACGCCTCAACTTTAACAGCAATCAACCACGCATCATTAACCGCATTGCCGGCAGTACCGACCTAGCCAGCGCCACCGCGCCGCTGGTCAACTCTATCCTGCAGACTTTTGTTCGAGTATAATTTTATTAATTTAACTAAGGAGAGCCCGTGGGTAATTTAGCGGAGTTGGTGCCAAAAGATAGGTTACCGGTTTACGTCGGTGCGGGTGTAGTTAAAGAAAAAACTCAAATAGAACATCTAGCGCCCGAGGAAACTATCGGAGCATTAGTGTTAGGATCGTATACCCAAAACGAACACGCCGGCAATGACGCCGATGGTCACTACAATGTTTTTTGGTGGGACAAAGAACAAGAAGCTGCCTATAACTCAATTGGTTTAAGAAACCCAGGCAGCAAAAACGCAAGCGGCTTTTTGCCAGAGGCTATTAAAGTAATGGAGGCTGCCGGTCAGCTAGCTATTATCAGTGTTACCACACTAAAAGGCGAAGACCCCAAAGTTGTATTACCGGAAATGGCCGAATGGGCATTAGAAATGGGCGCTCAAGCTGTTGAATTCAACGGCAGTTGTCCTAATCTAGATCCCCAACATCCACTTCTTTGCTATGACGTAGACGAAATGCTTGGTGTTGTGGTAGCTGTTCGCCAAAGGGTAGGATATGCTCCTGTGCTTGGCGTCAAAGTTTCAGATTTGCCTTATGACACAGTCGAAGACTATATAGGCATGGATTTGGACTTTTATGATGTTATTAACACTAAGGGTAACCAGCCATCACCTATTAATCCAGCAACAGGCCGGCCGGCTATAGAAGTTAACGAAGGTCTTGCAGGGCAAAGCGGTCCAATCATTCATGGTTTAGCTAGAGAGAATCTTCTGAAATGGAAAGATATTCTAAGGAGGCATCAGAGGGACAAAATAGACATTTTATCTATTGGTGGAGTAGACGATGGCTATGAGGTCTATGACCGTATACATAACATGGGTGCTCTAATGGTCGGCGGTGCCCAGGAATTTTACCGCGCTAAAGATCCGCGCGAAGTTGCGCAGCGCTGGGCCTTGCAGTATGCCGAGCGGCTAGATCTCATAGCCTAATCAATTCAAACCGGCTATAATTTCTAGGAATGAGCAAACCAAAATTGGAAGACATTGTCAGTTTAGCCAAGCGGCGCGGCTTTATATTTCCGTCTAGCGAAATCTACGGCGGCCTATCCGGCGTTTACGACTACGGCCCGCTGGGTGTTATGCTCAAACACAATATCGAGAACCTGTGGTGGAGCAGTTTTGTCACTGGCTGGGACGATATGTACCCAATGGACGCCGCTATTTTGATGAACCCCAGCGTCTGGAAGGCCAGCGGTCACGTCGATACTTTTGCCGACCCAATGGAAGACGGCACAAAGTTCAACACGATGTTTAAAACTTCCGTTGGGGCAGGTAAAGAAACTTCCACCAGCTACCTGCGGCCCGAAACCGCGCAGGGGATGTTTGTTAACTTCAAAAATATTTTAGACACTTTTAGCCCAAATTTGCCGTTTGGCCTAGCTCAAATTGGCAAAGGCTTCCGTAACGAAATTTCTCCGCGCGACTGGCTGTTCCGCTTGCGCGAGTTCGAGATGATGGAAATCGAATATTTTGTAGCGCCCGCCGATTGGGAAAAGGCGTTTGAGCAGTGGCGAGTCGGTATGCAAACTTTCTTTGCTAAGCTTGGGCTAAAAGATGTGTCAGAGCTGGATGTGCCACCAGCCGACCGCGCCCATTACAGCAAGCGCACCATAGATTTTGAATACGACTTTCCGTTTGGCAAAAAAGAGCTGGCCGGTCTGGCGTATCGCACAGACTTCGATCTAGCCAGCCACCAAAAGGCGTCCTGCTTAAGTTTTGAGTACGTTCCTAAAGAC
>CAYTYX010000024.1:0-6480 GCA_964442325.1 uncultured Candidatus Saccharibacteria bacterium
ACCTTTACCCCCTCTTCTAGCACCGATATGTCCATGGTGTAGATCTCGATATCGCACATAGCCTCAAAATAATAGATCTCTTGGCCGATGTAAACGTCTTGGTTGACCAAAGCTTTAAATGCCAGCATAAGTGAGAAAACATCGCCAGGGCCATAAATAGCCTCAACCCCCAGCGCGCCACTATTTGATATAAGATAGCGCTTCACAAATCCAGATTTTATAAGATTGAATGTCTTGGAGCCCTCGGTTGTCTGCAGTACCTGGCCTTTGACACGCTTCTGCAGCCGGCCTTTTGTCAAAAATAACTTATGTAGTGCATCGATGGATATTTTTGGTAATGCCATCTATGTATAAGTATATAGATGGGTTCGCGGGCAAGGAAGCGGGCTTAACTAAATCCACCTCAATAACTCCTATAATTCTGATTGTTTTATTGATAAAATGACCTAAAGAGCACAACTAAGCGAAGGTTAGGTAAACTTGGTAGAACGCAACCCAAAATCGGCTAGCGCCCAACTAGAAGAATCTGTGTTGGCTCGCTGGAACAAAGACCAGACTTTCGAAAAAAGCCGCGAGATTAGGCAGGGCAGTGAAGTCTTTAGCTTTTATGATGGGCCGCCGTTTGCCAACGGCCTGCCGCATTTCGGCCACAGTCTGGTTACTAGTATTAAAGACGCGATGGGCCGCTACAAGACAATGCAAGGCTTTTACGTTGAGCGCCGTAATGGCTGGGACTGCCACGGGCTGCCGGTAGAATTTGCCATCGAGAAGCAGTTGGGTATAAGCGGCAAGAAACAAATCTTAGAACTTGGGCTAGATAAGTTTAACCAGGCCTGCCGCGACTCAGTGTTTACCTATAAGAGCGACCACGAGGCATTTTACGAGCGAATCGGCCGCTGGGCAGACACAGTCCACGCCTACGCAACAATTAACCGTGACTACACCGAAAGCGTCTGGTGGGTAATGAAGCAAATCCACGACAAAGGCCTGCTATATAAGGGCCATAAAAGCCTGGCATACTGCCCACGCTGCGAAACCCCCTTAAGCAACTTCGAGCTCAACGAAGGCTACCGCGACAATGTCGAAGACCCTAGCTTATTTGTGAAGTTTAAGCTGACGGACGAAGACGCTTCGATGCTGGGCTGGACAACCACACCCTGGAGTCTGCCGGGCAACGCCGCACTTGCCGTCAAGCCGGACGAGCAGTATGTATACGTGGAACTCAAAGGCGAATCGGACAAAACCGAGACATTGGTTGTAGCCAAAAAGCGACTTGAGGATGTATTTAAAAACGAGTCGAACTACGAAGTCGTTAATGAATTGAGCGGGCAGGAACTGGTTGGCAAGACCTACCAGCCGCTATTTAAACTTGACGACTTGGGTGGTTATAAAAACAAAGCAAACCTCTATAAAATCTGGGCGGCTGACATTGTAGATATAGAAGACGGCACCGGCGTATTGCACGTGGCTCCGGCATTTGGTGAAGACGATTTGCTACTGGGCGAGTCCAGCGATTTTCCGGTTCTAGTCACAATCGACTCAAGCGGCCACGTTAAAAGTGGCGTTGGCTTAGCAGAAGCCGAGGGCAAGTTTTTTAAAACCGCTGATCGGATAATTATTGAACACTTGAGCAAACAAGGCGCTGTCTTTGCCGCCGAAACGCTTCATCACACCTATCCGTTTTGCTACCGCTGCGACACGCCGCTGCTGTACTATGCCGTCGACACCTGGTTTGTTAAGGTGTCTGATATCCGCCCAGATCTACTCAAAACCGCAGCCGAAGTTCACTGGACGCCGGCACACATCAAGAACGGGCGTTTTGGCAAGTGGCTGGAAGGTGCCCGCGATTGGGCAGTCAGTCGCAACCGTTACTGGGGAGCGCCAATGCCGGTTTGGTCTAATGTTGACGACCCCAACGATTACATAGTCATAGGTGGTATCGACGAGCTTAAAGAGTTAGCTGGCAACGATATCAAAGTCGATGATTTACACCGGCCGTTCATCGATGAGATTAGTTTTCAAAAAAATGGCAAAACTTACAAGCGTATCGAGGAAGTAATTGATTGTTGGTTCGAGAGCGGCTCAATGCCGGTTGCTCAGCAACACTACCCGTTTGAAAACGAAGCTAAATTTAAGAGTTCATTTCCGGCCGACTACGTGGGCGAAGGGCTGGACCAAACTCGGCTATGGTTCTACGTTCTACACGTCATTTCAACCATCCTATTTGAAAAACCAGCGTACGAGAATGTGCTAGTTAACGGCATGATTTTAGCGGCTGATGGTGAGAAGTTAAGCAAGAGGCTGCAGAACTATCCGCCGCTCGATGATGTCTTCGATGACGAAGGTGCCGACAGTCTGCGGCTGTATTTGCTTAGCAGTAACCAGGCTATGAGCGCCGATTATATGCGCTTTAATCGTGACGGCGTCCGCGACATTAACCGTAATATTGTTGCCACACTGCTCAACAGCCACCGCTTTTTCAAGATGTACGCTAATATTGATGGCTGGAAACCCAGCGGCAAGCTGGCAGAGCCAGCCAGCGATAATGTGCTAGACCAGTGGATTTTAGCTCGCCTAAACCAAACCATCAAAGAAGCTACCAAGCAGGCCGACGATTACAAACTCGCCCGGGCCATCCAGCCGATTTTCGAGCTGATTGATGACACGAGCAACTGGTTTATCCGCCGCAGCCGACGTCGCTTCTGGAAAAGTGAGGACGACGCTGATAAATCGAGTGCATACGCCACGTTGCATTATGTCCTTGTGCGCACCAGCCAGTTGCTGGCTCCGTGGGCGCCATTTGTCAGCGACTACGTCTACTCCGATTTAACCGGCGAAGCGTCGGTTCACCTAAGCGACTGGCCAAAATTAGGCAAGGTTGACCAGCAGCTGCTGGAAGATATGAAGACCGCTCGAGGGATTATTGCTGAGGCTTTAAGCCAAAGGGCCGAAGCTAAAATTAAAGTTCGCCAACCACTAGCCGAACTGGCTGTGCCAACTGTGCCAGAACAGTTATTGGAAGTCATCGCCGACGAAGTTAATGTTAAAACCGTTAGCCCGGACGCCAAAGCCGTTAAACTCGACACCAAACTAACCGAGCAGCTGAAGGCCGAAGGCATTGCCCGCGAATTAATTCGCGCCATTCAAAACTTGCGCAAATCTGCAGATTTAAAAGTAGATGATCGTATAGTTTTGGCTATCGAGAGCGAAGATAAGTTAGTTCGCCTGGCGGTCAGGGACTATAGCGACCTGATTAAAAAAGAAACTCTGGCACTCGAACTGGCCGACCAGCCGCAAGCTCATACCTTGGATGCAAAAATCGACGAAGCTGGCGTTAAAATATCTCTGTCAAATGCCAACTCTTAACTTGACGTTTAGTTGCTCATGCTAAAATTACCGCTAATGGCTAGGCAAACAAAGACGACAGATTTCAGTAAATATATCGGCTGGATTTTACTTATCGGCGGACTGTTGGCTATGGTTGCTTCAATCCTGCTGGCAAACGAAGTGTTCACTCGCCTAAAAGACCCCAGCTATGTACCGGTTTGCAATCTTAACCCAATCCTAAGCTGCACTAGCGTGGCTGATAGCACCCAAGCCCACGCCTTTGGCTTTCCTAATTACTTTATCGGTATTGCCGGCTATGCAGTTGTTGCCACGGTCGGCGCCGCTACTTTGGCTGGCGCTCAGTTTAAGCGCTGGTTCTGGCGAGCCTTTATGGTTGGAGTGGCCTTGGCTACGGTTTTTATTCACTGGCTGATTTTTGAAACGCTTTACCGCATCGGGGCCCTATGTGTTTTTTGTATGGTTATTTGGTCGGCCACTTTGCCCATCGTTTTATACACCAAGCTCTATAACTTGCAGATGGGTAACTTACCATACCCCAAGCGTTTCGCTGGAATGGTCAGGTTTGCTCAGCGCTACCATCTGGAGATCTTAATCGTCTGGTTTTTGATAATTATCGCCTTGATTCTAAAGCGCTTTTGGTACTACTGGAGCACGCTTTAGTAGCCGCTTGCCCCGAGCCATCAGCTTTGGCGTAAGCCAGTAGCCTCCAAAGGCATAGATTATGCCCATCAGCACATCAAACACGTAGTGTTCACCCTCATAGACAACACCGACATATATCAGTATTGGGTATAGCAAGCTTAACGCTCCCCAGCGGCGACCGTAGAGCTTAAATACAAAGATACTAAATAGTGTTGAAACGGCAGCGTGCAGGCTAGGTACAGCCGCAACTGGATTGGGTGCGATGTGATTATAAACAGACGGGAAGTTGTGAATGCCAAGACTAAACCAGACACTGCTAGAAACTCTGACTATCGGCTGGATGTAGCCGTTTTGAGCCGCCAGCCAGGGCGGGGCAGTCGGCATAATCAAAAATGTTAAAAAGGCACCAAAGAAAACTGTTAGGTAAGTGGTAACTACTCGCCAATATTCATGGTCGCGCGTCTTCCAAACTAGCAGTGCCAGACCAAGTGGCACTACAAAAAACAGCATATACGGAATGTATAGCACGATGTCATACCAACTGGTGTGGCCCTTCCATAGCCAGTTCTGCAGATAAACGGTTGGTAAATTGCCAAACAAGTGTCTATCCACAAATGGCGCCAGCGTGTAATTAACATGGTCGTTTAAAGTGTGGGCAATGCCACGAAATGATTCGTACACCAGCAATAAAATTACAAACGGTAGTAAACGCTTAAGCATCTCTTTGGCTTGTCCAAAAATCATAAAGACGAAGGTTAAAAATATTACCAGCTTGTCCGGTGTCGGGAAGCTAGGTGTATTTATAAATATGCCAACACAGACCGCCGTGCCAGCGATACCGAGTATCTGCAAGATTTTTTGTTTGAGTCTGTGCACTGGTAACTATTTTAACATCCTAGATACCTGAAAAAGCGCTCAGACTATTATCAGCTTGGGCGGAGTAAAATTAATAGGTATGCGAATTTTGGTGATTGAAGACGAACATAAAATTGCCCAAGCAATCAAGCGTGGGTTGGAGCAGGAGAAATACGCCGTAGATATAGAATACGACAGCGACTCAGGCTTAGGCGCAGCCAAGAACACAGCTTACGACCTAATGATTATTGATCGGCTACTGCCGGGTTCTATGGAGGGACTCGATATCTGCAAGCAACTAAGAGCTTGCGGCATACAAACCCCAATTATTCTACTGACAGCTAAAAGCCAGCTGCGTGATCGGGTAGGCGGACTGAACGCCGGCGCCGACGACTACTTAACCAAACCATTCTCGTTCGAGGAACTATTGGCGCGCGTGCGAGCACTATTGCGCCGTCCGGCAGAAGTTAAAAATAACATCCTTAAAGTAGAAGACTTGGTTCTCGATACCCTAAACTTTGAAGTTAAGCGAGCCGGGCAGCCCATTCACCTGAGCTCTAAAGAGTTCGCGTTGCTGGAATATATGATGCGCAACCAGGGTCGCATTTTAAGTAAGGACAACCTAATTGAACACGTTTGGGATTTTGACGCCGACATCTTGCCCAATACCATAGAAGTATATATCGGCTACCTTAGAGGTAAGCTAGACAAGCCCTTTAAAGGACCGGGGCTGATCCACACTCGGCGCGGATTTGGCTACAAACTAGGGGCCGAGAAGTGAAGCCGCTGAGTTTATTTGAGTCGTCAGCCGTCAAATTAACCGGCTGGTACCTAGGCATAATCATGGCGCTATCTATTTGTATGAGCTTTGTCATCTATCACGTCTCAACCAACTCGCTCGATCGTAGTACCCCTGTCCAGATTGGATTTTTTACTGGTCAGCTGCCTGAGGGCAGCGCTAGTGATTTTGCCCAGCTGCGCAAGACTCAAGTTAGCGACGAGCGCGATAGCCTGAAACTTAATCTCTTCCTCTTTAATTTATTTGTGCTGGTTGCCGGCGGAGCTATCAGCTACGCGCTTGCCCGGCGCACATTGGACCCTATAGAAGCCTCGCACGAAGCCCAAGCTCAATTTGCCAGCGATGCCTCACACGAGCTAAAGACACCCTTGACAGTGATGCAGAGTGAAATCGAAGTAGCTCTGCGCGACCCCCAGCTTACTAAGGTAGAGGCTACAGAATTGCTTAAAAGTAATCTCGAAGAAGTTGGGAAATTACGCAGCTTGAGCGATGCCCTGCTAAAACTCAGCTCAACCAATGGTCAGGGCGCTTGGCCAATGCAAACCGTCGATTTGCAAAAAATTGCCGGCCAGGCTATTGCACAGCTAGATAAAGCCGCCCGGGCTAAGCAAATAAAAATAGTGGCGAATCTGTCGCCGGCCAGAGTAAGCGGCGATGCCCAAAGCCTTACGCAGCTTATCTCAATCTTTTTAGATAACGCCATCAAGTACTCGCCACATAATAGCCAGATTAATCTTAAGGTTGGCCGTCGTAGCGGCAGCACCGAGATGTCTGTAACCGATACAGGACGGGGTATTAAGCGCACCGACCTACCTCATATTTTTGATCGTTTCTGG
>CAYTYX010000025.1:0-6270 GCA_964442325.1 uncultured Candidatus Saccharibacteria bacterium
ATAAGTTCTTACCTAGGCAAAGACTTTGATGTTAAAAGCAGCCTAGGGCACTTGCGTGACTTACCTAACAAGGGGCTTGGCGTAGATATTAAAAATAATTTTAAGCCAACTTACGAGGTCGCTGCCGATAAGCTTAAAACCGTTAAAGAACTGACTCAAGCCGCCAAGGGTTCGACCGTCTGGCTGGCAACCGATGAAGACCGGGAAGGGGAGGCGATCGCCTGGCACTTGTGCGAGATTTTAGGCCTGGATCCGGCCTCGACCAACCGAATAGTCTTTCATGAGATTACCGAGCCGGCAATTTTGGAGGCAGTTAAAAAGCCACGTCATATTGATATGAAGCTGGTTGATTCCCAACAGGCCAGGCGCATCCTGGACCGGTTAGTCGGTTACGAGCTAAGCCCGGTCCTTTGGAAAAAGATTAGGACTGGGCTATCGGCCGGGCGCGTTCAGAGTGTGGCGGTACGGCTCTTGGTTGAGCGCGAGAAACAAATCCGGGAGTTCAACCCAGAAGCCTCGTTTAAAGTTACTGGCGAATTTAGCAGCGGCAAAGACGAATTCACGGCTGAGCTAGATAAAAAACTTACCGGCCCAGACGACGCCCGTCAGTTTCTAAATGATTGTATTAAAGCCAGCTTTAAGGTCGCCTCGGCCACGAACAAGCCAGGCGTCCGGAACCCTGGAGCGCCTTTTACTACCAGTACGTTGCAACAGGAAGCCTCCCGCCGCCTCGGCTACGGCGTCCGCCAGACTATGCGCTTAGCCCAAAAGCTCTATGAAGACGGCCACATCACATATATGCGCACTGACAGCACTAACTTGTCGCCGATTGCTATCCGGGCAGCCGATGGCTATATAACTAAAACTTTTGGCAAAGACTACGCTCAAACCCGGACGTATAAAACCAAAAGTCGCTCGGCTCAAGAAGCCCACGAAGCAATCCGGCCGACTAGCTTCGACAAGCGCGAAGCCGGTCAAGATTCCCAGCAACAAAAACTCTATGAGCTAATTTGGCAACGAACATTAGCCAGCCAAATGGCGCCAGCTCGGGTTGAATTAAGCGAGATCAAAATTGGCATTAGTGAGCGCAGTGAAGTATTTGTAGCTAAGGGTCAGGTAGTGACGTTTGACGGCTTTATGAAAGTTTATAAATCGGGCAAAGATGACCGCTTGCTGCCTAAGCTCAAAGAAGGTCAGGCGGTTTCGGCCAATCGGCTGGTTGCCGAGGAAGTATTTAGTCGTGCCCCAAGTCGTTATAGCGAAGCGGCACTCGTAAAGAAGCTAGAAGAATTAGGCATCGGCCGACCCAGTACTTACGCCCCAACCATCAGCACAATCCAGGACCGTGGCTATGTCGAGAAAAAAGACGTAGAGGGCGAGACTCGGCCCAGCCTACGTTTAACTTTAGCCAGTGAAAAAATTCAAGAAGAGCTGACTCAAACCATCGTTGGCGCCGATCGCAATAAGCTTATACCGACAGAGTTGGCAGAACTTGTAACCGACTTTTTGGTGAAGTATTTTGCCGACATTTTGGACTATAGCTTTACGGCCAGGGCAGAGGAAGAGCTTGACGAGATTGCCGACGGCAAGTTGGCGTGGCCCAAAATGCTGGATAGTTTTTATAAAAAACTTCATCCACTGGTAGCTAAATCGAATGAGGCAACCCGCGAGGAAGCCTCGGGAGCAAGGCGGCTCGGCGATGATCCTAAATCTGGCGAGCCAATTACAGCCCGTTTTGGCCGGTTTGGACCAGTTTTGCAAATGGGCGAGACCGACAAAGATAAAGACGTAAAGCCTCGCTTCGCGCCCTTACCAAGCGATACTCGATTGGAGGATGTCACGCTGGAACAAGCCCTGCCGATGTTCGATTTACCAAAAGTAGTCGGCCAAACCGAAGATGGCCAGGAAATTATTGCTAATGTCGGCCGCTACGGCCCCTATGTAAAGGTGGGTAAGCTATTTGTCAGCATTAAAGAGCATAATCCGGCCACGATTAATGAAGGAGAGGCCAGGCAACTGATTGCCGCTAAGCAAAAAGAGGCGGCCGAGCGCGAGATTGCCGACTTTGGCGATGTAAAAATTCTTAAAGGCCCATACGGTCCTTATATTACAAACGGCAAAAAGAACGCCCGTATCCCTAAAGGCACAGCGCCTGAATCCTTAAGCGAAAAACAGGCTA
This sequence comes from uncultured Candidatus Saccharibacteria bacterium, assembly GCA_964442325.1. Taxonomy (GTDB): domain Bacteria; phylum Patescibacteriota; class Saccharimonadia; order Saccharimonadales; family UBA10212; genus CAYTYX01. Next base: position 2,180 of record CAYTYX010000025.1, read on the forward strand.
GGGAACTCCTAGAAAAAGCGCCAGTAAAGCGATCGAGACGCCGCAAGTCTTAAGCTCGTTGTAGTCGAATTTCCTATACTTTTCCACAAACTTTTCAGATTGGCAAAAAATTTTAACTAAAATATACTACATCCGATTAGATGCCAATTAGTCTAATTAGTGTTACAATTAGTCTAGTCAAGGTGTTATTGACTTTTGAAAATTAAAGTTATATAATTGTATTAAATCAACGCATTATTATAAGTATGACTAGCCCTAAATCAACGACCAAAAAGCCTAAAACAGCGACGACCCTGCTAGATATCGAAGCAGTCACTAAAGATATTCTGTCTACAGTCGAAAAAGAGCGAGAGAGGGAGATTATCGCTCGCCGCTTTGGTTTATTTGATCGTCGCGAGACTCTAGAGCAAATTGGTGAACTGCTCAACATAACTCGTGAACGCGTCAGACAGCTAGAAAAGGCTACCATCAACCGCCTTAAAGAGGCCGCTAAACAAGACTTGCCGCGAATGCGTGAAGTTGAGACATCGCTTGGCAACCAACTGCAAAAAAGTGGTAACGTTGCCCGAGTCAGCGACATCACCGAACGCTTAGCTCCGGCTAACAGCAAGTTGGACCAAGCTCGATTGTCTTTCCTAGCACAACTCAGCCCCAAGATAGCTGTTATAGAAGATAACGACCACTTTTTCCATGCCATCGGACTGGTATCTAAACACACCGAAAAGGCGATTCGTGATTTAGTCAACCAAATCATAGAAGCTATCCAAAAAATTGGCGAGCCAACCTCTATTGAGAAAATTAGCGAAGCCACCGGCAATAGTGATATCCGCCACGTTGAGTCGCTAGCTAGTATTTCAAAAAATATTGCCACCCTTAATAACCGCTGGGGTTTAATTAAATGGCCGATGGTAAACCCGCGCAACATCCGCGACAAAATCTACGTAGTACTACATAGCAGCGGCAAGCCAATGCACTTTAGCGCGATTGCTAAAGCGATTAAAGATAGCAATTTTAAACGCAAGGACGTTACAACCCAAGCCATCCACAACGAACTGATTAAAGACAAGCGCTTCGTATTAATAGGACGTGGTATATATGCCTTGCGCGAGTGGGGCTACAAAAAGGGAACTGTGGCGGATGTTATTACCCAAATCCTCAAAAAAGAGGGTGGCCCACTGCACCGCGACGAAATTGTCCGGCGCGTGCTAAAAAGCCGTCAGGTGCAAGAGACAACTATTTTACTTAACCTTCAAAGCAAGCCTCAATTTAAGCGTGTGGCAAAAGCCACTTACGCCCTAGCAGAAGAAAAGCCTAAAAATAAATAACCAAACGCCTTGCTAGGCAAGGGGAATTAACCTCTAGCTTAGAAGTGTTATAATAGCTTAAGCTAGACCCCTGAAATTTATGAGACTGATAGGTAACAAAAACCGACCATCCGATCCGCACTACAAGCACTGCTTGTTGATGCTGGAGATTCCGCGGGCTAATGATAAAAAAGAGTTGGCGGCCGAGCAAATGCTGGCTGCGCTACACGGCATTCTGCGTCCACCAAGAGAGTTGAGGCTCAGCGGCAAAATGCAGGAACATATCAGTATGGAAATTGCTTCGATGGGCCAACGAATCCGGTTTTATATCTGGACACCTAAGCACCTCCAAGCGTTTGTGGAAGGACAGATCTATGCCCAGTATCCAAGCGTTCAAATTTATGAGCAGTCTGAAGATTATGCGCAGCGCTCGATGGCTCAGCCCATCATTCATACGGCAGAGCTGACCCTGACTGATAACGAAACTATACCTATCAAGACCTTTCCGAGCTTTGAAGTCGATCCGTTAGCTGCCATAACCGCCACTTTAGCAAAACTCGACAAAGAAGAAGAAGAGGTCTGGATTCAGATCATGGCACGGCCTATTAGCGACGACTGGCACAAACAGGGCCAAAGGTTTATAGAACGCATCCGCCGTGGACGCAGCAACTTGTTCAGCGGGGTAGGGGGCGGCACATTGAATTATGCCGGTCAATTACTTAGCGCGCTTGCCAAGCCGCCGACCGGTGGTGGCGGCGAAGGCCCAAAAGAACGAGAATTATCCGAACGTGACAAGTCGCGTATATCGGCGATAGAGCAGAAGGGCACCAAGCTGGGCTACCGAGTTAAGATCCGCCTGCTTTATGCCGGACACGACCAAGAAACGGCCCGACTGCGCATGCAGGCGCTAGTGGGGGCTTTTAAGCAATTTAATACTACGAACCTTAATGGCTTTGAAGCCACCAAGCAAAGTTTTGGGCACGAGAGACAACTGGAGTACCAAGCCCGATTTTTTATCGACAATGGCTTTATTTTAAATATTGAGGAGCTGGCCAGTCTTTTCCACCTGCCACACACATCGGTTGAAACACCTAACATACTGTGGGCCAATACCAAGACCGCTGAACCGCCGTCTAATGTACCAATCCTCCATAAGGGGCACGAGCAGGACATAAGCTTACTTGGAGTTACTAATTTTCGCGGCGACAATACTGTTTTTGGCATGCTGCGCAGCGACCGCGACCGCCATATTTACATCCTCGGCCAAACTGGTACTGGTAAATCTGGCGCCTTGGAGCTACTGACTCTGTCTGACATTTATTACGACCAAGGCTTTGCTGTTATCGACCCGCATGGTGATTATGCTCAGCATGTACTAGGTTTTATCCCGCAGCGCCGTATTGATGACGTTGTTTACTTTAATCCGGCTGACACGGCCAATCCGGTTGGCTTTAACCCACTAGAAGTCAGTGATCAGAGTTTGAAGAACCACATCAGCTCAGAGTTGGTTGGTGTTTTGAAGCGTATGTTCGAAAATAGCTGGGGCCCTAGGCTGGAATATATTCTACGCTACACGCTGCTGGCGTTGTTGGACTATCCCGACGCGACCATGCTTGATATCCCGCGCATGCTAACTGAGAAACGCTTCCGAACAAGCGCTATACAGTATATTGACGATCCGGTAGTCAAAAGTTTCTGGGTTAATGAGTTTGCCAGTTGGAATGACAAATTTGCTTCTGAGGCAGTTGCGCCGGTCTTGAACAAGGTCGGCGCCTTTACGGCTAACCCGATGATTCGTAATATTATCGGCCAACCAAAGAGCACGTTTAACATTCGCAAAATTATGGACGAAGGCAAAATTTTGATAGTCAATCTTAGCCGCGGACTTATGGGCGAGGACAACGCCGGAATCTTGGGTGCAATGATGGTAACTAAAATACAGCTGGCGGCTATGGGGCGAGCCGATATGTTAGAAGCAGATCGCCGGCCGTTCTATCTATATGTTGACGAATTCCAAAACTTTGCGACCGATTCCTTTGCGGTCATCTTAAGCGAAGCCCGTAAGTATGGGCTTAACTTAACTGTGGCAAATCAGTACATATCCCAGATGAGTGAGCCTGTCAGGAATGCCGTTTTTGGCAACGTTGGTACTATTCTTTGCTTTAGAATAAGCCCTGACGACGCGCCTTTTTTGCAGAAGTACTTTGAACCACAGTTTGAATCAGGCGATCTTATACAGCAAACCAGCCGCTATTTTGTCACGACTATGATGATTGATGGCGAAAAGGCACCAGCTTTTTCAGCCAAGACCTTAAATCTACCAAAGCCACCAGAGAATTTTATGGCCGAAATTGTCGAATTATCACGCGAGCGTTATGGCAAGAACCGCCAAGAGGTTGAGAATCACATTCGCGAAGCCTCAATATCCGTAGCCGGCGAAACTACCAGCAATAGCGCAATCGCAAGAGTTGAACCCACTGTAGTCCAAAATACAACATCGAAGATTAGCAAGGTTGCTGAAGCGCTGGCTAGGAATGTCAGCCAATCACCAGTAGCTACTCCAGCCGCACAGTCGCCTAGCAATGGCGGTGCTGGTGGAGCAAGGCGACGACGTCGTAGGCGACCAAACAAGGCTAGTACAACTGCTGCTAGGCCGGCTAGCCAAGAACAAACCATCCGCTTACGTTAAGACATGCAATCCAAATTAAATAGGTTGAACATTTTACGAACTAATTAGCGTACTTGGGTTTAGGGTAGCAATAACGTGAAGGCCGTCCAAAGCGGGGA
>CAYTYX010000026.1:0-6026 GCA_964442325.1 uncultured Candidatus Saccharibacteria bacterium
GAGAATGTAATGATAACCGCCAGCTTGGTCACGTATCAAGGCAATGCGGGCGCTGCGGTTAGGGTCATATTCGATTTGCTCGACTACCGCTGAAGTGCCTAGGGCCAGCTTAAAATTCAAAAGACGATAATAACGACGTACACCACCGCCGCGGTGACGAGTAGTAATTCGGCCCTGGTTATTGCGACCAACCGCGCCTTTTTTAATCTTTAGCAAGCTCTTGCGCGGCTTAGCGGCAGTTATGCCTGAGAAGTCCTGCGTGGTCATACCGCGCTGGGCTGGTGTTGTCGGGTTTAATGCTCTAATAGCCACTACTTGGTCTCCTTAGCAGCCTTTTTGGCTGTTTTAGGCTTGTCTTCGTGATCATGGTCGTGAGCTTCTTCGGCGTTTAGGCTATCAAAAATTGGCAGCTTGTGACCATCCTTAAGAGATACATAGGCACGCTTTGTGTCTGGCCGTTGGCCGATTATATTGCGGCTGCGCGCGCCAAGACCGCGTTTGAGTTTTCCTTGCAGGCGAGCCGAGCGTACGCCAGCAACTTCTACCGAGTACTGCAGCTCAATCGCTTGTTTAACCTGCAACTTATTAACGTCTTGCGGCACCTCAAACATATATGTACCAGCGTGGCTTAGGTTGTGCGCCTTCTCGCTCAAGATTGGTCTGATTGCCATAGCCCTACTCACTCTTGCCTCCCAGCCACTGGTGAATGGCTTCAAGCGCTTTGCGGTTAATCACAATGTGGTCAGCATTTAAAATGTCGTAGACGCTTAGGTAGACAGCCTGCACCACTTTAACTTCGGATAGATTGCGAACAGTTCGCTCGGCTGGCGTATTTTTATTGTCTAAAACGAGTAAAATATTACCTTCGGCGGAGATTTTGCTAAGCAGCTTAGCGGCTGAGCTGGTCTTGGGCTCAGTTGGCGCAAAATCTTCAACAATTATTAGCTTGCCAGCGCTGCTGGCTAGACTCAAAGCTTGGCGCAAGGCTTGGCGTTTGGCAGTTGTACTTAAACGGCGGGAATAGTTCTCGTCACCGGTTGGGCCAAAAGTAATGCCGCCGCCACGCCACAGCGGGCTACGGGTACTGCCGGCTCGGGCGCGGCCGGTACCTTTTTGGCGGTATGGCTTACGACCACCACCGCGGACTTCACCGCGTTTTAGGGTTTGGGCTAAATTAGCTCTTCCATTGGCCAAATAGGCCAGGTAGGCATCTTTTAGCAACTGGTGGTCGCTAACCTCAACACCAAACACAGCTTTGTCGAGTTTTGCTGGGATAGTAGCTTTGACTCCGGTCTTGGTAAAAGTGGCTACGCTCATTTTAAGCACCCCTCACTAACACTACGGCCTTACGGGGACCGGGGACTGCGCCGGTTACGCCGATAACGCCGAGTTCTTTATCCACTAAAGCAACTTTCAAATTCTTTACACTAACCTGGACGTGGCCCATCTGACCGGCCATACGCTTGCCTTTAATAACTTTTTGGGGGTACATCGAGCCGATTGAGCCCGGGCGGCGATAGCTGCGGCCACCGTGAGTCTTGCGACCACGTTTAAAGTTATGGCGCTTGATAGTGCCGGCCCAGCCCTTACCCTTGCTGGTAGCTGTTACCTTAACTAGATCGCCAACTTCAAAAATGTCGACCTCGAGTTGAGAGCCGACGTCTAAGCCTTCGGGGGCATCACCAATAATGCGGAACTCACGAATCAGTTTGGGCTGAACTTTAGAATTCTTGAGGTGGCCAAGCAGGGCCTTGCCTAATTTCTTGCCGTCTTCGGCCCCTAACTGGATGGCTTCATAGCCGTCTTTTTCGGTAGTTTTTATTTGAGTTACAGTGTTGGGCTTAGCTGAAAGCAGCGTAACAGCAGCAAGCACGCCATCTTCGCGGATGACGCTGGCCATACCTAGCTTGCGAGTAATTAATGCTTTCACGCGTTGTCTTTCTAAGTTGATATGTGTTCAACATAGTATTTTTGTAACCCGAGCCAAAGCCCTAGTTGCTGACAGATTAGCATATAATGCTTACTCCGGTCAAGCCGAGGTTATTGTTACAACTATCTCATAAAAATCATAGCTAGACCATACTTTTTGTGTATGGTAAAATATAGGCTTCCAACTTCGCTAAATTATAAAGCGTTTGCTTGGATGAATTTTTGACAAGCAGAACTAAAATGACCAACAAGGAGGATAACCTTGAAGTGGTTGAAGATAGCTACTGATGGCGTCGCGTCTTTCGCGCTCCTTCAGCTGTACATCATGGCCTGCGTCGTTCTTGCTCCGCCCTACGGGTGGGCTGCGCTCGCACTGTGGGCCAGTGCCGGAATCATCGTCGCTGAAAGACGTAGCTGGCGTTGGTACAAAGAAGGAAAGTGGTTCTCGATCAGCCTCGCGCTGGTGAGAGCAATCATCTTCCCTCTGGCCATCGCCAGCGAGAATGCAACGGTCAAGGTGTACTACTACATCGCGCTAGGCCTGTACCGCACAGCAGCCTCAAGCTCGTTCGAGTGGCTCGGCCAGCTCTATACGAAGAAGTGGAGCGAACGGATTACCCTCGGCCGCTACAAGCTCTGGTGTCTTTTCTGGGACGCCATCGGCCTAACGGCCATATTCGCCTGGTTGACGATCAGCTGGCCATTCAAGCTCTGGAGATTCCTACGGAACCTAAGAGCTCAGCTGAATTCCCCAAGAAGAGGACACCCGATGTCGCATGAAACGAGATTCGTTTTGACCATTCTCGCTCTCTTCATCTTCGCGATTGCGCTCAGCGTCGTGTTGCACCACGTCATCGCACCCTGGCACATGCTCAATTGAGCCCGATCCACGAGTCAAAGGCGGTGGCTGAAAGTTGGTCACCGCCTAGCGCCATCGGTTCTAAAAGGTTCTGCTTGTCAATTTTCTAGAGCTTATAAACCAAAAACCACCGGAGACGGTGGTTTTTTAGTGGCTTTATATCTAGACCTACATTTTGATTTCGGCGTCGCAGCCGGCTGGCAAAGACAGGTTCATCAGACTGTCGATAGTCTTTGGCGTTGGGTCGCTGATATCAATCAGGCGCTTATGAACACGCATCTCGAACTGCTCGCGGCCCTTTTTGTAGACAAATGGACTTTTAACTACCGTGAATGTGCTCTTACGAGTAGGCAGCGGGATCGGACCGGCAATTTTGGCACCGGTTCGCAGGGCTGTGTCTACAATTTGCTTGGCAGATTGGTCTATGACCTTGTGATCATAGGCCTTAAGGCGGATTCGGATCCGCTGTTTTATTTCAGGTTCTTTGGTTTCTGGCATTTAGGGTCTTATTTGGTAACTTTGGTGACTACACCGGCGCCGACGGTCTTGCCGCCTTCGCGAATAGCAAAGCGCAAACCTTGCTCCATGGCGATTGGGGCTAGCAGCTTGACCTTAAAGGTTACAGTGTCGCCGGGCATCACCATTTCTTTGTCGGCTGGAAGTTCAACTTCGCCAGTTACGTCGGTAGTTCGGAAGTAGAATTGTGGCTTGTAGCCCTTAAAGAACGGTGTGTGACGACCGCCTTCCTCTTTGGTTAGGATGTAGACTTCGCTGTCGAACTCAGTGTGCGGAGTAATAGTACCGGGCTTGGCCAAAACTTGACCGCGCTCGATGTCGTCGCGCTCAATACCTCGCAACAGGATGCCAACGTTGTCACCTGCTTGGCCTTGGTCAAGGTTTTTCTTGAACATTTCAACGCCGGTTACAACCGTTTTCTTGGTTGGGCGAATGCCAACGATTTCGACTTCTTCGTTAACCTTAACTACGCCGGTTTCAACACGACCTGTAGCAACCGTGCCACGGCCTTTGATAGAGAACACGTCTTCGATAGGCATCAGAAATGGCTTGTCGAGTTCACGGACTGGTTCTGGAATGTAGTCGTCCATAGCCTTGACTAGTTCCATAACAGCGTCTTCGTTGGCAGCATCGCCTTCCAGCGCTTTGGTGGCAGAGCCACGGATGATTGGAGCGTCTTTGTCGTACTCGTACTTGGCGAGTAGTTCGCGGACTTCTTCTTCCACCAGGTCAACCAGTTCAGCGTCGGCTAAGTCCATCTTGTTTAAGAAGACTAGGATTTTAGGCACACCAACCTGCTTAGCAAGCAATACGTGCTCGCGAGTTTGGGGCATTGGACCATCAGCCGCAGACACAACCAAAATAGCACCATCAATCTGGGCAGCGCCGGTAATCATGTTCTTAACGTAGTCGGCGTGGCCGGGCATATCAACGTGAGCGTAGTGGCGCTTTTCGCTCTCGTACTCTTGGTGAGACGTAGCAATGGTAATACCACGAGCCCGCTCTTCTGGAGCGTTGTCAATCTCGTCGTACTTAACTGGCTTGTTGATATCGCTAGGAAGTTTCTTAGCGAGTACCGCGGTAATAGCGGCGGTTAGAGTAGTTTTACCGTGGTCGACGTGACCCATAGTTCCTACGTTGACGTGCGGTTTGCTGCGATCAAAATCTGCCATTTAGATTCTCCTAATCTGATTAAAATAATTTTGCGCAAGTTAGCAATACCCACCTTGCGCGAATATGTGCTTATTATAAGGTAATGCTAACCTGTTTGTAAAGGGTTTTAGGATAAAGATGTCTTACTTTTGAACTAGGCTCTCATAAAGGGTTGCGAGGCGAGACCTTAGTATTTCTAGCTTACGGGGGTCAGTTTCGGTAGCACTCGGCTCAAAGACTACCTTCTGAGACTCTCCTTCGCCACCATCGACCACACTGCCACTTACCCCTATAATCCCCTCCTCTGGGTCCACGGTCCCAATCTTGAACGTGTCTCCTTGGGGATAAACAAAGACCGGCACATCATCAACCGTTTGGCTGATGGGATAACCGGCTCCCTCGATAGTCTCTAGAGTATCGAAGCGCCTGCGGGACTTTTCCCTGGCGGCCCATACCAATAAGCCTAGGATTGCCACTTCAGTAGCTATAGCAGTAGGACTTTTGAAATCGAGCTTTTCTAGACTGCGGCTCATTTAGACTACTTTCCGGATTTGCTGATGATTTCTTGGGCCACATTACCCGGAACATCGGCGTAGTGGTCAAGCTCTAGGCTAGAGGCAGCACGACCCTGGGTGGCCGAGCGCAGGCTGGTTGTGTAGCCAAACATTTCGCCAAGCGGCACAAAGGCTGTAATTTCTTTAATGCCGGGTGTCAGGTCTTCCATCGATTCCACGCGACCACGCTTGGCATTAAGATCACCAATAACATCACCCATAAACTCTTCTGGGGTAACTACAACTACTTTCATAATTGGCTCGAGTAGTACCGGCGCGGCCGACTTAACGCCGCTCTGCAAAGCCATAGAGCCAGCGATTTTAAAGGCCATTTCAGAGGAGTCGACTTCGTGGTAGCTGCCATCGTAAAGCTCGGCTTTAATGTCTACTACTGGATAGCCGGCTACAACTCCATTAGCCATCGCTTCTTCGATACCAGCGCGGACTGCCGGTACATATTCGCCGGGGATAACACCGCCCTTGATGGAGTTAATGAATTCAAAGCCAGTGCCGGCTTCGCTTTGACTCAAGCGAATCCAGACGTGTCCGTACTGACCGCGACCACCGGATTGGCGGATAAATTTGCCTTCGGCTTCAACACCGTCTTTACGGATAGTTTCGCGATAAGCCACTTGCGGCTGGCCGACAGAAGCCTCCACCTGGAATTCCCGCTTCATGCGGTCGACAATAATATCCAGGTGCAGCTCTCCCATACCGGAGATGATGGTCTGGCCGGTTTCGTGGTCGGTTTTGATACGGAATGTCGGGTCTTCTTCAGCCAAACGCTGCAAAGCAATCCCCATTTTTTCTTGGTCGGCTTTGGTTTTAGGCTCAATCGCGATGCTGACCGGCGGTTCGGGGAAAGTAATGTTTTCTAAGACAATCGGGTCGGCCTGGTCGCAAAGCGTATTGCCGGTGGTGGTTCCTTTGAGTCCGACAATGGCGGCGATGTCACCGGCTTCGACCTCTGTTACGTCTTCGCGTTTATCGGCTTGCAGGCGGACAATGCGGCCGAC
>CAYTYX010000027.1:0-5716 GCA_964442325.1 uncultured Candidatus Saccharibacteria bacterium
ATAAGCCGGATCTAATAGGTTATTAAGCATCCGCTGCGAAGGACTAACTATTTCTAAAAATCCATTGCTAGAGCGATTATTAATATCACTAGATGTGCTGGCCTTAATAGCCCCAATTTGAGCCGGGCTACCAGGCTGGGACGAAGCCGTAATCTGAGCTATATTAAAGCTATTAACCATTTGTTGAAGTGTTGCTTGGCTAATATGAGCAGGCGTCTTGGGTAGTCCAGTAGTCAGCTCTTTAGGCTTACTAAAGCTGATACCAGAGCCGGCAACCGGACCCGGCACAGTAAATGAGTCTAGTTGATTGTATGTGTAGTTATAGGCACTATTGGTTGCAGATTTACTAGCGTGAGAGTGGTGGTACCACAGGCCCAAACCAGCAATAACGGCTACGGCAACAATTATAACCGCAATCAGCCTGTTTGATGGCTCAAAACCAGAATATTTATTGGCCGTTGGCGCTTGGCTTGATTGTGGCGGCATAGTTATTTCCCTCTTTAAGCATTAGCATAACAAATAATTTTTTTATAGACAAACGTTCCCTATTGATTTTTAAAGAGTTTATGGTAATATAACAGTGTCCTACGACCCTAGCGAGAGAGACGACGTGCCTTATTAGGACAGGCTTACCGTCTCAACTAAGGAGTGAGAGAGATGAAGCGTACAGTGCTACTCGCTGTGGTCGTCCTGATGACGATTTGCAGCAGCGCATCCAACGCCGCCACCCCTGCAAGGGTGGCCTTCAAGTGCAGCATCAGCAAAGTCACGCTCAGCAAGTCCGGAGTCGTGAGTGCGACCGGCAAGTGCGTCGAGCTCAAGAGCCAGACGAACAAGCAGCTCAAGAACCTGCCTGTCAGCTGGACGCATCAGCTGATAGCCGTGCGTGACCAACTGGGCTACGCCTGCCACCTGCCCGCCAAGCAAACAGCGGTCAAGACTGGCAAGAGCTTCAAGCTAGTACCGGCCAGCGTCTACACGGCCACGGTGAAGTTCAAGATCACCAGCCGCAAGGCGGCTGGACGGCCGAGCAAGTCGTTCAGCAAGACCGTCACGCTCAAGCCGCACGGCAATGGATTGTCCTGTGCCAAGTTGGGCACGGACGTACCACCGCTGCCGGTGGACCAGATGTGCCCGTGGCGGGATCCGATTACAGAGGCCAATACAGCTGCCGCTTGCAGCCTGCCTGCCCCTGGTGCAGTTGGCTTCGTCACTCCGGTGACGATGAGCGGCAACACCGTGTCGGCTGGCTACGTGGCCGGCCCAAGCGGCAACTGCACACCGGTAGTAATGCCACAGACCGTGACATGGTTCGGTAGTCCTGTTCCATCCGCCTATTTGAAATGCCTAGACGGCAGTATTGCCTACATGGGTGCCTGGGACATAAACCTGACAGGCCCTAACGGCGAAACCTGCTCGGCTCAAGCGCAACAGTTGTTCGCTAGAGCATTTACCGTCCCTAGTTCCTGGGGTGGTGAATTGCGGGTGACCTTCGTGATGCACAGTTTCGACTCCAGTGGCCACAGCATCGGCCAGAAGTACTACGAGTCCGGCATCTTCCGCCTTGGCGGCAGTGCCGACGGCTGCCCGCAATTGCAACTCTCCAACCCCTAGCTACGAAGCAGTAGGACATCAGCCCCGAATCGGGAAACCGATTTGGGGCTTTGTCTTTTTAGCCGCTGGTATTGAAGCTGCCACCACCTGAATCAACGGGGTAGTTAATTGTAGCGGTGTGCCCGCCTGAACCAACACATTGCAATTGAACAGTGCCACCACCTGGATCAAAGGGCCAGCCTAAGGTGACAGAGTTCGAGACAGAGCCAACACCAGCCTTACTACCTGGCGCGTCGGAACTGTTAGTGGTTACATAGCAAGTAATTGCTCCCCCAGCTTGGGTAGCATCATAGGTAAAGCACACAAAATATGAATGGCCAGAAGAAGCCGGCTGACTACAACCACTGCCACTACCTGGCCCGTCGTACCAAACTGTCACGTTCAGGTTAACAAGCGCGAAACTGACGCCGCCACAAGTGGTGCCAATTTTAAAGGAAGACATTTTGTCGTTGACGGCATCGCCGACGTAGCTGGTATCGCTATTAAAGTCCCAACAGGTACCGGTGTAGCCAGCGCCGTCGTACACGGCTACAGCATTACCGCCGGCCTGGAGTGAAGACATTGTGTTGTCGTCGCCTGAGCTCATACCGCAGCTGTCTAACGAACTACAGTTATAGCCCGATGAATAAGTTGAGCCCATTTGGGAACTAAAGTTAGCGTCGTGGTAAAACGTAGTACTTCCACTGCCACCACCGCCACCACCACCGCAGTTGGTTACACAGCCTTCTGGCACGGTAAATGATTTAATATTTCCACAAAGCACGTTCGGATTGCCACCGTTGTTAAGCAGAACACCGTTTTGGTCTCTGCCACAAACCTGAGTTGACAAATTTGAAGGACTACCACCATTGGTGCGCGGAACCAGTCCGACAATACGATAATAAAGCGTGGTTGTCTGCCAGTTATAGAAATTGGCATCGGTCCAGACACCATTAATACAAACCCGGCCTTTCAGAGCCGCGTTAACATGAAACTGGCTATCGGCTGCGCCCTTAAAGGTAAGTACATAATTTGAGCAGTTGTAGTCGGCGTTTAGAGCCAATGAGCTGTAGCTGGTAAAGCTGCCATTCTTATACCATTGATAGTAGTATTGGACACCATCGTACGGCGTTTTCATTTGGCCATTAAAGTTAACCGTACCCGTAGGGTTCAATGTCTGAACGTTGACTCTAGATGGATCGGTGCACTGACCGCTCTGCGGGTTGAAGACGAAGTTATTGATATTGCCGTAGCTTGTACCAATGCCGTTCGTCGCTAGGAATTGATACCAAACTGTACCGCAAACAATATTACTGTATCTACCACTAATATCGTTAATCGCCACGGTAGCGGTAGTTGGGATAGGCGAGGTGCCGCTGCCAATAGATGCCGTGTTGTCGCACGGCATTTGGATACCGTTGGCATTGTTGGGGATATCTCCAGCACCGGGAGAAACCCAAGTAAATCTTAGGAAACAACTAGTAACATTGACGCCGTTCGGGTTGACTGAGCCCTTAAGATCAACAGGATAGGTTGGGTAAAAAGTGCCGCTCTGCTGCACGTTGTATGGCGTGCCGTAGCTATTGCTGTCTGTAGTAACTGTGGGTGCGGATAATGGCGCAATTGAGCTTTGGCAATTGGCATTACTGGCGTTGTCCATATAGACTGGCCAGCCGGCGGTAGATGGCACCTGTAAACGCTTGCATATGGTATCGGCGGTTTGCAGCGCATACTGTGGAAAGTCGTTGCTGCCAGCGGTAATGGTTTGGCTGGTGCCACTAGTGCCGCTAATATCTACCCGGGCCTGCAAGCGCTTAACGGCGCTGCCCGACTGAGCAGTGACGTCAATAATTGACTGGGTGTTCTTAAAAGTTGTGACATTACTGCCCGACACACCCACCAACTGGACGTTGGCGCTGCTGTAAATTGGTGTCAGGCTGATATCGTAGAAGTCTGCGTTGGAAGCTGGTAAGCCAGTGAGAATAAATGAGCACGTATAAGCCGGGGCGCCGCTTAATCCCCCGCCCGCATTGCCGCAGCTAACTGTCTGCTGGCTGCCATCCAGCCCGACAGCGGCAAAGGAGTTAGTGGATATAGCGCCACCGGAACCAGTGCCGGTTGCTGGGTACAAATAGAATGTACGGCTGGAGACTCCGGTGCTGACATCCTGGCTTTGGCCAAGCGGATAAAGGCCGACTTTTAGAATTGGTAAGTAGTTGGAGTTACTCCAGGTGGTTTCGTCGAACAACTTGCCGGCCTGGGCCACCGGAACCGGATTAGTGGAAGCACTGCCGGTACCAGCCTGCCAGGAAATCTGCAGCTTAGTCATCGTAGCTGACGGAGTAATCTGCACCACCTGCGAGTTATAAGCCGCGATATTTTGATAAATTAAATCTTGGGCTTTGGAGTTAACTAGCGCGCAGGTGTACTGAGTAGAATTATCGCCCGATAGGTTGGCTGCCGAGGCCAGCGGTTTGCCGGTGCCAATTAGGTCGTTGCAGTGAGTGGCGGAAGTGTTGGGATTAACTTTTACATAGCTGGCAACATCATTTATGCCACTGAGGGCGGCGTCGTAAGCAGCCTGGCCGACTTGATTCTCAACAGATTTACGAAGTTCGCGGCTCATCAGGACCGAAAACGCCACCACCATTAAGCTAAGCAAGGCCACCAAAATGCCGGTAACCAGCATCGAGGCCATTCCCCGCTGGTCGCCCCTACCACCTAGCCTAGCCTTAAGCGCTTTCATATACCCTCATATATTACCGTATTTAGGTTAGTGATGGCGCAAAATTGAGTGCCGCCACCGCCGGTTTTGCATTGGGCGTCCGGCGAATCGGTTGCAGTTAGAGAATTATCTACTCCGTCGGCCACTTTTAAGCTGAGGTCGTAGAGATTGGCATGGCCGGCAATCAGCGTAATACTAAAACTTAGCAAACGCATTTGGTTGGCCAGGAGCTCGGTTGGGTTAGATAGTGGCACAACCGGAGCGTCAAACGGGTTGCCGCAGCCACCGCTGCCTGGCAGTGTGTCTTCCAACAACCCAAATTTGGTTGAGTTGTCGTGATTAGAGGTATCTACCATATTAAATAGTTGGAAGGTGTAGCGATGAGTACCAATGCAGTAGTAATAACGATTGGCAGTAGCCGTATTGAGTCCCGACACGCTTGAGCTAAGCCGGATATTGCCGGAAATCTCGTTTAGGATATTGGTAGATATGGTACGGGTTTGCGAGATCGTGACACCTTTATAGTAAGATCGGCCGGTTTGCACAAAAGCCACCAGCCCAACTAGTAATAGGACGGCAAAAGCCGAAGAGGCAATACTAAGTTCCACTATCGTAAAGCCCGTTTGAGATTTATTTCGCCTGAACATTCTAGTAATTCCCTGCCAACTTATAGTAAAGTTTTAGATTATCTTGGCCGTCAGTGGTTGCCCAAGTCGCGGCGATAGTGAAAACCTGACTGGTAGAGCTATAACTGGCGCCAATGTTATAGATCGTGTTGTTATAGTTGTCGCAGAGGTTGTCCGTGCCAACGGTAGTATTTTTGGTGGCATCTTGGTTGATGCAAAATGGCGCGTTAATTTGATAGTCGCTAGCAAAATTAGCATCATTGTTTTGGGCGCCAACTAGCAAATCAATTTGGCTCTGGGCTAACGCCAGGGCTTCGCTACGCTGGTTAGCTGCAGTGCCATTACGCAAGCTGGAGCCGGCCAGTGTATAAGCCGCTATCATAGCCAGGGAGAGGACGGCGGCGCTAATCATTACTTCTACCATCGTATCTCCCCTGGAACTATGAACCGCATTGGCCTGCTTTGGAGCAGAGCCCCAAACTCTGCCAATGCTCTTGGCAAATTGCGGTATCAACTGCGTACGAATCTCTCTCGCCGTATTACTTATACGACTTGTTCGATTCTCCTGGTTTCCTTGCACTTCACCCAAGTTCATGGCTCCAATCCGCCAGACTCTACTTAAAAGTTTTGTGATTTTTTTCATGGGCAGGCTACAAAGCTGATTTTAGTTGTGATGCCAGAAGGTACAGCGGTAATATCAAGTACGGCTGTTTGGTTGGAAGCGATGGAAACATAGCAAAGCTGCCAGTCGGATAGTAGTTGGGGGCTGCTG
>CAYTYX010000028.1:0-4939 GCA_964442325.1 uncultured Candidatus Saccharibacteria bacterium
CTAGATGTTCAAATTTTTGTAGTAGTTCGCGGTTGTCTGAGTCGGCGAACCATCCCAGGATTGATTTCGCAACTACCTGCCCAACCCCTTCTACTTCCATCAGCTCATCTAGAGTGGAATGGGCGAGTTTTTCCAGTGAGCCAAAATGCTCGGCCAAATCTATGGCGGTTTGAGTACCGACGTGGCGGATACCTAGCCCATAAATGAACCGAGGTAGTGGCGGGTGTTTGGCAGCCGCAATCGCATCGATCAGTTTTTGGGCTGAAATATCGGCAAACCGCTCTAGGTCTTCCACCTGGTCTTTAGTAAGGTTATAAATATCGGCCAAATCTTTTACGAGCTTGGCATCAACCAGCGCCGCGACATTTTTT
The DNA here is from genome assembly GCA_964442325.1 of uncultured Candidatus Saccharibacteria bacterium. Taxonomy (GTDB): domain Bacteria; phylum Patescibacteriota; class Saccharimonadia; order Saccharimonadales; family UBA10212; genus CAYTYX01. Next base: position 372 of record CAYTYX010000028.1, read on the forward strand.
TCGCCTAGAGTATCTATATCTAGTGCGCCTTTACTGACAAAATGCGCCAGCGCCTGCTTGAGTAAGATTGAGCCGGTAGCACCGCGCACCCGGTAAACTGCCTCGCCGATTGGTCGGACAAATTGCAGCTCCGGATACTGGCGCTTTAGTTCAGCTTCCATATCAAAGGGCTTAGCCGATTTTGGCCGCAGCTCTTTTAGTACCCGGCTGACTTGCGGGATAATTTCGCCGGCTTTAAAAATAATTACCGTATCGCCAACCCGGATGTCTTTGCGGGCGATTTCATCGGCGTTGTGCAAGCTTGCGTGCTGTACTGTCGTGCCGGCCACAACTACCGGGTCAAATACCGCCACTGGCGTAGCGGCACCGGTGCGACCAATACTTATAACGATATCTTTAACTACCGTTGTCGCTTCTTCGGCTGAATATTTATAAGCAATTGCGCCACGCGGGTTTTTACCAACACTGCCCAGTGCCGCTTGCAGCTGGCGGTCGTTAATTTTTACCACCAGTCCGTCGGTGTGGTACGGCAGTTTTGCTCTCAACTTTTCGAACTTTTTGGCATAGGCTAATACGCTGTTCATATTTGGCTCTAAATGGGCTTCTTTATCAACCATAAAGCCGAGTTGGCTCATCGACTTATAGACAAAACTGTTTGATGGCACTTCGTTAGCATCTTCGCGAATCAGATCGTAGCCATGAAACTGCATTGGCCGGGCGGCCACCAATTTTGGGTCTAGTTGACGGATGGTGCCAGCAGCCAGGTTGCGCGGGTTGGCATAAACTGGCTGGCCATCGGCTGCGCGGCGCTTATTCAAACCCTCAAAGTCATTCTTGGTCATAATTATCTCGCCGCGAACTTCGGTGTGGCCTTTAGTAAATGGGTGCTGGCCTGTCAGCCGCAAGGGTACGCTGGGGATTGTCCTGATGTTAGCTGTCACTACCTCGCCCACACTGCCATCGCCGCGGGTCACCGCTCGTGTTAGCAACCCGTCTTCATAGTGCAGTGCACAAGCCAAACCGTCTTTTTTAGAATCGATCCAAAAATCAGCTTTGTTTACCCTGTCATCAATTTTGCCGATACGTTCCAGCCAGGCCAGCGCTTCTTGGTCACTAAAACAGTCCAGCAGGCTCATCATCCGCTGGTTATGTGCAAACTTTTCGAACTTTTTGGCCGGCTCGCCACCAATCCGCTGAGTCGGTGAATCGGGCGTAATAAGTTCTGGATTAGCCGACTCGATTTCTTTGAGATCGTGCATCAACCCATCGTAAACAGCATCACTAACGCTCGGTGCATCCTGCACGTAGTATTCGTAGGCGTGCTTGTTTAGCAAGCTCCGCAGCTCTTGTGCCCGCTTAGCCAAACCGTCATGATTCATACCTCTATTATACCTAAAAACAGGGGTGTTTCGGCGATTTATAACTTCATTGTGCGCAGGGCTTTGATGCGCGCATCAATCGGCGGGTGGGTGCTAAAAAGGCCTAAAAAGCCTTGACTGTGTAGTGGGTTGGCAAAAAACATATGGGCGGTAGAGGTATTTTGAACGCGCGTGGCACTGCCGATCTTTTTTATTTTTTCGAGCGCGTCGGCCAAGCCTTCCGGATAACGTGTGGTTAGAGCGCCGGTGGCGTCGGCCAAGTATTCGCGGCGGCGGTTGATGGCCAGCTGTAAAAACGTAGCGGCAATCGGTGCAATTATGGCAGCTACTAGCGCTAGCGCCGCCAGCTGGCTATTGCCTTCGCGGTCGTTGCGCATACCACCCCAAAGGGTAAAGCGTAAAAAGAAATCGGCAATCAATGAGATTACGCCAACCAACGCAAAAGCTAGCGTGTTAACCCGCATATCGTAGTTTTGGACGTGGCCCAGCTCGTGGGCAATTACGCCCTCTAGCTCAGTTTTATTCATAACCTCCAGTAGGCCGGTAGTAACGCAAACAGACGAGTGGGCCGGATCGCTCCCGGTGGCAAAAGCATTTGGCGCCGGGTCTTTCATAATATAAACGCTCGGCATTGGCAGGCCTTCGGCAATCGCCAAGTTTTCGACTACGCGCCACAGCTCCGGTGCGTCGGACTTTTTTATTTGCTTAGCGTGGTTAATCGCCAGCGCCATTTTAGGTCCGGCAAAATAGCTAAATGCGGCGTAGCCCAAAGACGCAAAGCCAATCATCAGCAGTAAATCCGGATGGCCAGTGGCGCCACCGATTGCGTAGGCCAACCCCCAAAGAATCGCCAAGAAAAACAACATCAACAGCCACGTCCGACGCTTATTGGATGAGATCTGTTCGTACATAATCCTCTATAGGACAAACCTACGGTTTTTCCTATCGCGCGGGGCGCGGAGTAAATCCGACGCTCGGGCTTGTCTTTTCCCTATTTAGTGCAAAATGGCTGACCATCTTTATAGGTCGACTTTAACCGGCTCCTGGATGCTGGCGGCTTGGTCGCCGGCTACTTCGAAAAATTCGCGTAGTTGATAGTGCAGTATACCGGCCAGCAGGTTGGTCGGGAAGGTTTGGATGCGAGTGTTTAGGTCGCGCACGGCGCCGTTATAAAAGCGGCGGGAAGCCTGGATTTTGTCTTCTGTGTCTGTAAGTTCGCTACTAAGTTGCTGGTAGTTTTCGCTGGCACGCAGTTGCGGGTAGGCTTCGGCCACGGCAAACAGGCTCTTCATGGCGGTTTGGAACTGGTTTTCGGCCTTGGAGGTATCGGCCACGCTGGTGGCTCCCAGGCTGGCGGCCCGGGCTTTAGTTACGTTTTCAAAAACCGTTTTTTCGTGCTTGGCATAGGCTTTAACCGTCTCGACCAAATTTGGAATCAAGTCGGCCCGGCGTTTAAGCTGAACAGTAATGTCGCTCCACGCTTCGTCGGTGCGGACTTTAGTGCGCACCAGTGCGTTATAAATGCCAATCACGATCAGTAGGACCGCTGCGATAATTCCTAAAACAATCCACATAGTACTATTGTACTCCACTTTGGTGCTCGGGGCGGGAATCGAACCCGCATGCCTTTTGGGCACAGCATTTTAAGTGCTGCGCGTATACCTATTCCGCCACCCGAGCTAAACCTACCTTCTTATTTTTACCACGATGAGTGGCCTGAAGACTATGGCAATTAGGACAAAGTATGCGCAGATTTTCTAGGCGATTGTCTTTTCTAACTCCGTTAATATGATCTAGCTCGAGTGGTATCCTGCCGTCAGGAGTAACGGTCGCCCACCCACATAACTCACATTTTGGTTGTTTTAATCCTTTTGCAAAAAGCTTTACTTTAAGCTTATAGCTTTGGACATCGCTATTATTAACTAGGTGTGCTTCGACAGGGACCGCAACTCTTGGCTTGAATATCAAGCCAACATTCCAGCCCTTACCAGTAAAATGGTTGGTTTTAATTCCTAATTCCTGAATCCGCCGCTGCACTTGGTCATAATTACCGCCGGCCGGGACAAGTTGAAGAGTGAGTAGAACTTGGCGATAACTTCTTGCCTTTTTTGCTGCTTCTATCAGCTGTTCATCAGTCCATGAGCGTTTTTTAGGCATACGCTAATTTTACCATAAGCGTTTGCGTATACCCATATGGATCTTGGAGGCGCGGACGAGATTCGCACTCGTGTACAGGGTTTTGCAGACCCTTGCCTAACTCCTCGGCCACCGCGCCATTCCTAATCTTATTCTAACAAATAAGCTAAGAAGGGCCGTATCGAGAGTATTTGTTGAGTAAGTAAGAGCTGGGGATTACACACTGTCTAACGTATTTAGCATCTGTTATTTATCTAAGTTGTAGCCAAGCTCTAATTAATTTGTATTGATTTTGCCATATCCGCTATTGCTGATTCGAACTGAGTGAAATCGCCTACTTTTGTTCCATTATCTAAAGTACCAGGCTCATATGTCCGCGCATAGATAACAACGTCCATGCTTTTGGCAGAATAGCTGTAGTCAATTTCTCTTACTGAAGTTCCATCTCCATCATATTGCTGCCATAGGTAGAAAGAATTGTAGCCATTAACAGAGTCTGAAGAGGTTTTTACATTGCCAGTCCCTACGCCTTCTTGCATATCTGTTTCAAGGAACGTTTTAGCGTCATCCTGTTTCGGATTTTGATATATGCTGACCTGGATGTTGAAAAATTCTGTACCGTTACCATAGCGAGTTGGAAGTTTAGCCCCTGGGGTGATAGTTGCACCCTCTATGCACGTTGAGTCTGCAGTTGCGAACATCAGACATTGGTTGCTTCCTTTGGTATATGTCCAGCTGGAAGGTAGTGTAAATGATACATTACCACTTGCCAGTGAAAGGATATTGGCATTAGTAGCTATACTGGAGGACTTTTTAGTTGCGCTAGAAGCAGCGGAGGTTGTAGCCTTGGGTTTGTGATTAGTATGCCAGACATAATAACCGCCAAAACCAACTGCGACCAGAACAAGGATAACCAATATAACCTCAACTGGCGCAAAGCCTTTTTGGTTTCTTTTCATAAATCAATGTTATCAAACTATGCAATAAAACGTTTATGCTTGGTGCGGGTGAAGAGACTCTAACTCTCGACCTCTTCCTTGGCAAGGAAGCGCT
>CAYTYX010000029.1:0-4595 GCA_964442325.1 uncultured Candidatus Saccharibacteria bacterium
CAGACGGAACTCACCACGACCTCTGGGGCATCAATACCGACTATGAGAACTACCAAGAATCGTCAAAAATTACCAAAACTGGGCTTGTTGTTAGCAAAACTAGCGATTAAACGGTGCCCAGTGTAAGTACGGGATAGCCTCATTTGCAAAGTTCTGAGCACTGATTGATACTATAGGCAATGGCTTATCGAGGGGATGATTTTTCCGTGGTTTGGGAACAAATAAAAAGTTTTATGCAGAAACCCAATAGAAAAATCTTCCTGCTATTTTTTATTTTTTTAATGATTATATATGCGCCCTTCGTATTTAAGGGCGGTTTTGAGTATGATGACTGGTCCGCGGCCGGACTAGCTAGGGGGGTAAGTTGCACGGGGCTGATTAATGCCTATCATTGTGACTGGCCAAATTATCCAGACCGACCGTTGGCCTCTGCTTTCTATTCAATTAATTCCAATTTGTTTCATATGTGGGCTCCAGGTTACATATTGCTGAGCATCGTTATGCTAACAGGTGCCATTCTGCTGATGTTCAAAGTGTTCGAACAGCGCTTTGGTTCAAAGTTTGCCACGAGCTTCCTATTCCTTGCCGCTGTGCCCAGCCTTTCCACGACTATAATTTTTTCACCGGCCATGCAGTCTATCGGTTGCATGGCTCTTTTAATGTGGGCCGTATCCTTCTACTTTTTAAATAAGTATCTTAATACGAGCAACAAGCGTCAGCTAAGACTGTGTTTCGGCTTCTTGCTCGCGTCACTGCTTTTTTATGAATCCAGCTTGCCGCTATTCGGACTATCGCTGGCCTGGCCTTATATAGTCGCCAAACAAAGAATTAAGGCTGGATATTGGACTCAATATCTTAAGACATTCATAGCGCCGATTGCACTGATTTTATTAATTGTCGTCCTCTATCAAAAATTCTTCGTTCTCCATTTTTATCCGAACATATCAAAAGTCAGGTTTCAAAATACCCATGAAATGTTCAGTATCGCTATGCGGACAATAGCCAACACTATTTACATTCTAACGGTTGGAGTTTTTAACTTCTGTATCCACGGTTTAAATCGAGTCAGGCACTTCTCCGTAAGCTCCTTGATCCTATTTTTGGCCGCGGTCGGGTCTCTCGCCATGGCATTAATTTTGTCGAGACGCCAGACAGAGAAAAAGCACGTCCAGAACTACAGTTTATGGCGGCTATCTTCCGCTTTTTTGATGGTGTCTGCAGCCCTAGCCTTAATACATTTTATTGCAAATTCGCCACCGACATTTGTTGGCTACCGGAACAGAGCAGTGGTGGCAGGCTCTATGATTATTGCGGTAGCTGGCGCGGTTTTATGGGATAGATTTTTCTCAAGACGCGGCAGACTATGGATGGCGGTAGGCGTAGTTTTGTTCGCTTCCTATGTGTCTACTTTTATTGTCCAGCGTAACAATTATGATCTGGCCAATAGTGAACGTTTGAAAATAGCGGCCCGCATACTGCCTTTAGCCGAAGCTAATTACGAACCACATATGTTCATACTGGCCAATGCGCCGGTTTATACCAAATCTAACTTCAATAACGAAACGATCTTTAGTGACGAAGTGCTGGATTGGTCAAACATGCTTAAAGATTTGTCCGGTAATAAAACGATTGACGGTATTTCGCTAACCCCCGGCAGGCTAACCAGAGGTGAGCTTGTTATAAGAAACAATGAGCTGGCTGTCATGCACGATAATAAAAACCTCGTACCTATAAACAAAATTTGGTATTACGACGTGAACACTAATCAATTAACGAAAGTCCAGACTCAAGACAGACTAGCGAGTATCCTTAACAGTGCCCGCTACTTCCCGGATTATCCAGCGCCAGTCGATGTGCGCATGCGGAATAATTTGCGTGATTGGCTAGCTAGCTATTGAACTACATTTATATATATCGAGAAACCGGGGTCATTGAGCCATTGCTGTCCCTCGGCTACCAGGCTAAATCGCTCATTGCGCGGTCCAGGCTGGGCGTTTGGCGGGATCTGCACATGGAAGACGAACGTCGCTTGCTGACCAGGCATCACTAAAGATTCCTGCATTGTCGCCGGACGCGTGGGGCCTAGCCAGCTCGAGTCATAGAGAAGGCTGCCTCGATCTTGGGGCGCAACGGTAGCCAAGCGCATTTGAGGATAAGTGCCGAACGCATTACTCCAGGGCAGTTCGCCGGTATTTAACGCCTTAATTGTCACGTCAAAGCTAGTGCCACGGGGAATATTGGCATTCCCGCCCACCGGAGGGCCATAGGCTGACCATAATGGTCGCCACGCGTCCTGGCCACCGCGCAGATATAAAGTCAGACTGGCGTCGTTAAACCAGGTTATACCCTCGGCTACTAGGTTTAAGCGATCATAGTAGTTACCAATTGTCGGTACTCGAACGTCAAACTCAAATGTTCCAGTTTGACCCGGGGCGACCGTAGCTTCATCCATGGTTGCCGCTCGGTTAGAGCTGATCCAGTTGTAGTTGACCGGGCTGGCACCGCTGGACCCCCATTCGCCCATGCGGATCGGCGGACCACTGCTTTTACTCCAAGTGGCCTGGCCGGTATTGAGAGCAGTTACAGTGATATGTTGCGTACCGCCAGGCTGAAGAATACCGCCCCCGGAGGAGTAGGTAACATTTTGCAGACTCCAATTGTAGCCGCTAACTACTTGGATGCGTGGATTAAAACCGACAGACGGCATCCACTGGCTGTTTTCAACGACTAGATTCATCGGAATAAAATAGGTGCCGAGCGGGGCGGTGGAGCTAATGGGAAAAGTAAAAGTGCCAGTATTCCCGGGCGCTACTTGACTTTGGTCTAGTTGGGCTGGCCGATTGGCCGAAAGCCAGCCGCCATTGGCAATCGGTGTGCCGTCTATGCCCCAGAGTCCGAGCCTCACTGGGTTGGCGCCGCCCTGGTACCAATAGACGTTCCCCATGTTCTGGGCTGTAACGGTAACCGTTCCGCCTACGCCGGTGGCGAAAGGCGCGCCGCCGGTAGTATAGCTAAGGTTAGTAATTCTCCAAGAATAAGACGGCACGTAGATAATTCCGAACCAATTCTGAAAAATAGAATCAAAATTTTGGTTGCCGCTAAAATGCGGTGTGTAATCATAAAACGCCGCCGTAGCGCCAGTCTCCATGTGCACGCTCGTGCTATCGATAGTGGCGTAGCCGTCATAAAACGCGGTTGATCCGCCAGGACACTGAGCGTAAGTGCCCTGAGTCATAAAACCACTGTAGCAAGTGCTTAAATCATCCGAGTTATCCCAGCCGGGCTTTATGACGGCCCAGTTGGTTTGGCCTTCCGATCGATGGCGGTCAAACTCGAGTAGCCAGGCTGCATGAATAACCTGTTCCGAAAAGCCAACTTTAGCGGCGCTATTTACACAAGTGCCGTTGACTGTATAAACCGGCGTACCACTGCTGTAATAAAGCGGCGAAAGCTCATCGGACTGGGAGTAGTTGAAGCTACTACCTCCGTCGGGACAGCCGTAACCTAAAGCCGCCGAATAGCGCAATACGTTGCAACCGTTACTACCAGAGACCAAGCTTTCTTCTTTCTCTAGCGTGGTCAAAAGCACTTGGGGATTAATGCCATAGGCTTGGGAGGCTTCATATATGACGGTTCCGGCTGATGCTCCAAATCCATAGGTAAACCCGCCAGAGGGCGTATAACCGGTCAATTCGGGCGCGGCAAAACCATTAACAGTACTGATGCAGCTACTTGGAAAATTTGCGTTAAGCCAACTATCTATTTGCGCTGAAGTCATCGAGCCGGTGTTGTCAAATATCTGATCATCCATCAGATTATTAGCATTAAAAGAAGATGCACTAGCTCGCGGCGTGTACGCAATAATCGCTCCAAGAGCAATTAATATGGGCAACAAAAGTAAGGTCACCCTTTTCATTACTGTATCTCCAGTTTGTTGCTGTCCGTGGTACTTTCGGCGTGGCCATTAAGTGTTGCTATGGCTTTGATTTGCCAAGAGCCGCTAGTTAACCCAGCACTGCCGACATCCCAGTTCCAATAAACCGCGCCGTTACTGTCTACCGTCTTGGAAGCCAGCGTACGAGCTAGATCACCATTAGTGAACTCAATGTAACAGGTTGCGCCCGGGGTAGTATTGCAGGTGGAGCTTTCGGTTGTTGACGAGCCGTTTTGGCCCGGCCGGTGATTACTGACAAAATTACCAGTTGGGGTGATGGGCGGCGAATTATTGCCGGTTGTCGGGGTGGCGGTAGCGGTAGCGGTTTTGCCGGTTGGCGAAGTTGACGGCTGAGCTTGTTGAGCGGAGGTGGTCTTTTTACTAACCGCGGTAGCTGGATTGGTGCTTGGAATCGTAGCGACCTTGGCTGGACGATGGATCAGCAAAAACAGACCAACTATAAGAATAATCAAAACTAGAGCGGCTAGACCGCCAAGCCATTTATGTTGTTTTAAATTTCTGAGCCTAAGCATGTATTTATTTTATCGTGCGCTGGGTCCGCGCATATATGAGTAACCTCACTCTAACACCTTAAAACCCCATTCGGCAAGGGCCGTTGACAATTTAACCCTGCTGTTGCCAACGCCAGGCATCAGCCAAA
>CAYTYX010000030.1:0-4563 GCA_964442325.1 uncultured Candidatus Saccharibacteria bacterium
CCTTGGCTACCGGCAGCGCCTGTTAAGCTTGCGACCAATGCCGGATTAGTAACAATTTGTTGATACTGCTGGTTATCAGTAGCTTTAACTGCTACTAGTGATGCCGCCGCGATTGGCCGCAATAAAGCGGCCAGAATGGAAGTCTGAATCGAGGCCGTCCCTGCGTTCGCTGGCACGGTTTGGGTATTTGAGGTTGGTTCGCTGCTAGAGAAAATATCTGTCTTAGCTGGAGCGTTATAGCGGTAATAATAACCAAAAAAGTCCGAAGTTTTTTCCGGATAAATCTTAAATAAAATCGTCACAGCAGCTATTGACACAACCACTACCGAAACTGATAACAGGCTAAATCTCAATATCTTTTTACGAAGCTTCTGCAGACCCGTAACAGAAGACACTACCTCCTGTTGAATCTGTATGCCTACCTGTGCCGCCTCGTCAGAGACTGTTGGATTATGATTTGAGGATATCCGCTCAATATCTTCTGGCGAGAAGAGATTAAGCCCGTTTTTTTGTTTTTGTGGCTTTAAAATGCCTTGATCTATCAGTTTTTTTACATCACCGGCTGATATTCCAAGACGCTTTGCGACTTCGTTTACAGACAAAGAGTACATAAGAAAATCTATATGTTACAAATTTGTAACATAAGATTAGTATACCAAATTTTTAGTGGCTGTTAAGCTGCTATTTGATTTTTTGGGCTAAAGCAATTCCCGAATTTTATCGATTAAGTCGCTAAGTTTTATGTCGCTTTTTACAAAGTAATAGGTCGGCAAGTCTTTTGTTACTTGTGCGATAATTTTCTCGTTGGCCTCAAGATTGGTAAGTAAGATAACCTTAGCCGATTTTCCGTACGGGTCCTTGCGAAGCTCTTCAAGTACGGTCATACCATCCATTTTTGGCATTCTGATATCAAGCAATATTAGGTCGGGTTTTTCTTTTTTGGCAACATCCAAACCCTTCTCACCGTCTTGTGCCGCCAAAACCTCGTAGGCCTGCGCCAAATTGTCGCGCAGAAGTCTTACATAAGCCAATTCGTCCTCAATAATTAGTATTTTCTTCATTGTTTAACCCACTCCCTTTGGGCTCGTAATATTAAATGGCATCGTCATAGCAAAGGTAGATCCCACTCCCTCTTTACTTAAGACAGATATCTTTCCACCCCAACCCTCAATGTATGACTTGACTAGGTATAACCCAAGCCCCGATCCTTCCGTATACTTGGCGGCACCTTTTGCCGAGCGAAAGAATTTTGTGAACAACTTTTTTTGGTCTTCGGCCGATATACCAATTCCTGTATCTTCGACACTGATTGATAAAGCATTGTCAGTTTTTTGGTCAATAACTACTTTGACGCTGCCAGCTGGAACATTATACTCAATAGCGTTCGCAACCAAATTTTGTATAACTTCGTGAAGCCTCAGTGGATCTATGAACATAATTGGCAGACTCTCAGACTTAACTACTAAATCCAGTTTTATATTTTTTTTGTCAGCTATAATGCGCATGCCGCGCAGGGCATCTTTTACCAGCTGAATAATATTAGTGCGCTGCGGATTATCCTTAATATGGCCTTGGTTTATATGTGAGACCGATAGCAAATCGCCAACCAAAGCAATAACCCTTTCATTATCTTTAGACAGCTCATCAAGGTATTCTGAAACTTGCTTGGGTGCTTTTTTGATGTAGACGTCTTTTTGAATAGCCTCTAGATACCATTTAGTAATTCCCAGTGGGGTACGTAGCTGGTGAGACGCTAGCGACACAAATTCGTCTTTGGCTCTATCGATTTCCATCTGCTTAGTGGTATCTTCGACTGTCGATAAAATCATCTTAGCTTTATGGTAGAAAACTATTGACGAGTTTATGGCAGCATCAAATGAGCTGCCACCACTTCGCTTCAAAACGGTCTTAAAATTGCCGGCCTTACCGTCTTTGTTTAGTGCTTTGATTAGCTTGTTTCTATCTTCCGGGTCGGCGTATAAATCGGTGGTGTTGATATTTTTGAGTTCCGGCTCCGGGTAACTAAACGTACTAACAAACTTTTTGTTGATGGCAATTATTTTGCCCTCTAGGGTCGATAAAACAGCTCCAACCGGCGAGCTCTCAAAAAGCAGCCTAAATCGCTCCTCACTTTCTTTTAGTAACAACCCATTCGCATCATTTTCGCGAATTTGCCGCCTAAGCGGCTTAAGCGCAAAAAAATAAACAACCGGCCAGGTGAATATGGTCAGTAAAATGGCATCTATAATATTCTCGAACACCCTAGGTGGGGAAAATAGATATTGCAAAGCAAACATAATACTGAGTTCAACAACAAGAATCCAGCAGACTAGGTAAGTCAGTAGTCTTACAGGAGAAAATCTTATCTCACTCATAAAAAACAGCCTGCTCGACAAAAGAAGGGGCAAGTTTTGTTACTAGGCTAGCGGCGATCCTAGAAGCCGAAACTGCAGTGATAATTTTTCTTTGCATCATCCACCCCGTTGGCTGTTGGTAGTGTTAAAAATGTTACGGGTACCCTCAGCGCATACGTTTATGCTTTTAAGCATCTATTAACGTTACAAATTTGTCAACTTTTAAGCGTTAGGGGAATGATATAGAGAATATAGTTTTGATATAATGACAATATTTTGATATAATAACAAGTCGACATGCAATTTGGGAAAAAGCTTCGCACCGAACGAAAAAAGAATAACTTATCTGCCGAGCAACTAGCAGATAACTGCGATATTTCTAGAAGTTATATTACCCTTATTGAAAACCATAAACGGCTGCCAAGCCCAAAAGTTCTTCCTAAACTTGCTGGCGCCCTAAATCTAAAAACTAACATTGTATTAAACTGGTACCTAGAGGACTTGCGCATAAAGCTCCAAGATGGCTTAGTAGAATAAGCAACCAGCTCTGCAAGGTAAGCCAAACTAGGATTCGGTTAATCAACGGCGATTGTTTTTCTACAGAATTATAATAAGAGTCGTGCTGAATGACTATGTCCCATTAGTCGCGCGTTAGCTCTAGTTCATTAATTTTTCATAGCTCGTAGCAGCGAGGTCATAGCTGTGCCAAAACCGCGGACACCACCTCTATAAACAATATAGCGAGGTTGCCACACCGGCTCGTACTTGGTCTTGAATTTAGTCAGGCCTTGGAATGAATAAAATCGGCTGGAATTAGAATAGATCAGGTTGAGTACATTGCCGATTGACCCTTGCTCCTCGCTCTCGCTACCACCCAGACCGGCTAGAGGGCTCAGACCAGCATTTAACTTGCCGATTCCAGAGCCGTGCAGATGGTTAATAAACTCCAGCATCAGGTAGTCTTTAATATTACCCGGTGCACCAGCGGCTTGACGTGAAAAATCGTAGTTAGCTTCGGAAGCAACCGTAATGGGTAGCTGGTTCATAAAGGCTTGGATATTCCCGTCGGTATCCTTAGCTACCACTAACTTGCACTGTTGAAGATAATCTTCGTTGAAATAACCCATCATAAAACCGCGTTCCGTGCGGCCAGGAACTTTTAGCCAGTTATCCGAGATTTGTCTTAGCCGATCTAAAACCTGCTTGCTATGCGGCGGCTGTAGAATCACGCACTGGTAGCCAAGTTTATCGAACCGGTTCTTAATCTGCCTAAAATATTTCGACGGCGCTACGTGCAACACAAAGTGGCCAGTATCTATAATTGCTTCCTCGCCGATTTTTTGGACTTCGAACCCCATTTTTTTGTAGATGTCCAAGTATGTCGCATCGGTATGCACGAAGGCCGGTTGCCAGTCATTTAGCCGACAGTATTCATAAAAAGTTTTTATTAGGAGCGGCAGTGTTAATTTAGAGCCCAGTGGATCACCCACCACTAGTGCTGTTCTGCCAACAACCCGATAAGCCAGGCAAGCATTGCGCTTAGGGCTAAAAAAATAGTCTTTGTCTTTGGGCCAAAACTTAAAGAAGTCTTCGCTGGTGAGTGAGTATTTTCTAGAAAGTTTTAGTGCGTCTTCAAGATCCACCTGGCTATGTTTGAGTCGAAAGCGAATTGGCGCAAAGAACGAAACGCCGACATAAAAAGCTGATGCTAAGCTTACTGCTGCCAACGAGTCTACAAAAAAACGCGATCGTTTAGTATAGGCTGTTGGCTGGTTGTGTGTTGTTAGGCCGAGTTGATCAACGCTGTAGTGGGCCGCCGTAATGGGCCGTATTTCTTGGCGAAAATCATGTTTATCAAACAGCTGGAAACCAATCAGACCGTACAAAAACGCGATGGCTAGAACTAGCGCAGACCTGCGTATAGCTACAGAAAAACTCCGCACCTCGCTGCGTACCTTAAATAGCCGGCCAAATACTAGCAGAGCACCAAGTGTAACGACCGGGACTAGCAAGTTCAGCGTAACTGCGAATAAATAGCGGTCGGCATCGTGAAAATCAAATACAAAGTGGCGAATATTCCTAATAATCAAAAAGGTATAAATTCCAATTGCTACGAACCAGGCATTTTGTTTGCCGCGGTGCAGTAGCGTGGCTAAATATATTAAGCTATTTCCTGCCAGCGCCGTAAAGTGCGCGTCTAATATGGCAT
>CAYTYX010000031.1:0-4552 GCA_964442325.1 uncultured Candidatus Saccharibacteria bacterium
ACTTATGGTTCTGGCCTTGGCCGGGCTCTCTACGATTACTAAGTTAGGTTTTGACATACGCGCCCTAGTTTAGAACGCTTGCTCCGCCGATGCAAATTTCGCTGCTTCAGGCCAGACTCCAATTGCCATTGCCCTGTGGTCTGATGTAGCCGCCGATTTCCAGTGTGGTTAGCACTCCGGTAATAGTCGCAGCGTTTAGGTCGCTGGCCAGAGCTAACTCCTCCTGGCTATTGAGGCCTTGGCTAATTAACTTCAAAATCTGCCTCTCAGTTTTAGTGCCTTTGAATGCCTCCTGATTGAACTGCTTCTTAGATGGGGTAATACCTAGCGCAAAGAACACATCATCCACGTCCGTAACCGGCACCGCACCGCTCTTAATTAGATTATTACAGCCCTCGCTGCCCGGACTATCAATATTGCCCGGTACCGCCATTACTGTTTTGCCCTGCTCTAGAGCAAAACGGGCCGTATGCAAGGTGCCGCTTTTTAACGCTGCTTCGGTGATTAGTAAGACATCAGCTAGGCCGGCGACAATTCGATTACGTTTAACAAAATGGTATTTGCGGATTTCGCTTCCAGCTGGATATTCACTAACCAGCGCCCCGCCCTGTTTAATGATTTGTAATGCCAAGTTGCGATGGCTAGCCGGATAAATCCTATCTAGACCACCGGGCATTACCGCTATGGTAGTGCCTCCGGCCTTTAAAGTGGCTTGGTGGGCAACAGCATCCATGCCTAGCGCCAAGCCACTAATTACCACTACCCCGCTTTCAGTCAGCTGGGTGGCCAACTTCTCGGTGACGCTCCGGCCGTAAGGGCTAACTCGTCGGCTACCCACAATAGCTACCTTGGGGCGACCTAACCAGCTACTTGGGTTACTGCCAAACCAAAATAATTGCTTAGGAGCTGGGTTTATGTGTCGCAGGGCTTCCGGATAGCCAGCATCTTTAAGCGTTAGCGTATTGACAGATGCCGCCATATATTAAAAAGTATTGACACCAAAACACTTATTTGCTAAAATTGCAACCTGTAAGCGTGATATTTTACGTTTACTCACCTTATACCCCCAAATAACAAGGTGTTTGAAAAAGCACCGCGTTAGATTGTTTAAGAGATTTACCGCTCCTCCGAGTTGTTTTACCCTCCACTTGGGATAGCGGCTCTCCTGCACTTTCTCTGCTTGTAGTATAAGCCCGGTCCCAAAAGCCGTGCAAGCGCTTTACTAGAAGCCGGCAAAGTGCGGGAGAGCTCTTAGACAAACTAACCCCTTTAACTTCACTATCTGTTTATTTATAAGCAGATGACCCAATCAACGTGGGCTATAGTGAGTCCTCCGGGATGTGACCACCCCTTAAAAGGTGGTCCGGCCCGAATACTTAGCCGTTTGGCGGTTTTCGAGGCTTCACTTGAAGGTGGGTTGAAGGGTGTTTCTTGGGCTTAAGGCGTGAGCCTCAAGCCCGCAAATAGACCTCCGATGGTGCCCACCCCCAACGGAGGTCTTTTTGTTTTATAAGACGCTGCGGGTGTCGTGGGGCAGCTCACCCGAGAAAATATACTCACTTAGCATCACCCCAGCTTCTTTAATGATTGCTGGCAGCTGCTCTTGTTCCTGTTTGGTAAATCTACTAAGTACAAAGTTACTCGCCTCGGTCTTGGTAGCCAGTTCAGAGCCTATACCAACGCGCAGGCGGCCAAAGCCCTCGCCGATATGCCCAATGAGCGACTTTACGCCATTATGGCCGGCATCGCTGCCGCCGACCCGGCTACGTAATTGCCCCAAAGGAATAGCTAATTCGTCGTAAATCGCCAGCGTGTCCGAGCTAGAGATTTTATAAAAAGATTGAACTGCCGCTGCGGACTGGCCGCTATCGTTCATAAATGTAGCGGGCCTACATAAGATTATGCGATTGCCACCCAGGCTATTGATGGTTAGCTCGCACTTCAAATCTTTTTTGGCGATCCATGGCTGGAATTCATTGCGCCGGGCAAAATCATTAACTACTGCAAAGCCGATATTATGGCGAGTACCCTCGTAACTTTTGCCCGGATTGCCAAGCCCGATAACTAGTATAGTTCGGCCAGATCTAGTCGTATAGGATGGGGCGCTAGTGCTAATGGTGGGTTTTTTTTGGAATAGGCCCATAGAGGTTATTCTACCGTTTTTCCTTGTTAATGAACCAGAATTTGAGCGGCGTTCCAGCAAGTGGCCAGTTCTCGCGAAACGATTTTTCTAAGTAGCGCCGGTAACTCCAGTGCAGAAATTTTAGGTGCGAGCCAAAAATTTTAAAACTCGGCATCGGCTGGTCGGTTTCTTGGACTATGTAATTGAGCTTGGGCTGGCGGTTTTTCAGGCCGGCCGGTGGATGGTGATTCGTAGCTTTTTGTAGCCACTTGTTAAGCTCGGTCGTCTTAACTATTTGTTGTCGGGCGGCAGCAATCTCCAGCACCAGCTCGAAAATTTTTGTCACATTATCGCCGGTTACACTGCTCGTAAAAACCAATGGTGCCCAAGGTGCAAAAACATAATCAGCGGCCAAAGAGCGTGTCACGGTTGGCTTATCTATCTCTTGGCCTTCAGCTAAATCCCATTTGCTTACCACTAAGATGAGTCCTTTGCCGGCTTCTTTAATCATGCCGGCGATTTTTTGGTCTAAGTGGACGCTTGTCTCGCCCGCTTCCACTACCAGTAGGCATACGTCCGCTTCTTCTATTGCAGCCAGGGACCTAATAACACTAAAGTGTTCGACACCCCGCTCAATTTTACCGCCGCGCCTAATACCGGCAGTGTCTAGCAATTCGATTTCGCGGCCGTAGTAATTTAGGCTCAAACGATTAACGTCACGGGTAGTGCCAGCGCGGGCCGATACCAGGGCCTGTTGTTTTTTGCCCAAAGAATTAAATAGGCTGGATTTGCCAACGTTTGGTCGCCCGAGTATTGCCAAGCGGATGCGGTCATTGGCTGTGCGGATAGTACTTTTGGGCAAATGGGTGCTCAAGCGGTCCAGTAGTTCTTCTAGGCCGGTTTTATGGATGGCGCTGGTAGCAATAATTGGTTTTATGCCTAGTGCCTGCCAGCTACTTAAATCGACGCTTTTATGAATATCAGCCTTATTGACCGCCAGGATAACCGGCTTGCCGGTCTTAAGTGCCAGCTTAGCGACTCGGCGGTCTTCTTCGGTTATCGGTGTGGTAGCTTCAACCACCACCAATATAACGTCGGCTGACTCGGCGACTTCGGCAATCTGGGACTGGATAGTTAGCTCAAAGTCGTCTTGAGCAGTTTTTAGGCCGGCTGTATCAACCAACCACCAGTCATTGCCACGCCAGCTAACCCTGGCGCTTAAACTATCGCGGGTGGTACCAGGCTCGCGGGTCGTAACGGCTTCACGCCGACCCAGGACTGCATTAAATAGGCTTGATTTGCCAACGTTAGCTCTGCCCACAATCGCAACAATGCCGGCTCGATTTTCACTCATTACTATCGATTATACCCTGATAACACCTTAAATAATAACCGCACTCAGGGAGCACGGTTATTATTTGCCTCAAGAGTACTCAGCTTAGGCTGGAGTATCTTGCGGGGTCGAAGGCTCAATTGTTTGGCCGGGCTCGGCAGCAGCTGGCTCGTCGACGGCTGGGGCTTCAGGTGCTGGTAGTGTAGCCGGTGTAACTGCTGGCTCCGCAGCTGGCATCTCGGCGGCTGGTGCGGTCACTGGCGCGCTGGCTTCGGGTGCTTGTGGCGCAGGCTGGGCAGCGAATTTAGCCTCCTCATTCTCCACTTCGGTCTTCTCGTCGGCCATACTCATCCCGTCAGATGCAGGTACAGCGGGTGCTACTGGCACGCCAGTGTCTGAGCTAGGCGGAATCGCTGGTATCGGGTTAGCGCCGTCAGCTGCTGGCATTGGGTTGCTAGTTGGTGTTTGTTGGTTGTCCATATTACTCCTTTGTTTAGTGTTAGCTTGGTTTGGACTTAGAATATCACGTATTGTGCGGACAAAATCCTCAAGTGTTACTTGAGATTTCACTAAATACTTTATCACACCTAATGCTTCGCCTCTCTCGCGGTCCTCCGCTTGGCCTAGAGCCGTCATCATAACAGCTTTGGTGCCTGCCGTTTCCGGGTTGGCCCGCAAGGTGGATAGCATTTCAAAGCCACTGATTTTTGGCATCATTATGTCTACCACCACCAAATCGGGCCGCTCTTTGGCGGCCACCACCAAGGCTTCTTCGCCATCGCCGGCGGTAACGACATCGTAGCCTTCGGCCCGCAGGCGCATTTCAAAAATTTCCCGCAGATTGGCGTCGTCTTCAGCTAAAAGTATTTTAGGCATATTATAAAAGGCTTATGCTTGTCCCTGCGGCGATTGTATCACGCCATTAACACTTTGACTAGCTACAGCTTTACTGCTGTCTAGTCGGGGTAAATTGACAAAAAAGGTGCTGCCCTTGCCTAGCTTGCTGTCTACCCAAATCCGCCCATCATAGAGCTCTAGAATCTTACGGCAGATAAACAGGCCGAGTCCTGTGCCGCCGACCTTGCGGGTCAGAGAGC
>CAYTYX010000032.1:0-4453 GCA_964442325.1 uncultured Candidatus Saccharibacteria bacterium
CTGACGCACTCGAAGTGGTAGCTGAAGAAACTGGGCGTGATATTCCTGAACTCCTTATGGCGCTGGATGAAGCTGATGCCATACGAGAAGGCCATTATCAAGGCCAGCAAGATGAGTTAATGACGCTAGCGGCAGTGGTTCAAAATCTTTTAAAACACCCGTTTAGCCTTCGCTCCCGACATCAAGCCCAAACAATTGTAGATACGTTTTTAGAAAGCTATGGCCCACCAAGTCCACTAGATAAACAGGAAGTTGGTAGAAAAACGGTTGAGTTTTTGGCTAGCCTATCTGGCCTTCTGCCAGAGGATTACCCGCAGCCGGTAGACGAACCACAAGCTGGGCAAACAAAGCAAGTTCCAGCCCGCTGGGTTTGATTGCCACAGACACTACAAAGTGGCGCAGAGCTGTCAATATAAGCAACCTTGCCTGGTTTTTTGTCGATTTTTACAGCGGCTGGAGCCGCTTCGAGACTCAGGCTGACTGGCTTATCTTCGCTAGGTTCTTCGGCTTTAATTTCGGTAACGGTAGTTTCGATCGGCAACTGTTCCTGCTCTAGGGGCATATCGTCCAGGCTGGCTAGCCCTAGCTCCAACCGGTCGTCAAAGCTTAGGTAAGTTAGCGCTAAACGGCGGAATAGATAGTCGATTAGCGATGTGGCGGTACGAATATCTGGGTCGCTGGTAATGCCACTGGGCGCAAAACTCATAGACGTGAACGAGTGAATGTAGGCCTTAAGTGGCACACCATACTGTAGACCATGGCTAATACCAATCGCGAAGGCATCCATTAGGCCACGCAAGGTTGAACCCATCTTGGAGACCGAGATGAATAACTCGCCCGGCGCACCGTCTTCGAACTCGCTGACGGTAAAGTAGCCCTTGCTATCTGACACCTTAAATTGGAATGTTTTGGAGTTGCGAATCATCGGCAACTCTTTTGGAATCTGCGCCACAACGGCACCAACCGTTGCCAAAGTTTCGCCGACAACTGTAGTCTTCTCGACAGCACCATCTTTTTTGGCCATCGATAGCGGCTGTCCGACTTTACAGTTGTCGCGGTAGATGGCAACGGCCTTTAAGCCAAGCTTCCAGGCGTCCATATGCAGCTGTTCAACATCTTCCACCGTTACTTCTTCGGGCATATTGACGGTCTTAGAGATAGCGCCGCTCAAAAACGGCTGGACCGCGCCCATCATTTTGACATGGCCGGTGTAGTGGATGGCGTTATCGCCCATGCTGCAGGCAAAGACCGGCAGGTGTTCTGGTTTAAGATGCGGCGCGCCAATGATTGATTTTTCTTCGTCGATATATTTGATGATGTCGTCCGACTCAGCCTTGCTGTAACCTAGCGTCTTAAGCGCCCGTGGCACGGTTTGGTTGACGATAAACATTGTGCCGCCACCAACTAGTTTTTTGACTTTGGTCAACCCCAAGTCCGGCTCAATACCGGTGGTATCGCAGTCCATCATTAGACCAATCGTGCCGGTTGGCGCCAGCAACGTGGCTTGGCTATTGCGTACGCCATAAAGTTCGGCCAGCTCGACGGCTTCGTCCCAGGCGCTGGCCGCTGCGCTCAAAAGCTCCTCGCTGACTTTACTCGGGTCGATTTTTTTGACTTCGTCACGATGCATTTTTAGCACGCTGTTGGTTCCCTTGCGGTCTTTGTGATAGCCCGCGAACGGCCCAACTTTTTGAGCCAAGCGAGCACTGGTGGCATAGCCGACACCGGTCATCAGCGCCGTTATAGCGGCCGCTTGGGCCCTGCCCTCGTCTGAATCATAAGGCAAGCCTTGGGCCATTAACATAGCGCCTAAGTTAGCATAACCTAAGCCCAGCTCGCGGTAAGCCTTGGCAGTCTCGGTGATTTTCTCGGTTGGATATTCGCTGTAGCCCACCAAAATTTCCTGGGCTGTGAACATTATTTCGCAGGTATGATTAAAGGCGGTTACGTCAAAGCTGCCGTCGTCATTTAGATATCTCAATAGGTTGATTGAGGCCAAGTTGCAGGCCGAGTTATTGAGGTGCATGTATTCGCTGCACGGGTTACTTCCCTCGATGCGGCCGGCGACGGGCGTGGTGTGCCACTTATTGATGACCGTATCGAACTGGATGCCTGGGTCGGCGCATTGCCAGGATGCTTCGGCCATCTGGCGCCAGATGTCACACGCCTCGGTAGTGGCAACCACCGAGCCGTCTTTAACGGCTTTAAATTCCCACTTATCGCCGTTTACCACGGCCTGCATAAACTCATCGGTCACCCGCACTGAGTTGTTGGCATTTTGGTACTGAATACTAAAGATGTCTTTGCCATCTACGCCCATATCCCAACCAGCTGCTTCTAGATCATGAGCTTTGCGCTCTTCGCGGGCTTTACACCAGATGAAATCTTCTACGTCCGGGTGGTCAACGTTAAGAATCACCATTTTGGCGGCTCGACGAGTTTTGCCACCACTTTTAATAGTGCCGGCCGAAGCGTCGGCGCCGCGCATAAAACTAACCGGGCCAGAAGCGTAGCCGCCACTACCACCCAGGCGCTCTTTACTTGAGCGTAAGTGGCTCAGATTAATACCAGAGCCAGAACCACCCTTAAAAATCATACCTTCTTCGCGATACCAATCCAGAATCGCTGGCATAGTGTCTTCGACTGCCAAAATAAAACAGGCGCTGGCTTGCTGTGGTCGGCCCGAGGCGCCAATATTAAACCAAACCGGCGAGTTAAAGGCCGCTCGCTGGGTTGCCAAAATATATTTCAGCTCTTGGCGAAAATCTTCGGCGTTGAGCTCGTCATCAAAGTAACCCTCTTCTACGCCATGGCGGGTAACGGTATCGGCTACGCGGTCAATTAAGTTTTTAAGAGAGGTTTCGCGCTGTTTGGTGCCGGGAGTCCCAAAAAAGTATTTCTGGGCAACAATATTAATAGCATTTAAGCTCCAGCCTTCCGGGAATTCCACGTCTTTTTGCTCAAAGACGGTTTTGCCCGTGCCGGGGTTAGTAATTGAAGAGTCCCGCTTGACCCATTTTAAGCTGTCATACGCGTTAGAGTTTGGCTTAGTAAAAAGCCTTTTACCCCCTACCTTAGCGGTTGTTTGCGCCATTGAAATACCCTCTCTTTCGCCTCATTTTTTAATTTATTTTAGGTTTTAATTTTCAAGCGCCCTTTAAGACTCACCCACCCACTTATCAGTAGTAGTAAGCCCCTCCGGGCTGCTCCCTATGGACGTTTTGATAATAAACTATCGCGGCGGCCTTAGGCAACAACTATTTTTTAGCAAGGGATATTTTGGCAGCCAACTTTTCTTTGCCGCGGTTGCGGCGGATTTTGGTCAGCTCTTTTTCAAAACCGGAGATGTCTTTGAACGACCGGTAGACGCTGGCAAATCGCACATATGCTACGTCATTTAAGCTAGCTAGGTTGGCCATTACCAGCTCACCAATGTCGACCGAACTAACTTCGGGCTCGCCGCGACCGTAGAGCTCGCGCTCGATGTCGGCTGTAAAAGCCTCCAGCTGCATATTAGTAACCGGCGTTTTGTCGCACGCCCGCTGCAAGCCGCTTAACAGTTTCTGGCGGCTGAATAGCTGGCGGGTGTTATCGCGCTTAACTACTACCAAGCTGGGATGTTCGATCCGTTCGTATGTAGTAAAACGCCAACCACATTTCAAGCACTCGCGTCGGCGTCTGGTGGCTTCGCCGCCGGCAACGTCACGCGACTCTATTACTTTACTATCGGCCGATTGGCACTTATTACATTTCATACGGTAACTTCCTTTGCTAAATATAGGCTCAAGGTACTATCACTATATATAGTGTTTGTGACCTCTATAGTAACCCCACGAGTGGCGGTAGAGCAAGCAATTAATGCTGTATTAATCACAAGAGCGCTTCTGCTTACCTGTTAACGACGTCGTCGCTGCCGTTGTTGGAATCGTCGTCGCCTGCCGGGTGGTTTTTGCGGCCACGGCGGCGCAGGAACGAAGGTATGATGCGCCTGTCTTCGTCGGCTTCGGTCTCGGCGGCTTTGGCCGGTTCGTCAGTTGCTTCTGCGTCATTATTGGGTGATGTCCAGATGCTTGGGCCCTCTTCGCTCGTATCGCTAGCAAAATGGTGAGCGGTTTCGTTAACCGCATCGCCACTGATGTCTAGTTCGTTAACCGTTTCTTCGTCGACTGTTACGTCCGCTTGTTTGGCGGCTGGGCTTCTGACCCGGCTGCGGTTGGTGAAGTAGGCTTCGTCAAAGCCGGTGGCGACGACAGTAACAGCCACCTCGCCTTCCATATCAGGATCGATTGTGGCACCAAATATAATGTTGGCTTCCGGATCGGCAGCAGCAGTGATGGTTTCGGCGATGGTGTTAATCTCGTGCATGGCCATGTCGGAACCACCAATGACGTTAAACAAAATACCGCGGGCGCCATCAATTGATACCTCAAGTAACGGTGAAGAAATCGCTTGC
>CAYTYX010000033.1:0-4451 GCA_964442325.1 uncultured Candidatus Saccharibacteria bacterium
AAGCTAGTGTCAAAAAAATACATAGTCGAGGAAGATGCGACCATATTATTATTTGAAGGCAGGCTAAAAGATGCTGAGCCCAATATAAAGCTAAGCTGGGAACACGACCGAGCCGAATGGTTATCGCTTGACGAGTTAAAAGCTCGGCCGATTCCGGAAGATGTTTGCCCCGATTACGAAACAGTGCTGGAGTATATTAACTAGCGGTCATCTGTACCAGACCCAGATACTCAGCCAAAATAAAATATGACAGAACTCACCTTTACACAAGCAACCGGTGCAGATGCGCACCTATTAGCAGCCATATTGACAGAAGCCGCAGGATTTAAGATTAGTCATCAAGATACGGCCTGGGGTACAGAACCATACTCGGACAAAGAGGCTCTGCAGCTAATCAAAGACTGCCCAACATATATCGTGCACCAAAACGGCAAGATTGTTGGCACGGTTGCACTAGGCTGGCAAGATGAAAGAGATTGGGGCCAGCAACTGCCTAACGCCGGCTACATTCACCGCCTGGCTATTAAAGATGGTTTTCATGGCCAGGGCATAGGCGAACAGATTATTGATTGGGCCGTTAAAGAAGTTATACATAATAATCGTCAACTATTAAGGCTGTGCTGCGATGTTAACAACACTCAACTGTGTGCATATTATGAGAAGCAGGACTTCGTCCAGGTTGGCACCAAAGAACCAGAGGAAAATGGTTATACCGCTGCTCTCTACGAGCGTAGGTTAAGCGCTGAAGGTAGCCAATAGGTACCAGACCCAGATGCTCAGCCAAGCTGTACGACCGAAGAAGATGTGGACTCCTATTGACTTAGTTAAGCATTAGTGTTATAAATAAAGTCGTCTTTTGGGTGGAAACTCGAAAGCGAACCTCGTGTCATCTATCGTCTGGAGGCAGCAATGCTTCGCAAGGTCGGCTTTGCCGCCGCGATTGCGCTGTTTGCACTGCTCGTCGTCGCTGGGGCCTACGCCTCAACACAGCGCAGCTCTACGCACCACGACCAGATCCTGATGGTCCGGAGCCCCTCCCCGGGGACCCGGGTCTTCATTGTGAAGGTCCTCAACAACAGCACTACCCGGAACTTCGTCCTCGTACGGCTTGCGGGCTACTACCTGGGCTGCTGTCAGCCTGAAGGCGACACGTTCGTCGCGGCTTCCATCGGCCATCGCGGCTCGAACGCGGGCCGCTGGGTGGTGCCGGTCAAGTCGGGGCATACGGTCACCGTGTTCTTCGTCCTTCGGGGCGTCTACAACAGCGACGGCCGGGCGTGCTTCGGCATGAACTACGCGGCTTCGTTGTGCAGCCCGGCTCACATCTTCAAGACGTGACGGCTGTCACGGCGCATGACACGAGAAGGGCTCGTCTTCGGACGAGCCCTTCTCATAATTATTACCCTATATGTGTCTCATTTGTCTCAGTTTAAAGTGTTGGTCTATAATTGTTGTAAATGGAAAAAAATATCACAGCGGCAATTTTCCTCCTGGCGATGGTAGTTACTATAGTTGCTGTGGATGTGCTGTTTTTTAGGCATCGGTTTGGGGAAAGGCTCCTAGCGAATATAGGAATTGTGTTGGTTTTTATAGCATTCTATTTTAGATTCCTTCATCACTAACTCGTACTAAACTTGTATGCTCGGCCAAGTAGAGCAATCATAACAGGCAGAATAAATTTGATATAGTTGTGCCATGATAGTCCTACGACCAGTTCAGCCTCAAGACATTAAATACTTTGCCAGGTGGTGGCGTGATCCTGATTTAATCAGGGTAACCAGTGGCGACACTGTTGAATTGACAGATCATCAGGTGGCAAGATATTTTAAGAATATTTTTGAGTCACAGACTGCGCAACATTTTATGGTAGATTGCGATTTTGACACCATCGGACATATTTCCTTACAAAAGCGAGCCAATGATTGGTGGGAAACTCAAATTATTTTAGGAGAGAAGAAATCGCGGGGGAAGGGTTATGGCTTGCAAGCTATCCGGCAATTGCTCGATGAAGCGAAAACTCGAGGTATCAGCAAAATTTACCTAGAGGTAAGACCAGAAAATGTCAGGGCTATAAGAGCCTACCAAAAAGCTGGCTTCAAGAGAGTAGGCAAGATGATTAACACCCTAAATAAGCTCCAACCACAACTTGTCCGAATGGAATTAGGGTGATAGACCCAGATGCTCTGCCAAGTAGTGCACGAAAGGTGGCCAGTTCGTAAGGCCCCAGTCACCTTTTAGTTATTTTATGTCGCTAGCTCGTAGTGTTTTACCGGTTTGAGTTTTACAATATACCTAGTATGAAAATAAGAAATCAAAAAGGCTTTTTAGTGCTCGAGGGTCTAGTTTTGTTAGTAATCCTTGCCATAGTCGCTGGCCTTGGTTATCAAATCTGGAGCACAACACATTATTCTGATTCACAAAATTCTATAAATGGGCAAAAAGTCGCTACCGGTGCAGGTTATAAAGGCATAGTTTTCCCCAAAACGAGTCTTTCGAAAGCCAAGACTACACCATCATCCTCTGGGCAACAGCCAAAAACACAAACCCCTACGCCCAAAACTACGGCACCGACAATTTCTGAACTATCCACTAGTGCTCCTTCAGTGCCTGTATCGAGCTCGTCAAACAGCGGTATCAGAGTCGAGCCTGTTTTTGTTCCTTATTGCTCACCTGGTATGATTTGCCCAGACTACGACCTGCCTTTCCCGCATCCATATTCAGTGTATGCCACCCTTCAATGCTTACCCGGTACAATTTGTAATACCGCTATCAAATTAGACAAGGCTATGGGCCCGGGCCAATATAAAATGGTTTTGCCCCCCGGGGTTTATAAACTGAGTTATAGCTCCCCTGTATATACTGCCCAGCCTTTTAATCCTAGCTTTACGATTACGGTTCCTCCCGATCACTTTGTTGGAGTATATGTACTACATTTTTACTTCAAGTAGCTATTTATAAACTTTGCGAGCCAAACTAGCACCTAGAACACCAATTAAGAAACCGCTGCCAAAAATAAGCACATTATGAAACCGGTTGCCGCTGATTAACCTCCACGTTATCAGCCATACTATTACCCAAGCTACAAAAACCCCAACAATATAGACCCAATACGGATATCTACTCTTTAGGACCATAGCTGCATTCTACACCCCGCTCAGTTAACGTGCGACCTGTCAGCACATGAACTTACCATTAGGTGTTTAACATCGAACACAATGGCCAGCCATTTTACTTATGCTTAACCTATGCAATAATTAGGCCATGAAATATTTCAAAAAACATCCAGCCTATCTTGCGAGCGTTCATTTTGTAGGTGGCGTTGGGATTGGCTTGCTAATTGCTCGCCCGGTTTTTTCTACCCATCCAGTTCGATGGGGAATTGCGCTTATTGGACTTGCAGTGGTTGGGCATCTTTATGCCTGGAACTCCAGCCGAGCATAAACTAATTCTTGCCTGAAATCTGTATTAGACTCAACACACCTAGCCAATTCTAGTTATTGACTACAAAGTGCATAGGAGCTAACGGTCATTGTATTTCCGGCTCCCAGGGCTGCAGTAGCGACGCCTACGGTGGTCCAGGTAGTTGTGCTACTCGGGTAAGACTGACTTAACAGCGCCCTGTTAGCAACAGCTGTTGTAGTAACCAGACCGCCGCCACCAAGTAACACTTTACCAATTGCGCAAGTAGCCGTGGCAGTAACCTGTGTGTTGTTGGGCGCAGCAACGGCCGAAATAACCGGTGTGCCCACTACTCGAGTAGAACCACTAGGCCCAGTTGGGCCAGTGGCTCCGGTAGCACCAGTTAATCCTGTTGCACCGGTAAGGCCAGTTGGACCGGTTGCCCCAGTTAGTCCAATAATCCCCTGTAGTCCTTGGATGCCTTGAATCCCCGTAGCGCCGGTGGCTCCAGTTGCGCCGGTTAAACCAATAGGACCTTGCAGACCTTGGACTCCCTGTAGTCCGGTTAGGCCAATCGGCCCTTGTAAGCCCTGTGGTCCCTGGTCTCCCATAGCTCCGATTGGACCGGTCGCTCCAGTAGGGCCGGTCGGACCAATAATTCCTTGGATACCTTGTAGTCCTTGAGGGCCAGCTTCTCCAGTCAAACCAATCGGTCCTTGGGTACCAGTGGCTCCCACGTCACCCTGAGCGCCGGTTTCTCCAGTCAAACCAATTAGTCCTTGGGCGCCAGTTGCGCCGGTTAAACCAATAGGACCTTGCAGACCTTGGACTCCCTGTAGTCCGGTTAGGCCAATATCGCCCTGTGCGCCTTGAGCCCCTTGCGCACCAACATTTCCGTTAGCTCCAGTAGCACCTACATCACCTTGAGCTCCTTGTGCTCCAGTTGTGCCGGTAGCGCCCGTAGCCCCCGCGTCGCCTGGCGCGCCTTGTAGCCCATTTAGACCCGGCGTACCGTTTAGACCGTTAGCTCCAGCTGCACCCGCCGGGCCTTG
>CAYTYX010000034.1:0-1873 GCA_964442325.1 uncultured Candidatus Saccharibacteria bacterium
CCGACCAAGCCGCCGATGTTCCCAGTAAAAGGGCTCGTCGCAGGGTAATATTACTGGCCTCCGTTGGTGTATCGTCAATAATGCTAAGGAGTGTAGGCTCATTGGGTCTAGCCGAGGCAGGCCTGCTATTAGTGTTAACGCTGATACTGTTTTTTTATTTAGGACGATATCCTGGTTAGTTTCCTAAACCCAGCTCCATTATCGTATAATAACTGTTATGAACGAGCGTACTAGGGAGGGCGCCGAGCCGGCGTTTGAGCTTCCACCTCAAGAGGGTTGGGAGAAACATCTGGAGAAGTCTGTTGAGGGCCAACTAGGCAAGGATAACCCTTCGGCCGCTAAAACCACGCACTCTACACCCCAGGCCCAAACGCCGTCAGTACCTCAAGGACCTGTTACGGCACAGCTTCCTATTCAAGATAATACCGTGGTAGCTTCACCAACTTCATCCGATCCAGTTATATCGACTGGCGATAGCGACAGGATTGAGAAGCAATGGGTCGATAGGGCAAAAAGCGTCATAGCTAGGACCAAAGACGATCCCCATAGCCAAAAAAAACAGATGAGCCTGGTAAAGGCAGAGTATCTGAAGGCCCGTTTCAATAAGCTAATCAAAGTAGAGGAAGCCGGCTAAAGCAATGACCGCGCTTATTGCCTTAGGGGTGTTTCTGCTATTTGTGCTTGGGGCTGGGGCAACAGCTTATTTTTATATCCGGCGACTGTATCGTGAACAAAAAAATTACGAACGCGGTCTTAAGATGGTGCCCCTACTTATACATTTGCCACCGCCCAGCCAGGACGTCGAATCTGGAGGTCGAGACACTCGAGATACTATTAATGAAAATATTTCCCGCGCTCAAATCCTATATAACATCTTAGCTAGCACTGCCCAAAAGGGATTTAAGTCTAAATTCTACGGCCAAAAGCATATCGGTTTTGAGATAATCGCCACAAAAGGGTCGGTTCACTTTTATACAGCTGTTCCTATATCGCTTCTAGGAGTAGTGGAGCAGGCCGTAGTTAGCGCTTACCCTTCGGCCAAGCTGGAAGAGGTGGCGGAACACAATATATTTAATCCACTGGCGCGACTTAGTGGTACGGTTGGGGGCGATATGGTGCTGAAAGAGAGTTTTGCCTACCCAATTGGCACCTACGAAGACATTAAGCGCGATACTATGCCAGCGCTTTTAAATGCACTGGCGACCCTTCAAAACGATGATGGCGCAGGCGTCCAGATACTAGTTAGACCAGCAGACAGTAGCTGGCGCAAGACTGCCGTGGCTGAAGCCGAAAAGAAGCGCAAAGGCAAATCAAAAGCTAAAGGTCTGGAGGCGGGCTTTTGGTGGTTGGGCCAGATTTTTGGAGCTCTAACCAAACCACCTGAGAATAAATCGAGTGATAAATCTGAATCTCATGAAGTTTCTTCGCTAGACCAATCTGTTATTCAAGCTATCGAAGAAAAAACCAAACAGCCGGGCTTTGAAGTGCTCATTCGGCTAGTGGCATCATCGGATGTACCACAGCGGGCACAGGCTGTGTTGGCTAATCTAACGGCTTCTTTTACTCTGTTTGATGCGCCGGGCAAGAATGGCTTTAAGTTTGTGGCGGCTAAAGATCCAGCCAGTTTCATATCAGCTTATATCCTTCGGCTTTTCCCACAAGAGGCCAGCGGCAATGTGCTTAATAGCACCGAACTATCAACTTTGTTTCATTTTCCTGACCAAGAAAACATTCCTACCACCCAGCTGGAGAGGCAGGCCTCTAAGCAAGTAGATGGCCCGCGCAATATCCCCGAAGAGGGGTTACTGCTTGGCTACAATATGTTCCGTGGCCAAAAGAAAGCTATCCGGCTTAGTAGTAATGATCGCCGCCG
>CAYTYX010000034.1:1883-4341 GCA_964442325.1 uncultured Candidatus Saccharibacteria bacterium
CCTTTATTCGGTCGGCCAAACCGGGACTGGTAAGTCATGGTTTTTGCAGAACTTAGCCATCCAAGATATTCTGGATGGCCGCGGCTTTGCCTTTGTGGATCCGCACGGCGATGCGGTTGAAGAGCTGCTCGGTAAAATCCCCAAAGAGCGAGCCGAGGACGTGATTTACTTTTCACCAGCCGATCTGGCTCATCCGCTCGGACTGAATATGTTTGAATATCAAACACCCGACCAGAAGGACTTCATTATCCAAGAAGTTATCCAGATGCTTTATAAACTGTATGATCCGCAGCGCCAGGGGATTATCGGGCCTCGTTATGAGCATATTTTTCGCAACTGCGCGCTGGCAATTATGGCCGACCCGGCTGGCGGTACTTTTATAGATATACCGAAGCTTCTGCGCGACCCGGCTTATGTTGCTCAAAAATTAAAGCATGTCACCGACCAAAATGTTTTGGAATTCTGGCAAAAGGAGATGCCTCAAGCCCAGCGTTCCAATGAGTTTGGCGATATTGTCAGCTGGTTTGTTAGTAAGTTTGGAGCGTTTCTGAGCAACGAAATGATGCGTAATATCATCGGTCAAAACACTAGCGCCTTCAATCTGCGACAAGTGATGGATGATGGCAAAATCCTACTGATTAACCTTAGTCGCGGGCGGGTGGGTGAGCTGAACTCACGGCTGCTTGGTATGATTTTCGTGATGAAATTCCAGGCTGCCGCCATGAGCCGCTCGGACATACCCGAAGAAGACCGCAAGGACTTTTGTCTATATGTAGATGAGTTCCAGAGCTTTTCGACTGACTCTTTTGCAGATATTTTAAGCGAGGCTCGTAAGTACCGGCTCAACTTGATTGTGGCCAACCAGTTTACGACCCAGCTAACAGACGAAGTCCGCGACGCTGTTTTTGGTAATGTCGGATCAATCGTCTCGTTTAGAGTGGGCACTAATGATGCCGAATTTCTGGCTAAACAATTTGCGCCGACTTTTAATGTGGACGACCTGCAATTTTTGCCCAACGCCAACACGGTAACGCGCATGCTGATTAGCGGTGTGCCCACACAGCCCTTTAGTATGGCTACAATCCCACTGCTTGGCGTATCTAATCCAAAGCTAGCGGAAGCCTTGAAGCAGTTGTCGGCCGTAAAATATGGCCGTCCAAGAAGTGTAGTTGAGGCCGAGATATTTAAACGTATGGCTGTAACACCCGTGGCGCCGAGTTTAGGCGGTACTAGTGGTTTTGGTGGCATACCACAATATAGTCCGCAGGGTTTACCCATTCGGCCTGGCGGTCCCTCGGCGCCACAAGTACCATCAAGCGCGGCAAGGTCGCCATCAGCAGCCGTCGCTCAACCCAGAGCGGCAACCACTGGCTCTTCTTTTCTTGATGAGTGGCTGGCAAAACGGCGAACCCCGGGAACTGCCCGGCCAACGGCTGTAGGCGCTACAACTGCTTCTACGCCACCGACTTTGCCCAAAGAGCAGGAAGGCCATCTGCATCTACAGGCTACGGGAGCTCCGGCTACTAGCGGTAAAACCAACGAGCAAATCTTTAAAATAGACAACGCTTAACTCTTGTTAAACTACGACCTTCGTTCTATAATATAAGGGAGTCTTTAAAACAATAATCCTGCGTACTAGACGAGGGAAGAGGGTACTTTTTTGGCGAGCAAACAAACGAAACCTAGCACCTACAATGCTAGTCAAATCCAAGTCCTAGAGGGGTTGGATCCGGTCCGTAAGCGGCCGGGTATGTATATTGGCAGCACTGGCAGCGAAGGTCTTCATCATATGGTGAAGGAGATAGCCGACAATGCCGTAGACGAGGTTATTGCTGGTGTTGCGGCCCACGTAGACGTGGTTTTACTAGCTGATGGCGGTGTAAAAGTAACCGACGATGGCCGGGGCATACCAGTCGAAACACACCCAAAAACTGGCAAGAGTACTCTGGAAACCGTCCTGACTGTTTTGCACGCCGGTGGTAAGTTTGGTAGCGGTGGCTATAAAGTCAGCAGCGGCCTCCACGGCGTTGGCAGTAGTGTTGTGAACGCGCTTTCCACTAAACTTACGGCCGAGGTAGAGCGTGATGGTTATGTCTGGACGCAAAGTTATGAAAAAGGTATTCCAACCGGCCCAGTTAAAAAGGGCGCTGTTAGTAAAAAAACCGGCACTACCATTACGTTTTATCCAGATCCGGCGGTTTTTGAAACCGTAGATATAGATTACGAATGGACTGTTGATTATTTGCGCCACCAGGCCTACCTGACCAAAGGTCTGCGGGCGTCAATTCGCAATGAATTAACCGGCCAAAGCTATGGCTTTTACTTTGAAGGCGGCATTCAATCGTACGTTCGCCACCTAAATGTTGGTAAGGATGTACTCGATGACGAAATGTTTTATGTTGATAAGCAGATCGACGAATCCGGCGAAGATGGGAAGTCCGACTCGTGACCATCTCAA
>CAYTYX010000035.1:0-4031 GCA_964442325.1 uncultured Candidatus Saccharibacteria bacterium
CCCCAGAGAACTGCGTGAGCGTGGCTATACCAAAATTATTTCACTAGCGCCGGAGGTACTCTAAAATGACCCAACCGATTTATAAAATCCGACTCAAAAAAGGCGACACCGTAATGGTCCGCGCTGGTAAATATAAAGGTAAGACTGGCAAAATTGTAGCTGTTCACCCTGCTTTAAATAAGGTCACAGTCGAAGGTATAAATATTGTGAAACGGGCAATTAAGCCTTCGCGAACCCGGCCTCAGGGCGGTATTGTAGAACTGACTAAACCAATCTGGGTCAGTAAAGTTGGAATTGTAGATGCCACTGGCAAAAAAGTGTCAAAAATCGGCTACAAATTAGCCAAAGATGGCGCTAAAAGCCGCGTCTATAAGTCCAGCGGCAAGGAGATTAAATAATGGCTACGGCAGTTAAAAATACCCACCAAGGTGCTCGCCTGCACGAGCTTTATCGCGACAGATACGCTAAGGAGTTGCTAAAAGAGTTAAATTTGGCTAATATAAACGAGGTTCCGGCTCTGGAAAAGATTGTTGTGTCGGTTGGCCTTGGCAAGAGCAAGGAAGACAAGCGAGCAATGGAAGTTGCCACCAACACGCTGATTAAAATCACTGGCCAACGACCGGTTCAAACAGCAGCCCGAAAGTCAGTAGCTAATTTTAAGCTTCGTGAAGGTCAAAAAATTGGCCTAAAAGTTACTCTGCGCGGAGAGCGGATGTATGAATTTGCCGATCGGCTGTTTAATCTGACGCTGCCGCGGTTACGTGACTTCCATGGCCTGCGGGCGGGAGCGTTTGACGGCCAGGGTAATTACAACCTCGGCTTAATTGACCAGTCGGCCTTTCCAGAATTGAGCTTTGAGGAAACGGCTTATCCGCACGGTCTGCAAATAACATTTGCCCTCAATTCAAAACAGCCTCAGCACGGCAAAGCATTGCTAGAAAAGCTCGGCTTACCATTCGAGAAGGAGAATAAATAATGGCTCAAAAATCTAGTTTAGCTCGCGACTTAAAACGTCAGAAGATGATTAAAAAGTACGCTGCCAAGCGGGCTGAGCTTAAAGCTGCCGGCGATTTAGAAGGTTTACACTTACTGCCGCGTAATTCTAGCCCAACCCGTTGGTCTAACCGCTGCAGCGAAACCGGCCGCCGCCGCGGTTATATGCGCCAATTTGGCTTGAGCCGAATTTCGTTTCGTGAACACGCTAGTAAGGGAGAAATCCCAGGAGTAACCAAGGCCAGCTGGTAAGGACTAAATTATGATGACTTCAACCGACCCTATTGCCGATATGCTCTCCCGCATCCGCAACGGCTTGGCCGTGGGCAAACAGGAGATTAGCTTGCCACACTCTAAAATTAAAGAGTCGGTGGCTAAGGTGTTGGCTTCTGAAGGCTTTGCAGACAAGGTTAGTGCCGCTACTGTCGAGGGCCGTAAAATTCTAACCATCACGCTTAGTCAGGCTGGCACTAACTCGCCAATTACTTACCTGTCTCGCATAAGTAAGCCCGGCCGCCGCACCTATGCCCAAGCCGGCGATATTCCGGTAGTTAAGCGTGGCCGAGGTATTGTTATAGTCTCCACTTCTAGTGGTGTTATGAGCGGAAATCAAGCCAAAGCCAAAAAACTAGGCGGCGAATTAATCTGTGAGGTCTATTAAGATGAGTCGTGTCGGTAAATTGCCAATTATGATTCCATCTGGCGTGAACGTCAGTGTTGAGGGCGGTCTAATTAAAGTCGCTGGAACTAAAGGCAACCAGGAACTACCCTTGCCAAAAGGCCTTAGTCTAGAAATTGGCGACGGTGTGGTAGAGGTAAAGCGCATCAACGATGAAGCCGCTCTGCGGGCTAAACACGGCCTAATCAGAGCCTTACTGGCCAATATGATTGCCGGCGTTAGCCAAGGCTTTGAAAAGAAGTTAGAGATTAACGGCGTTGGTTACCGCGTACAAGCCCAAGGCTCAGACTTAAAGCTAAACCTGGGCTTCTCGCACGATACAATCTACAAAGTCCCAGAAGGTGTCAACGTAGCTGTCGACCAAAATGTCATCACACTAAGCGGTGTTAGCAAACAGCAAGTCGGCCAGGCTGCTGCCGAAATCAGAGCACTCAAGAAGCCAGAGCCATATAAGGGTAAAGGTATTAAGTATGCCGATGAGCGTATCTTGCGCAAGAGCGGAAAGAGCGGTAAGGAGTAGATTATGAATCGTTTGAGCCAAAAGCAAACTAACAATCAGCGTCGTACCTACCGGGTAAGATCGCGCCTCCACGGCACCGCCGAGCGCCCGCGCTTTAGTATTAATATCAGCAACTTGCATATTACTGCCCAGCTAATTGATGACAATAAAAAAATTACGTTACTATATGCGACAACCGTTGGCAGTAAACTCACCGGCACTATGAGTGAAAAGGCCGCCCAAGTTGGAGCCGAACTAGCCAAAAAGGCCGCCAAGACTAAGATTAAAAAAGTCACGTTTGACCGCGGTGCTCGGGCTTACCACGGCCGCGTTAAGGCGCTAGCCGACGCAGCCAGGGAAGGCGGATTGGAGTTTTAATATGGCAGATTTAGCTAACTCAACAGTATTAGAGCCGCAGTTTGATGAGCGAGTTATCCACGTTAATCGAGTAGCCCGAGTAGTTAAAGGTGGCCGTCGCTTTCGCTTTCAGGCCCTAGTGGTTGTGGGCGACCATAAAGGCGGTGTAGGTGCTGGTGTGTCCAAGGGTGTCGATGTCGCTACGGCCATTAATAAAGCAACCGATGTAGCCAAAAAATCAATGATACACCTGCGACTTTACAAAGGTACTTTGCCGCATGATGTCCAAGCTCGAGTTGGTGGTGCTAACGTGCTAATCCTGCCGGCTGCGCCCGGTACCGGCGTAATTGCCGGTGGCTCAGTTAGAGCTATTTTAGAAGTAGCCGGTGTAGAGAACGCCCTCAGTAAATCTCTGGGTTCAGCTAACCGCCTTAACACGGCCTATGCTACCCTTGCGGCCTTAAACCAGCTAGAGCCGTCAAGCAATTGGGTTACAACTCGCATGGCTGCCACTAATGCTGCCAAGAAGTCGACTGCTAAAGCAACTAAGGAAGCAAGCAATGAAGTTTAATGAATTAAACGCCGGCAAACAGCGTGGTGCTAACCGGGTTGGCAGAGGCATTTCGGCCGGGCAGGGCAAAACTGCCGGTCGTGGTACAAAAGGCCAGGGTGCTCGTAAAAGCCCCGGTAAGGCCGGTTTTGAAGGCGGCCAAACACCACTATCTATGCGCCTGCCAAAGCTACGCGGCTTTAAAAGTCACCGCGCTCAGACCGAAGAAGTTTATACTGGCCAACTAGACCAAATTAAAAAGGCAGTTATTGACACCCAAACGCTCGCTGAAGCCGGGCTTATAACTAGTCCTTACATAAACGCCAAATTGATTCTAAATGGTGAGCTAAAAACTAAAAAAGACGTTAAGCTCCAAGCTGCCAGCGCAAAAGCGATTGAATTAGTTAAAAAAGCCGGCGGTACATTTACTAGAGTCGACCGTCTTGCCCGCCCTACCAAAACCAAAGCAAAAGCTTAAAAACTCTATTTAAAAAGGTGGCCGTTCAACAGTACCAAATAATCTAGTGCTACTAGAGTTATTACAGCATAAGCAAAGTCGATTTGCCACCCCTGGGAGTATAATTACTACTAACGGAGCCGATAATGCCGACTATCAGTCAAATTTATAATCTTGGGAAAACACAGAGGGAGTTAGATTTTGTAAATATAAACCCTCGTAAAGATCTCCCAGTTTTCTTAAATCCATTTGTCTTTGCCTCGCGAGAAGACGCTTTTTCAAAAGATGCATCAAGAGTAATTCAAAGCTTTTTTCAACACAACCTTGACTTAATCAGGAGCGGGAATGAGCGCGGGGCAAGAGAAAACTTTCGACACCTTAATGAACCGAATGAGACGTGCTTTGGCGTATCGCGACGTCGTCCTAGTGGAAGAGGGATCGATGCATGGGGCGCTGACAGAATATTTGACAGTATTCTACAGAGCGGAGCCATAGA
>CAYTYX010000036.1:0-3658 GCA_964442325.1 uncultured Candidatus Saccharibacteria bacterium
ACTTTACGAAAGTGGTGCTCTAGCCAACTGAGCTAAGGTGGCGGACTCGCTTCAAGCTAAAGTATAACAAACCCGTGCCGTGCCGGTGTATGATACACAAATGGGAGGGACTAGTTAGGTGACAATGAGGCGTTACTCCTCGGTTATTACGCTTTTGGTAGCTGCCTATGTTGCCTTTTCCTTACTTCGGCCCATGCCCGGCTTACAGGCGCATATCAATGACTTAAACCTGCCGGCGGCGACATCGGTTAATTTGACTTGGCCTAGTTCTGGGCAAGCGGCAGTTGGTGCCAGTGGCTTAGGTTTGCTGGTTATACATGGCCAGCAAACGCCGGTTCCAAGCGCAAGCGTTATTAAGGTTCTAACAGCACTCGCCGTTTTAAACCAAAAGCCGCTCTCCCCTGGCCAGGCGGGGCCGGACTTGGTTATGGGTGCAGACGATGTGGCCAATTACGATAGCTACTTAACCAAAGGCGGCTCGGTTGTGCGGGTTAAACTCGGCGAGCACCTCAGTGAATACCAAGCACTAGAGGCAATGTTGTTACCCTCGGCCAATAATATGGCCACTAGCTTAGCTACGTGGGGTTTTAGCAATGTCAATAATTTTCTGAGTTACGCCAATCACTACGCTACGACATTGGGTATGGGTAGTACTCACCTAGCCGACGCCAGCGGCTTCTCACCCAAAACAGTCAGCTCGGCCGAAGATTTGGTAAAGCTGGGTCTGGCGGCTATGAAAAATCCTATTCTTAGCCAAATTGTCGCTGAGAATCATGCCAAGTTGCCAGTAGTCGGCGAAGTGAAAAATACTAACTGGCTACTGGGCGCAGACGGCGTAATTGGCATTAAGACCGGCAACACCAACCAGGCTGGTGGCTGTTATTTGTTTGCCGCCACGCGTGATATCGGCGGCCAGCCGGTTACGATTATAGGTGCGGTGATGGGTGTCCAGACTATCCAAAAGGCCATTTCAAGCAGCGACACATTGCTGCGCAGCGCTATCCCTGGTTTTAAATTAGTAACAGCGGTAAAAGCTGGCCAACAAGTCGGTGATTACGCTGTTCCATGGGCACAGCCAGCTGGCATTAGGGCCACTAAAGACCTGTCGTTTATAACTTGGCAAGGTATGAATCTATCCCAGGTCGCAAATCTTGATAAATTGGTTGCGCCTAAAAACTCAGGCGATAGCGCCGGGAAGGTTGGAGTGACAAACGGTGATATTACCACCAACACACCGGTAGTCTTGTCATCGCCAATCCCCCGCCCATCTTTGACATGGCGCCTACTGCACGGTTTTTGAATAAATTCTGGCGGGGGCTATTGTCATTTTCGCTTTAAATCCACACTGAGCCTACCAATCTCATAGCATGCCCAAAGCAATAGAATCCCTGCCAGCCAATCTAAACCTAAAACTAAAAATAAAAAAGCAAAACTTACGTAACCAAATACTCGGTCAATGGTGGGCTTGGTCTGCTTTGCTTTTTTGAACCATATCATTTGATTCTTAACTCTGTCTATTGATGCTGGATTTATGATAGCTTAAATGTATCGCCAATGATACTGCTTGGACTTAGAGGCCAGACCGGATTAGCGCACACTCGCTTAACGCTCGCACTTTTCCGCTTCGGCCATGCTCGAAGCAAGCTTCTGTGCGTGGCCTTGCTACACGAACCGGCGCGCTTCGCTCTTTCGCCGGTTCATATCGCAAGCGAGCTTGCCCAAAAATAAAATAGCCATCCTTTGGATGACTTTTTCATTTTTGGCGGGCCCGACCGGATTTGAACCGGCGATCTCCTCCGTGACAGGGAGGCGTGTTGACCGCTACACTACGAGCCCGTGCTTGGCGCAGATTTAGGCCGCACTACTGACGAAGTTTAGCAATTTACCCCTTAAAGCGCAACGACTACTAGAAGTGGACGTAGCTGCGCGGTGGTTCTTTGGCTTTGAGTTTATCTATGTACACTGAGATGTCTGTGAGCTTAAAAGAGATGTGCTGGGCTGTAACTGTATTGGCATTTTTAGTTAACAACTTAACTATCTCGAGGCTGCCGCTGGTTACAATCACACCTGAGGTCTGCCCCACTTTAAGACCAAACAATGCTTGAGTCACCTGCGGCGGTACATTGGGATTACTCTTGTCTATCGCGAAGCCATAGCTACCACCCTTACCGGCTGAGCTTTTGTCTTCCGACACTTTTTTAGCTAGGTTGGTAAAATTGGCGCCTTTTTTGAGTTTAGATAGAGCCGAGTTGGCTTTTGCGTTAGCTGCAGTGTTAAGTGTGGCCGCCACCTTCTCAGACAAAATCTGCTGTTTGACGGTTCGCTTAAAGTCATTGATGCTCCAGCCATAGTAATCGCGCAGGACATCGGCAAAAACCTTGTCGCTGCTGCCAATCCGGTTTTGGTCGCGCAACAGTTGCATACGCTGGTTGACTTCTTTGTTGTTGACGCTGACGCCATTGTCTTGAGCCAATATTTTTATGTAGGCTTGGTTTATTACGTCTTGGAGTGCTTGTTTACGGAAACTAAGCAATTGCTGTTTATCGCTCGGATTACTAAAATCCTGTTGCTGTTGGGTCTGGTAATAGTGGACGTACTGGCGCAGTTCAAACAAGTAGTTTTCGTAGGCAATGTAGGTATGGCCGACCCGGGCAATTGGTGCCGGCACTAACTGGGTAACGCGGTATAAAAAGGAGTTGTATTGGTAAAACCGGTATAGCGCCAGCCCGCAGTACACCCCAAAAGCCGCCACAGCGGCCACTGTAATAGAAATTGTGACGCTGACAATACGCCGCTTGGAATGCGCTAGCGGATAGATGTATTTACGGGCGCCTTTTAAGACCTCTTCGCGATGTTCGGTAATAGTCTCGTTAGTAATTTTTGGCACACCGCCCTCTGGAATAGAGGGACCCGGCTCAACCGAATCGGTAGGAGCCAGCGCTGCCGCGCCCTTGCTGACAACTTCCCCGGCTGCCGCACGGACTTTTTTTAATCGTCTAATTGGACTCATATTTCTTCTTCAACCTGTTCGCCGCTAGGTAGAGTGCCTGGCCGCTGGGTTGGGTGTATGCCAAGGTCGCGCAAAATACCCACCATTTTCTTTTGAATCTTAGCCGGATGGGCTACATCGCGGATTACCAAATCACCCACGTAGGTCTGTACAACTATTGTACCAAAGCCTAGTAATGTCTGTTCTAAGCCCGATATCTGGTAATTTATCATCTGAACCTGCTCTAGACCTATGTCTACTACGTTAACCTGCAAAATACTGCGGGTTTGCTGGATAAAACGCTGATTGGTCATAATGTAGACGCTGAAATACCAGCGCACCCAATAAGGAAAAATCAGTATGAGTCCGGCAAGCGCGCCGGCGGCCAGACCGGCAAAAAAATAACCGTAAGTAGGTTTAAAGAGGGCTACGCTAACCCCTACCAGTAGCGCCAATGAGAAATAAATCAACCCGCGGCGCATCACAATCGGGTGTTTACGAAATACCAGCAGTACTTCCTCTTCGTCGAACTGCTCCTTAAAATGTTTGCCCTTTGGCTTAGCGCTCATGCTCGACTCTATTTTAACCGAAAACTGTCACTTCCTATAGAATATAAGCGAGGCCCGGTAGCTCAGTGGATAGAGCGCCGCCGTCCTAAGGCGGGCGTCG
>CAYTYX010000037.1:0-3615 GCA_964442325.1 uncultured Candidatus Saccharibacteria bacterium
GTTTCGCCCTCGTGAACGGCGCCAATTTTATGCTTTAAGCCGGTGCGGTAAAGAATACCCTCTGTAACGGTGGTTTTGCCGGCGTCAATATGGGCAATAATGCCAATGTTGCGCACATCTTTTAGGTCGTATTTTTTATCTGCCATTTATCATCCTCTCTAACTGTTTTCGACCATGTGTGTAAGCGAGCATTCTCGAGTCCACGTTACGCCCGACTCGGAATCATCGAACGCCACCCCTCGACAATTGGCACGTGCTTCTTCACCAAGCCTCTGCGCAGCTTCCTCAAGACCGCGCAACGCTATAGTTCCCTCGGCGGTAGAGGCTAGTTGTTTCAGTTCACATATTTCGGGGCAGCTTTCAATGTTGTTAACTACGCAAGCACGTGGGAAGTCCACCGTAACAGAGCCAATTATGGTGCCTACAGTCTCTCTGGGCATTATTAACTCCTCGCAAAGTGGGCGAAGGCGCGGTTGGCGTCGGCCATACGGTGCGCGTCTTCACGCTTTTTAACGGCTGCGCCGGTGTTGTTATAAGCGTCTACCAACTCTAGCGCTAAGCAGTCTTCCATACTCATACCACCACGCGAGCGAGCGGCTTCGACAAACCACATAGTTGTTAGGTGTTGCTGGCGCTGGCCACGGACTTCAAACGGAATCTGGTAGTTAGCGCCGCCAACCCGGCGAGAGCGAGTTTCCATATGTGGTTGGACGTTCTTCATTGCTTGTTCGAAGACTTCCAGTGGGTTTTGGACTTTTAGCTTATCGGCTGCTTTTTGCATGCCGTTATAAACCAGCCGCTCGGCCAGTTGTTTTTTACCGTCTAGCATTACACGGTTAATGAGTTTCGTTACGGCAGTAGAGTTGTAGAGTCTATCGGGCGCAACTTCACGAACTAGGCTCTTGGTAACTTTACGCGGCATCAGATACCTCAATCTCAATGGCAATCTCGGGGTAAAAGTGATTCATGAGTGAAATCTCATAGGCACCTATGTCTGATATTGGCCTACCCCAACGACGAATTTCGTTGGCCAGGTCTTCGGCGTACTCTTCTCCACACCACAAATCAAAAGCACCTAGTTGAGCCTCGGATGGCTTTTTGATTAAGGTCATTATTTTGGCTTCTTAGCTCCGTATTTAGATCGACCTTGTTTGCGGTTTTGGACACCTTGCAAGTCTAGGGTGCCGCGGACAATGTGATAACGCACACCCGGTAAATCTGGTACGCGGCCGCCACGAACTAGCACGACGGCGTGTTCCTGTAAGTTGTGGCCTTCGCCGCCAATGTAGGCCCAAACTTCATGGCCGTTAGTCAGGCGGACACGGGCCACCTTACGCAGCGCCGAGTTAGGCTTGCGCGGTGTACGAGTAGTTACACGAATACAAACGCCACGCTTAAATGGTGACGGTTTTTCGTAGTTGCGGGTTTTTAGGTTATTGGTAACACGCTGCAAGGCCATAGACTTACTCTTGGCTTTGGAACTTTGGCGCGGTTTACGCATTAACTGATTAATAGTCGGCATAGCGGTTGTTTAGTTTAGCAGTTTTACGACTACTCCTCAACTCCTTCGGCGGCTTCTTCCTCGATATGATGGCGCGAGCCAGTGCCTACCGGAATCTTGCGACCCAAGATAACGTTTTCTTTTAGACCAAATAGTTTGTCTACCTTGCCGCTAGTAGCGGCACTAATTAGTACGCGGGTAGTGTCCTGGAAGCTGGCCGCGCTTAGGAACGAATCTGTGCTCAAACTGGCCTTGGTGATACCAAGTAGAAGCTGGTTATATTTGACTAGTTTCTTGCCGGCTTTTGCTAGACCTTCGTTGGCCTCTTCGACGGCTAGTTTGCTGACAATGTCGCCGGTAATAAATTCGCTATTGCCAGCTTCTTCGATTTGAACACGGCTAAACATCTGGCGAACAATCACCTCTAGGTGCTTGTCGGAGATAGCTTGGCCCTGGCTGGCAAAAATGTAGAGGACTTCGTTCATTATGTAGCGCTGAGTAGCTTCGATGCCTTGCAGGCGCATCAGCTCGTGTAGGTTGATAGAACCATTGGTTAGGCGCTGGCCAGCCACAACTTTATCGCCGTCTTTGATAGTTAGCTGCTTGAAGCCGGGGATTTCGTAGCGTACCAGGCTCTTGCTAGTTGGCGTGATAGTAATAGTGGTTTCAGTTACGGCTACTTTGCCAGCCATTGGTGCCACTAGTTGGTCGCCGTCTTCGCCAACAGCTAAAGTCTCACCAATATTAACTTCGCCACCATCGCCCACCTGAGCAGACTTACCGGTTAGCGGGATTTTAAGCGGAGATTGTTCTTTAGCGGTAACTTGCACGACGTAGTCGTCGCCCTCTTCCCAGACTTTAGCCTCGCCGCTAATATCGGTCAGGTAGGCTTGACCCTTAGGCACTCGGACTTCTAGGATTTCTTCGACACGGGTTAGACCCTGAGTGGCGTCGTCGCCAGTAGTCACGGCGCCGGCGCGGTGCTTAGAGTCAAGGCTCAGCTGCGTGCCAGGTTCACCGATTGACTGGGCGGCAATAACACCGATTGGTGAGCCAATGGCAACTAGTTCGCCGGTGGCTAGATCGATGCCATAGCTGCGGCGACT
The DNA here is from genome assembly GCA_964442325.1 of uncultured Candidatus Saccharibacteria bacterium. GTDB lineage: Bacteria > Patescibacteriota > Saccharimonadia > Saccharimonadales > UBA10212 > CAYTYX01. The sequence goes on from CAYTYX010000037.1 coordinate 2,608, forward strand.
GACACCACGGACGCTACTGCAAGATAGAACGCTCATAATCCGGACCGACGCAATAGACTCGTCGGCGCCAATCGCTTCGGCAATTTCTTGAGTGATAAGCTGTCCGGTTTTAACGTGCTTCTTGACGTTTTCGGCGGCAAAACGACCGGTTAGGCGGCGAACAAACGGAACACTTAGGTCGGTTTCGTCTTCGCGGTAGATTGGGAAGCCTGGGTCGTCGGCGTCTTCGGGGATGGTAAATACATCCTGGGCAACATCGACCAAGCGGCGAGTCAGATAGCCGGAGTCGGCCGTGCGCAAGGCAATGTCGATTAGAGATTTACGGGTACCGCGAGTGGCCGTGAAATATTCTAGTGGGCTTAGACCCTGCTTGAAGTTACTACGTACCGGCAGCTCAATTGGGCGGCCGGTGGCGTCGGCGCGAACGCCAATCATACCAACAGAGTCTTTCATCTGCGAGATGTTACCGCGGGCGCCGGAATTAACGGCGATTGACATAGTGTTATCCTGGGTACCGAGCTGGTCGGACAGAGCGTGCTCAACGCGCGAGTCAATGGCTGTCCAGTTGTCGACCGTTAAGCGGTAGCGCTCGCCGTCGTTAATGAAGCCTTCGTCGAACTGCTGGCTGATTTCAGCAGCACGCTTGTCACCCTCGGCAATTAGTTTATCTAGATCTTTAAGGTCTTCTAGGTCGTCCATACCGATAGATAAGCCGGATGCTGTGGCATAGCGGAAGCCAAGGCTTTTGAGGTGGTCCGCCAGGTCAGCAGTTGCCTGTTGGCCGTAGCGTTTGTAGGCCAAGGCCATAATGGCGGCCAGCCGCTTTTTGGTAGTTGGTTCGTTTTGGTATGGGAAATCTTCTGGGAAAATTTCGTTAAATAGCAAGCGCCCGGCAGTAGTTTGGCGGACTTGGCCGCGGAAAGGCACCTCGACAAGGTTTTGTAATTTAACCTTGTGGGCATCGAGCGACATTATCATCTCGTCTACGTTAGCAAAGTGTCTTGATTT
>CAYTYX010000038.1:0-3594 GCA_964442325.1 uncultured Candidatus Saccharibacteria bacterium
AGCACCGCTTTCGTAAAGCGGGGGTCCGGGGTTCGAATCCCCGAGGTGGCTCCATAGTGTTATTTAAGGGAAAAGAGTAGCGGGCTAGATTCGCTTGCGAACTCGGCTTTGCCGACGAGCAATGAGAAAACCGTGGATTTGTCTCCATTGCATGCGGGATTAGTATAATGATAGTACGCTTGCTTCCCAAGCAAGAGGCACGAGTTTGATTCTCGTATCTCGCACCACTTCAAAAACAATGCAAATACCTAAAAAATTTTTTCGCGACCGGCTGGTTTTGCTACTGCTGACGGTACTGGCAGCTCTGATGGCCGCTGGAGTCAGTCTGGTACTGCTTAAATTTGATATTTCTAAAAACCCTATCACCATTGTGGCCTTTCGCCCCAATATCATTGGCAATAACTACGTCAGCGGTCGGCCAATCGATATCTACTCACTGGCTTTATTTATGGTACTAACCTCTGTCGGCGCAGCCTTACTGTCAGCTCATGTCTACGAGGTGCGTCGCTACCTGTCAGTCTTTATACTGGCGTCATCAGTCTTACTACTGGTTCTTTCGGTAATTGTGGCCAACTCACTGATAGCTTTGCACTAGCTTATGCGCTCAATTGAAATTCCTCAACCCGAAGACAGGGATTGGCGTTACCGAGCTTTCGAAATCCTGCCAGGAGCTCTTAGTTGGACAGTCTTAGCGGCGCCGTTTTTACTAAGCATCTGGAACATCAAGCTGGCGGTCTATTTTATAACTCTCTATATTGCTATCTGGACGGTTAGATCGGTTACAATCGCTGCCCGAACGCTGCAGGGTTGGAATAAGGTAGACAAGCAGCGCAAACTCAATTGGCGCGGACTAAATCAAGACCTAGAAAACCTTACGATAAAGGCCGCCCATGCTCCTAAGTGGCACGCCTCTAATGTTGAGCGGGTTCGCGAGCGGTTGGCTAACCGCCGGCTCAAGCCAAGTGAAGTTATTCACGCCGTTTTCTTGGCTCTATACAAAGAATCGCTCGAAGTTATCGAGCCCACCGTCCAGTCTCTTTTAGCAAACGAATACGACACGAAGAAGATTATTCTGGTCATTCCTTACGAGCAAAGAGGCGGCCCAGCTACTAAAGACACCGCCGAGCTGCTAGTCAAAAAATACAAGCACCATTTCTACGACGCTATGGCCGTAATGCATCCGTGGCCAATGACGGGCGAGGTAGCGGGCAAGGGTGGCAATATCACATTTGCGGGCCGGCATTTTAAAAAATACCTGGAGCAAGAAAAAATTGACCCCGCGTGCGTGCTGGTCACTACACTCGATGCCGATAATCGGCCCGATAAGAAGTATTTTGCAGCCCTAACTTATACTTTTTGCTCCACCGAGGAGCCTAAATATGTGTCTTACCAGCCAATCCCGATGTATTTTAATAACATCTGGGATGCTCCGGCGCCAACACGGGTTATCGCTACCGGCACCTCATTTTGGTACGTGGTTTTGTCGCTGCGGCAACATATGGCCCGCAATTTTTCTTCGCACGCCCAGCCCATGGCAGCATTAATTGAGACTGATTTTTGGAGCGTTCGCTCGATTGTAGAGGATGGGCATCAGTTTTGGAGAACGTACTTCCGCTTCGATGGCCGCCACGAAGTTTATCCGATCTATGTGCCGATTTATCAAGACGCCGTTTTAGCCGGCGGATTGCTAAAGACCCTCAAAGCTCAGTTCATACAGGTGCGCAGATGGGCCTGGGGCGCATCAGACGTTGCCTATCTTGCCCATAACGGCTTTTTCAAAAAGAATAAAGTACCCAAATGGGACCTAGCAACCAAGTTCTTTCTGCTGCTCGAGGGGCATGTTAGCTGGGCCACGATGCCCCTAATTCTACTTTTTGCGGCCGAAGTGCCATTCTTATTTGACCGCAACTTGCTTAATAGCAACGGCTTCATCGCCAATCAATTGCCGCAGGTGATTAGCCGGATTGGTCTGGTGGCACTTGTCGGACTACTGGTAACCTTTTACCTAAGCTTTAAGAGCCTGCCGCCTAAACCGGCGCGCTACAAGCGGCACCGGACAATCTGGATGGTATTGCAGTGGGTCTATTTGATCCCAGCTACGGTGGTTTTTGGTGCTCTGCCAGCGCTCAATTCACAAACCCGACTGATGTTCGGCTGGTACTTGGGTCAGTTTGACCCAACCGAAAAAGTCGTCAAAAAGTAAAATGCCTAAGGCTGTGCTCACTGAAATGTGTATTCAGCAAAGAACCGCTGTCGCGGCTTCGCTTTAATCAGCCTGTAAATTTCTAAAAAACCAGGAAAATAATCGCCTGGGTTATTTTCGTCGATAGTCTCCCAATAACAGTAGCCAATCGGCGTTTCCTCTTTTAACTTTCCACGGGGGTTAGTACCGGTGTGAATATGGAAAAGAGTGTGTGATATTAAGGTGCCATCGCTAAAAACCGTAACGTAAACGTCGCCTCGGTGGGACAAGCGGGCGTTCATATTAGTTTTTTCGTTAAACTCACGCTCGCTCGATTCCTTTATCGTCTCGCCAAGGTGTACTTTGCCGTAGGGGAAGCCAGCCAAACCAATAAATGGCTGGCGCTTGCGACGGTAAAGCAAGAATTTACCGGCTTTATTCTCGCAAGCAATTAGGTTGACGATTTTTGCTTGGCTACGCAACTTGTAGCTGCTCATACTAACCTTGTCGGCGTAGGCTTTGCCGGCAGAAGACAGGCTATAAGTACCATCGGCGTTTTTGACTACCAACTTAGCTTTTATAAGCTGCCGCAAATGGTAAATAAACAGATTACTCTCTATGTCTTTTGGCTTGATTTGTGAATAGCGGGCGCTGTCGGTCAGGGTTAGAGCCGAGAGTATTTTTAGTTGGATGTAGTGCACATCAAATAGTATAAATCGCTTGGTTTAAATAATTGAGTCAAATTGTTTTGACTGCAAATTAAATTGACTCAAAACCTCTAGTCTAGAGCGTTTTATTCAGGCGTGTGATGCTCGGGTTGTTAAGCATAAGGAGCATGCACGCCAATGTCACAAACACTAAACGAAACACGAGCCGTCAATGGCTTTGAAGCTCCCGGTCTATATGAGTCGGTCCGCCGGCCAGAGGCTACCACTCGCGTATTAATCGGTGGTTTCGATAATGCCGGCAAGTCAACCTTAGCTTGTTCACTCTACCGGGCATTGAACCAGGCCGGCATTCCAACCAGCCTCTACGAACTTGACCGCTGGTCTGACACCCACGACATTATTTTGGGCCGCAAACTGCCCGAGCAGCGCCAAAAAACCGCCGAAGTTTCGGTGGAAGAGTTTGCGGCTTACGCCGAAGGCTTTAGAGAAGACCCGACAAAGTTGGTGTTAGGCGATTTGCAGGGTGTTTATCAGGTACCGCACAATCTTTGTCTGCGCCAAAGTGCCAACTTTGGCGTACTGGTCACCCGCAATCCAATTGATAAAGACGCTACGGCACGCTTCCCGCAAACGCTCGAGGGCTGGCGCGATTTATTCGGCGACCTAGAGATCCCGATAGCTCTCCACTTACACTCTGTCCAAGCTGGCCAGACCGCACCAGATAAAACAATCCCTATACCGGCG
>CAYTYX010000039.1:0-3470 GCA_964442325.1 uncultured Candidatus Saccharibacteria bacterium
TAGCATAAAGAAAGGCTGGACAAACCGGTCAATAATAAAGTAGGCAAGTACTGGGTAGTGAAATACCCATCTTCGCTTAACGGCCCGTAGGTCGGCCCGCCAGGAATTTCTGGTCCAGCGCAATCGTTGTTTAAGAAAAACTTTGAGCTTGTCCATGCCTTGCGTATAGACAACCGCGTTTTGAGCAAAGGCCACTTTCCAGCCCTGCTCCAAAATGAGGTGGGACAACCTCTTGTCATCACCAGAGATTGCCCGGGCGTTAAAAAAGAACTCATGCATTAACATATGTAGATTGTCGTACCGGTCATTAATAAGCGCTCCACGCCGGTAAATCGCCGTGCGGCCGGAGAGCGTATTGTATGCCTTACCTAATCCAAGCAAGAATGGCACCTCTTCGTGATATCGGTTCCAGAGCAACATATCGAAAAGAATATTACTAAGAGTATCGGGGTTTGATATCCTTTGGGATACAGTCACGCCCCCTATTTTTGGGTCACTAAAGAATGGTAAGGTATTGGCACGAACAGTCTCACCCCAAACCGTGTCAGAATCGACAAGCGCGACCAAGTCCCCTCTGCTTCTTTCTATGCCATCGCACAGGGCAGCGCGCTTCCCGGGCTTCGGGGTGACTACCAGTCTACATTTGACGTCTTTACGGTGCGAATATAGCCTCTCAAAGTTTATGATATGGCGGGTATTGGTTTTGTCTATAACCGCGATGATTTCGTTGGCACCATTCGCGATCCAAGAATCCATAGCCCGTCTGAACAATGCCTCTTCCTCGTTATAAACGGGAGTCACGACTGTCAAAGTTAGCTTTGGATTAACTGGCAGACTAGACAGTTTGCGCATCCGGCGGCGATAAATGGCCGCGCCGGCAACCCGCACCAGCCAATACGACCATCGCCAGAGGCCAATGACTGATAGCGGTATATAAAGTAAAATTATGCGCAGCATCAGCAGCTTACGATTCTACTTCTAATATTCTGTTGAAAGTCACCTTATTATTTTTACCTAATATATCTTCGTGTTTGATATTCTCTTCATAGACCTTCTTCAGAATACCAAGATTAAAGCCGTGGGTTTCGGCCCACTCCAGTAAAGCCCTCGTATCTTTAGGTAGGCATGAGCCATCAAACGGGCCATAATCCTTCAGTCCGTACGCCGGATTCCAGAGACCTTCGCTGCTTTCGGCCGTGGCCTGGAAAACCTTATCGGCGTTCCAGCCGTTTGCCTTTATGGCTATGCGCATCTCGTTAAAGAAAGCTATTTTAACTGCATTATAGACGTTGTGAACATACTTTTGTATTTCGGCTTCCTCCAGAGAGCAGTGTTCAATCGGAGCGTTAAACGGTTTGTATAATTTCTCAATGACTTTGCCCGACTTGGCATCATATTCACCAATCAAAATAAACCAAGGGCGCTCAAAGTCTTCTTTAGACGTCACTTCACGCAAGTACTCGGGCTGCATTACGAGGCCAAAATCCTTGCCGACTTTTTTACCAGAAATACCTTCAATTAATGGCAGTACGTGTTTTCTGGTCGTGTGGGGCGGAACGGTAGAGCGAATCACGGCCACGTGATACTTATTATGGTCTTTAAGCCGTTTAGCAAAGCTTGTAACGGCTTCGGCCAATATATTGAGTTGGATTTTCTTGGCTTTGGTTGGCGTAGGAACGCAAAACATTGTTACGTCCGTGTTTATTTCATTGTATTCATCCGCACTATAAGCTTCAAATCCCGCAGCTTTTAGGGCTTTAACCTTCTTAGGGTCTACATCGACAAACGTCACTTCGTTTTTGTGTTTCGCGAATCCTCGTCCGGTAGCTTCACCGACAAATCCTGCTCCAATAACTGCAACCCTCATGTTCGGCTCTCCTCCCTCGAAGATTTAAAAAAGCAATGCCTAACTAAAACTGAAATACGCTTTTTTACTGATTACTTAATTTATAATATCAAAAAGCATGTAATATACAACATCGTTGCATTTAGAACTACTTTAGTTTATTGTGCTTATGTCAAGCCGGTGGGCTAGCAAATTTTATCTAAATTCCTATAGAATGAATTGATAGGTAGCATGAAAAGCAAGCGATACATCAGTTATAATTCCCGTCGTAAAGCCTTGCGCAGGCGTAAGACTTATATATATACGGCGTCACTCGCCGCGTTAGCCGTAGTCATTGCGGGTTTCGTTTTTTTCAATGTAGGAAGCGATAATGTTCTTAATAAACTGAGTGCGGCAGCCGCTAGATCCGGCCAGCTCAGCAAACCTCTTAGTGATACAAAGTCATCAATATCGCAGGCAGCCGCTTCTCAGCTGCCTAGCAGCTTGCTCAATCTAACAAACTGGAAATTAACTCTTCCTATCTCGGTCTCAAAGGGTGGGGCACCCGAAGAAATTACTCAACCTCAGCTGTCTAATTTCTCTGTGTTGCCGTACTTCCAGTTAAATAGTCAAGGCAACGGCGTGCAGTTCGAGGCCCCTGTTGGTGGGGTGACTACTTCTAATTCCGACTTTCCCCGTTCAGAACTTCGTGAAATGACTAATAATGGTACGGCCGCTGCGAGCTGGTCAAGCAATAAAGGTGTCAATAGCATGTCAATCCAGGAAGCAATAACCCATTTGCCATCAGTAAGGCCTCAGCTAGTCGCGGGACAAATCCATGGCCCTAAAAATTATGTTATCCTCATTCGGTTAAATGGCAGTGAATTGTTCGTTGAAGCTAATGGTAAAAACGTAGGCACACTTGATAACAACTACAAGCTAGGGACTATATTCACGGTTAATGTAAGCGCGAGCAGCGGAATTATTCAGGTAGCATACAATGGAACAACCAAGGCCAAGTATTCAAACACCGGGTCAGGCTATTACTTCAAAGCTGGATGCTACACTCAATCCAACCCTACGAAAGGGGACAGCTCAAACGATTACGGCCAAGTGATCATATATAAGCTGGGCGTCAGCCATACAACTTAATGCGACACTCTATGAAGCCTAGGTTGGTGCTGGCAACTGTGGTAGTAGTTCTTATTATTTGTTTGGTGAGCGGGTTATATTACTCGCATCATGCTAAAAGCAGTGACTTGCGGCCTTCTTCAAGCTCTGCGCCTGTCATTTGCAACTGTCCCAATATCCCGGCGAATCAAGCTGCTATGACTCCAGGGCCCGGTCCATGCCACTGCCCGCAATAATAGAACGGACTAGGTATTAGTAGTTTATAATAAGCCCTCATAAGAGGAGAGCGCCGCGTGCAACCAAAGAAAACGGTGAAAGATCTACTGGCCTTGGCAGATATCCAAATTGGCGGGTCCAGGCCTTGGGATATCCAGGTCCATAACGGGAGGTTCTACGGCAAGGTGTTGCGAGCGCAGAGCCTGGGGTTGGGCGAATCTTATATGGACGGCTGGTGGGACTGCGAGGCGATCGACCAGATGATCGCCAGGGTGCTGGAAGCCAACCTGCCCAACAA
>CAYTYX010000040.1:0-3304 GCA_964442325.1 uncultured Candidatus Saccharibacteria bacterium
ACTCGTTTATATCATCTCCGACAGTGATTTCATAGAGGTTTTCTATCCTGTCCTGAATTCGTGCCCACAGTGGTTGGTTTCTTACAATGGACTCGACCTTCAAGCGTTCATCATTTAATCCTCTACTAGGGCCACCGCCGTCACCGATGTAGTGGCCCCAGATGTCGGCAAAGAGTTCCACCACTTCCTGGTCAAGTGTCTCGTCCCTCTCTAGCGCCAGCTCGATGGCAAGCGAAAGGGAGACAATCTGGCTCGGATTCAGGAGTCTCAAATCGGTGTCCGCGAGGACAGCGCGGCTGGCTGCGTCTAGCGTCCGTCGCGGATCATCGGTAGCAAGGGCGTAGAGGCGATCGATGCATACGCATCGGCGAATCTGTCCTGTCCCCAGCGTATGCGGCCGAGCTGGAACCAAAGGGTGGCATAAGGACGCGTAACCCTCAGTCGCCCTTGCAGGATCTCTAGGGCTTCCTCATATCTCCAGTTCCTGGCGAGCGAGTGAACGCGTCGTTCTAAGAAGCGGCAGAGATCTCTGTAGAGCCCAGCTTTTTCGGCGTCGTCAAGAATGGCCTCATAGGTGGAGATCGCCAGGTGCTCCTCCGGCACGATGAACGACTCTCCGACGATGTCGGTGTAGAGCTCAAGAAGTCGAAGCCGTAGCAGCGGATCACCGGCGACCTCGAGGGTCCTCTTGATCGCGCGGACAGCGTCGGTGTGCTGCCCAGCACGGATGAGCTGCGTGATCGGTGCTAGTTGGTTCGCTCGCTGCTCCGGCTGGTCAGCAACGTCGGCGTCTTCTTTCAGGAGCGTGGTGTAGGCAGAACGAAGTTCGTTCTGTATCTCGGGAAAGGCCGCGTAGATCTCTTTGATCCAGTTCTGCGGTCTGCGAGTTCCACGCTCCATCTCGCCGACCATCTGGGCCGAACAGCCGACTTCTATCGCCGCCTGTTGTTGGCTTAAGTCCCGAGCCGCTCTCCCACTCCGGAGGATCGCGCCGAACTCAGCGGCAGCCTTAGTACGAGAGGCCATCACCAGATCCTTCAGCTCGGCCCATCCGCCCGGCTCCGCGAGGGCGAGTGTTGTGGCGGGACCTCTGCCGCAGTGTGGTCCAGCTCCGACCTCGTGGCAGGCAGCCTAATCGCAGAGAGGAAAACCCCACTGGGAGGCCCGTGATGGAAAGCACATCCAGCACTATCGCAGCCTCTGCGGCCGAATCGGACACCGGCTCGTTGGACTCCGCTGCTGTGGCTACCCCCTGGGGCGCGGACGCAGCAACCGGATCCCTAGATGAGTTCGCCCTCGTCACCAATCTCCACGCTGCTTACGTCGCCGCGCCGCCACGAACCCGGCGCCTCATCAATCAGGCCCTCTTCGAGAAGTTCTTGATCACCGACGACGGCGAAGTCACCGGCGAACTCCGGGCCCCGTTCGACCTCTTGCTCCAGGCAGCCGTAGCCGCCGAGACGCGCGGCGACGCGCAGACCCCACTACCAAGCAAACCGCGTGGCCCCTTGGGCGCACGCGGTTTGAGTAAGCAAAGTTTGGTGGGCGAGAAAGGACTTGAACCTTCACGGCTTGCGCCACTAGCTCCTAAGGCTAGCGTGTCTACCAATTCCACCACTCGCCCGAGTCGCGGATTAACAGGAGTATTTTAACTGTTTTGGATTGTGATTACTAGAGGTGACGAATTTCTCGGTCTACTTCGAGCTGATTCATGGCTTTTTGCTCGGCATCAGCTGGAACCACTGGAACTTCGGGCGTCGGAGCTGGAACTGGTGCTTCAGCCGGCACTGGAGTTGGCGTTGCAACGACTTCTGGTTTAGCCTGTGGGTTTTTTGGATCAAAACTAAATGTAGGCGCACCGGCCTCTGGCGCTGGATTAACGCCCGATGTTACGGCGTCTCTAACTAGTTTGTCTGTGTCGGTTGTGTTTGTTGCGAACGGCTTATCCTCGTTATGAAATAGATGTCCAAACATTTTGCTCCTTTTTGTTTATTTAGCTCGTTTATATCTTAAGATTACTGGAGCGCTTTGGCAACCGCTTCTTTGGCGAGGTCATAGCGTTGCTGGTAGTTGCCGTCGGTAATGTGGACTTGGGCATCGGCATCGCTAGTTTCGTGGAATTTTTGGTGGTCGGCTATCCACTTGTCGAACAGTTCGTCGGATTCTATATTGTCAAACATTGCTTTGTTTTTCATAATCCGCTCACGTGATAGGTCAAAATCTACCAACAGCCAGCTAAAGCCGGCATCTTGGGCGGCTTGTTTAACTTCTGCCCAGCGGCGATCTACACTACCGTCGTAAATGAAAGATTTTTTGCGCCCAAACATCTCTTTAGCCCGCGCTTCGCGCTCGGCATTGAAATTATCCAGTGCGTCGTGGATATCAACGACATCGTTCTTGACTTTTGTGTCTCGCCGCACGGCATCGGTTGAAAATATTGGTAGGTCAAATTGTTCAGACAGATAGTAGGCCATGTCTGTTTTACCAGCGGCCGTAGAACCAGCAAAAAATATGACTAATGGTTTCATACTCTAATTATAGCGCATGGAAAACTTTATCGAGTTCATCTAAGCCAGCGTGAATCCCATCATATAGTTCTTGTGGCGAGTCATATTCGATAGGCCGCAGAAAACCGTTAGGGAATATCTTTGCTACCTCGCTGTCGCAATCCTCAAAAACAGGCGTACCGTCATTTAGCCTCTCTATGAATGTCGGCTGGAAGAAACCGCTAAAGGGGTCCTCAAATCCTGGAGTATCAGGGTTGTCTGGCTCCATCCAAAACCCCGTGGCTACATCAATACCATCGCAGGGCACAGTTCTGTCCCCAAAAATTCCTCCAAATATCTGCACGCTTCGGATACCAATCAACACCTGCCTAACCACATGAGCACCGTGAGGCACAAGATGTTTTAATTCTGGAATAGCAGACGGACCCTGAACGTATAACCATCTTAGCGTCACAACTTCGGACGTTGAGGTGACATCGTAGTGGTTGGCTGTTTTAAAAACTCTACTTTCTGCCCAGACTAAATCCTCCCCAGCCTTAACACCGTCTTCGAGCTCATCGCCCATAGCTTCGACCTTACCGCCCGATTTAACCGCCATTTGCAATACTTCTGCACCCCTAAGATATGTAAACCAGGCGTCAAAGATACCCTCAGCCCGACCTATAAGTTCATTAGCCCTGGCATATATATCAGTCTCTGTCTCGATGGGCGGCCAGAGCCAAGAATATTGGTTCATACTCATAACCCCCGCCGCTTCTTCTGCTAACTTTTTCGGTTGCATAGACCGAATATTAGAC
>CAYTYX010000041.1:0-3207 GCA_964442325.1 uncultured Candidatus Saccharibacteria bacterium
CTGATGACCGGTCGCTGTGACAGCCGCTTGCTCTTTAGCTACTTTTTCACTTGCTACAACTTTGAATTCCTCGCCAAAGTAGGGCAACGCCTTAAAGCCAGCAATAATCACCGGCGCCGACGGACCAGCCTGGGTTATCGGCTTACCGTCAGTATCTTCCAAATTGCGCAGTTTGCCGTAAGCGTCGCCCGCCACCACAAAATCACCAGGCTTAAGTAAGCCCTGTTCAACTAGTGCAGTTGCCACTGGCCCCCGGCCATGCTCCATATGAGTTTCAATAATAACACCTTTGGCGGGGCCGCTGGCCGGCGCTTTTAATTCCTCTACATCGGCCACTAGCAAAACCATGTCCAGTAGCTCCGGCAGGCCTTCTTTGGTTTTAGCCGATACGGGCATAACGATTGTATCGCCACCATAGTCCTCTGGCATCAAATTATTTTCAGATAGTTGCTGCTTCAAACGGTTAATATCAGCGCCAGGTTTATCCATTTTATTGGCCGCTACCACTATCTTGACGCCAGCGGCCTGGGCAAAGCGGATAGCCTCCAGAGTCTGCGGCTTAACCCCGTCATCAGCCGCCACCACAATTACCGCTACATCGGTTAAGCGGGCGCCATGTTGGCGCAAAGCCGCAAAGGCTTCGTGGCCAGGTGTATCAAGAAGCGTCAGTAAGCGACCGTTATGTTTAATCTGGTAGGCCGAGATGTGCTGAGTTATTCCACCAGCTTCTTTGTCGACTACTTTAGCACCGCGGATGGCATCTAGCAGGCTGGTTTTGCCGTGGTCAACGTGCCCCATCACTGCTACTACCGGCGGCCGGGGCTCACCTTCATTCACTTTTTCAGCCCGTTCGGGGGCTTTCTCGGGTGCTCGCTCAAGCTCAACATCCAGCCCTAGCTCGCCCACTATAATTTGGGCGGTGTCAAAGTCAATCGCTTCGTTAACAGTTACGGCAACGCCGTTTTTAAACAGTTCGGCGATAATCTGGCTGGCTGGCAGCATTAGGAGTTCGGCTAGAGCGCCAACTGTAGTCTGTCCACCGATTTCTATTTTTTTTGCCACTAGACGATTCTCCTTTCTGCCAAGCACACATTCGCTTTAAGCTTTAGTTTTTGTGCCGCCGGCCTTAGTTTTCGCGTCCTTAAGACTCAGCGAAATCTTGCGGTTCTCTTCATTAATTTCCAGTACTTTAAACTGCCGTTTCTCGTTCAATTTAAATAGTTTTTCAGGATCAACGACCGTTTCGTCGCCGCCCATTTCAGACACGTGTACCAGCGCCTCAACCGCCGGGCTAATCTGTACGAACGCACCAAATGGGGTTATGCGCGTAATCTTACCCTCAACCACCGAACCAGCTTTGAACTTCTTGATTTCATTAAGCCAAGGGTCATCGCTCATCTGTTTTATGCTGAGGCTCAACCGGTCTTTATCTATGGCGATAATCTTAGCCTTGACCACTTCGCCCACCTTTACGTACTTGCTCGGGTCTTCCACCCGCTCCCAGGATATCTCGCTGATGTGCACCAGGCCCTCTATCCCGCCTACATTCACAAACACGCCAAAGTCAATTACTCCGGTTACGGTGCCCTCGACTTCATCGCCCACTTTGAGTTTAGTTAGGCGATTCTGTACGTCTTGTTTAACAGCCTCTTTCTCAGAAAAAATCAGTTTGTTATCCTTGCGACTAACGTCCAACACTCTAACGCGCAAAGTTTGGCCGACTAGAGCATTAAGTTTACTCAAGATTTCGTCTTTGTCGGCGTCAGATACTCTGGGGTAGTGTTCGGCGGCCAGTTGGCTAACCGGCAAAAAACCACGGATACCTTCTAGCTCTACTAGTAGTCCGCCGCGGTTGGCGTCGTATGGTATAACCTCGGTGATAGATTGATCTTCAAATAATTTTTCTAGTTCTCCCCAGCCGCGATCTTTGACAGCCCGCTTCATAGATAGCAGCGCGTAACCCTCATCCAGCTCAGGATCTATCACGCTGGCGTTAATAGTCGCACCCTCTTCTAGATCTTGGCCGGCCTCACGGCGCAGAATAACCCCCAGGCCATACGGGCCCAAGTCCACCCATGTCTCGTGCTTACGCACGCTCATCACCTTGCCTTCCACCATATCCCCAGCCTTGAGCTGCTGGATCTCGTGGGCGGCTAAAAGCTCATCCATCGTTATATTAGTCTTTGTTGGCATAAACCTTAAAACTTCTCCTCTGGTATATATTTCTACCGGCTCACAAGAGATGCCGGTGCGTATAGCGACCGGCTTTTTAAAGCCCTTGCTACGTGTAGATTAGCTCTATTGTAAGGTGTTTTACCCCTCTTGTCTAGTATCTGGGCTTTTGAGAGCCCTGCCCAAAGCCTTATACTAAATAAGTATGTATTTGGCGATTGACGTAGGAGGAACTAAAACGCTATTGGCGGCTTTTTCGCCTGATGGCAAGTTGGATAAATCCTACCGTTTCGCTACCCCCGATGATTACGATGTTTTTGGCAGCCAGCTGTCCGCCACCTTGTCTCAAGAATTTAGCACATATAACTTCTCTGGCGCTTGTTGCGCCATACCCGGACGGATAGATCGCTCTGAAGGGATGGTTCTGGGTTACGGCAATCTAAAATGGCGCCCTGCACCTGTAAAACACGATCTAGAGAAACTGCTCAAATGCCCGGTTTTAGTTGAAAATGATGCCAAGTTAGCCGGTCTATCAGAGGCAATTCAGTTAAAGGGACGCTTCCAGCGAGTATTTTATCTTACTATCGGTACTGGTATCGGCACCGCCCTAATATCCGGCGGTAAGATAGACCCTGGATTGGCCGATAGCGAAGGTGGCCAGATATGGCTAGTTAGAGGTGATAAACGAGTCCAATGGGAGGATCTAGTATCGGGCCGGGCCATAACCCAAAGGTTTGGCAAAGAAGCGGCAGAGTTGGATGACACCGAAGCCTGGCAGGCAATCGCTCAAGACCTGGCTGAAGGATTAGTGGATATCATAGCTGTAGTCCAACCGGAGGTAGTGGTAATTGGTGGTGGCGTTGGTGCCCACTTTGATAAGTTTGGTGACTTGCTGAGCGCCGAGTTAAAGAAGAGCGAAACGGATTTAGTGCCAATTCCCCCCGTTATTAAGGCAAATCGGCCGGAGGAGGCCGTGGTTTATGGCTGCTACGAATTTATCCGCCAAACACTCGGAGAATAAGTCAGTGCGCCTTA
>CAYTYX010000042.1:0-3192 GCA_964442325.1 uncultured Candidatus Saccharibacteria bacterium
GGCGCTAAAGCGTAACATCCGGCCGATGGAGGCATTGCAATAATGAGCTCAGTTAATATCTATATGACAATTATCGCTGCGCTGTTTGGGCTGTACGGACTGTGCTGCGCGGCGGAAACCGGCGCGGCGCTCAAGATACTGGGCCGAGATAAGCGAGCATCGGCTCTATTTACGCCGCTATGGGAAATTACCAACGTGTTTTTGGTGTTTGGTTTTACCGGCGTAGCGGTGATATTTAACGGCGCTTTATCTAGTTTGAGCCACGCGCTTTTGTCGACGCTGGCTGTGGGGCTGATTGCCCTGCTGCTGCGCGGGTGTTTAGCGCTAGGCATTTTCTACACTCACCCGAGCGATCCGCCGCGATGGGTGGTTTGGCTATTTGTGGCTGCTAATTTTGCAATTCCACTTAGCTTTAGCGCCGCTGGCGCATATCTACTAACCGGCCAGCTATTTTGGCACACACTAATAGGCTGGATTGTTATGTTCGCCGCGCCGGTGAGCATAGTGTCGGTTGGGTTAGGTGCCGTGGAACATTACCTGAAGTCGGCAGGCCGCAGCGTGGCTGAAGTTATTTACCTGATATGGCTACTGATAGTAGGTAGCGCTCTGCCGCTAGCGGTCCAACACACTAATAATTTATTACAAAAAGGCCCGATTGCCTTGCTGACCCTACTTAGTTTTATCGGCATTTGTTTGGTGTGGGCGCAGCGTGCTTACGGCTGGCGGCGGACGTGGCTGTTTGGGCCGCTACTCATTTTAGTAACGCCAATTCTGCTGGCTTGGGCTAACCGTCCCTACTTAGTAGCCGGCAAACTAACACTTGCGCAAAGCTACGGTGCGCAGGCATTCTCTGGTGCATTTCTAATTGGCACAGCCGTAATTTTGCCGCTTTTGGCGATTGGCTTTTGGGCATTCATAAAACTTTTATCCACATCTCCGCCCAAGTCTTAAGCAAGCTCTAAGCTTGCTTTGGCTAAACTGTAAACAATGTCTGTTATCACCAGAGGAATTCGCAACGCCTTCCGCAACTCAGTTCGTACTGCCTCAATCGTTGCGATTTTGGGCCTTAGCCTCGGCTTGAGCTTGGCAATGCTGGTAGCGCACCAAGCCGTTAACAAAAAAATAACTGATATTAAGTCATCTGTCGGTAACACAATCACCGTTTCGCCGGCTGGCGTGCGCGGGTTTGGCGGTGGCGGCAACCCGCTCACTACAACTGATATAAATAAGATCACTGCACTTCCACACGTGGCATCAGTTACCTCCACGCTTGACGACAGGCTGACCGCTAGCGATACCAATCTTAAATCGGCTATCGATGCTGGCAGCCTCGGTGAGCGTTTTGCCGGCAATAGCGGCCAGACTTTCTCATTCCGCTCCGGCGGAAGCGGTGCGACCACTAGCTTCACGCCACCGGTTACAGTGCTTGGCACTAACACACCCGCAGATCTATCTGACACTCAAGGTGGCGGTAGCTTTACTCTAAAAAGCGGTACGGTTTTTGCCAGTGGCTCTACGGCCGATGTGGCGCTAGTGGGCAGCGACTTAGGTACCAAAAACAACTTAAGTGTTGGCTCCACGTTCACTGCTTACAAAACTACGTTTAAAGTGATTGGCATTTTTGACGCTGGCAATACATTTAGTAACAACCAGGTCATCATGCCACTTAGCGTTGTTCAAAAACTATCCGGTCAAAGCGGTGATGTTACCAGTGTTAGCGTGACGACTGATTCCGTCACTAACGTAAACTCTGTCGCTAGCGCCATTAAAACTGCTTTAGGTGGTGCGGCAGATGTCACTAGCTCTGAAGATCGTGCCCAAAGTGCCATCGCTCCGCTCCAAAACATCCAGAACATTTCGCTTTACAGCTTGATTGGCGCGGCTGTGGCTGGCGCGGTGATTATCTTTATGACGATGTTAATGATTGTGCGCGAACGCCGCCGCGAAATCGGTGTACTCAAGGCAATTGGTGCCTCTAACCTAAAAGTCGTTTGGCAGTTTATGAGCGAGGCTATTACCCTGACGCTATTGGCGGCTATCGTCGGTATTGTCATCGGCGTGGCGGCGGCCAGTCCTATAACCAACACGTTGGTAAGTAACAGCACTAATTCCTCGTCGCCCCCATCTGCCAGTACCGCGGCTACCGCCAGTAATGACGGCGGCCAAATAAGTAGATTCGTCGCCGGCGGTCGTGGTCTTGGTTCGGTTCGCAATAACATCACCAATGTCCACGCGGTCGTTGGCTGGGGTATTGTGCTTTACGGCCTGGCCACAGCGCTAATTATCGCCATTATTGGCAGTGGCGTAGCCTCATGGTTTATATCTAAAATCCGTCCAGCAGAAGTAATGAGGGTCGAGTAAGGAGAAGTCCAAAAATGCTAAAAGTATCCAAGCTATCAAAAACTTTTTACAGCAATGACACCGAGGTAGCGGCCGTGGATGATGTTTCGCTACAAGTCGATGACGGAAAATTCGTCTCAATTATTGGCAAGAGCGGCAGCGGCAAAAGTACTCTTCTGTCGCTACTGGGCGCACTGGATCAGCCTACCAGCGGTTTAGTAGAGGTAGGTGGCCAGGACATCGCCCATTTACGCGGCGGTAACCTGACGAAGTATCGTTGCCAGCTGATTGGCTTTGTGTTCCAGAGTTATAATCTCGTGCCCAACCTGACAGCGATTGAAAACGTAGAGCTGCCAATGGAATTTGCTAAAGTCCCTAAAGCGGCCCGCCGTGAACGCGCCATGGAATTACTTGAAGAGGTTGGCTTAAGCGGTGACAAACAACAGCGCAAACCGGGCCGCCTATCTGGTGGTGAGCAGCAACGTGTAGCCATTGCCCGGGCGCTGGCTAATCGGCCCGGGCTGATTTTGGCAGATGAACCTACCGGTAACCTAGATAGCGCTACCGGCAAAATCATTTTTGATCTACTACATTCACTGGCTCGCAAAGAAAAGACCACAATTGTAGTCGCTACACACGACCTGTCAATCGCCGGTCGCACTGACGCCACTTTTACCCTCAAAGACGGCAAGCTGTCTAAGTAGCCGGGAATTTGACGTTAAAGCTAGAGCCTTTGCCGGCTGTACTTTTAACTTCGATTTCAGCCTTATGGGACGCGGCAATTTGTTTAGCCAGAGCTAGCCCTAAGCCATAGCCGCCAGCTTGGCTTTTAGAGCGGGATTTATCGGCTCG
>CAYTYX010000043.1:0-3065 GCA_964442325.1 uncultured Candidatus Saccharibacteria bacterium
GTAGTATCCGCCAACGTGCGGAGAGTCTTGATATGGGCGATAAGATTTTTCAGGTTCTTGTGCCCAAAGAAAAGATGATTGAAATTAAAAACGGCAAGCGCAAAATCGTAGAAAAACGAATCTTTCAGGGCTACGTACTGGTAGAGATGAAGCTCTCCGAAGATGCCTGGTATATAGTGCGCAACACACCCAATGTGACTGGTTTTGTTGGCACCGGTACTGACCCAACGCCAGTTGAGGATGAAGAGATTGCTAAGATTATGAAGCGAATGGGTCGCGAGGAGCCAAAGCACAAGTTTGATTACGCCGTTGGTGAAGTCGTGAATATTGTTGATGGTCCATTTAAGGGCTTTGATGGTGCGATTAATGAAATTGACGCCCAAAAAGGTAAACTTAAAGTATTAGTTAATATGTTTGGCCGCGAGACTCCAGTGGAACTAGATGGCCTGCAGGTTAAGCGAGTTTAAGATGGAAACATTTTCAAGCAAAGAAACATTTTCAAGCAAAAGAGAGCAAGACATTCATGACCTATATCTGACTGATTTTCAGTATCTAGACCTGCTTCGTTGGAATGCTTTCCTGGGCCAGGATGTTGAGCTGTTGGGAGCAATCCGGGCTGAAGCTCAAGCCCGTGTCGAGCTAGGTACTTCTGACCCACGATATGCGGAAATGGTCAAAGCTTGTGACAGTGATCTACAAAAACTCGAAGTTAATCTGGAGAGTGAATAGTATGGCAAAAGCAATTAAAGCTACACTAAAAATGAAAATCCGCGGCGGTCAAGCCAGCGCGGCTCCGCCAGTTGGTTCCACGCTCGGACAATACGGCGTTAATATGATGGACTTCATCACTCCGTTTAATGAGCAGACTAAAGATAAGATGGGTCAGAGCGTGACAGTTCACATAACTATCTACGACGACAAGTCAATGAGCTGGCGTGTAGTTGGTACGCCGACTGACGAGATGATTTTATCTGCCCTAAAAGTAGACAAGGGCTCAGGCGAGCCAAATAAAGCCAAACTCGAGAAGAAGCTTAGCCAGAGCCAGCTGAGCGACATTGCCGAAGCCAAAGCTGCCGATATGAACACCAAAGATGTAGAAGCAATTACAAAGATGGTAGCCGGCACGGCCCGCAGCATGGGTATTGAAGTAGAATAATTAAGTTATGTGGAAGGCTCTAACCCAGCCGCTAGCACCACAAAGGAGTAAATATGGCAGAAGCCAAAAAGGTAAGTAAATCAAAGAAAGCCGAGACTAAATCGGCCAAGAAGGAAGTTAAGGAAGTTGAGCTGGTCGTAGAGACAGCACCAGTTAATGGAACAGAAGAGAAATCTGATAAGCCTAAGGCTGTCGCCAAGGCCGGCAAAAGAAGTCCGAAAGCTCTAAAAGAAGTCGAAGATCAAGAACTAAAGACTAAGCGCAAGACTACCGCCCCTGCTAAACCAGTCAAAAAACCAACTCGTCCAAAAGCCGAGAGAGCCGGGAAAAAATACCGCGAAGCAGCCAAGTTGATAGAAAACGATAAGACCTACTCCCTGGCCGAGGCTGTTAATTTGGCTCTAAAAACAAGCACAGTTAAATTCGATGCGACTCTAGAACTGCACGTAAGACTGGGAGTCGACCCTAAACAGGCCGATCAGAACGTTCGCGCCACCGTGCCACTGCCTGGTGGCAGCGGTAAGCAAGTCAAGATAGCTGTCTTGGCAGATGGCCCGCAAGCAGAAGCTGCAAAAAAAGCTGGCGCAGAGCTGGTTGGTAGTGAGGCTATATTCTCTCAGCTAGATAAAGGTGAGATTAATTTTGACAGCCTTATCACGACTCCGGCAATGATGCCGGCACTGGGTAAGTATGCTCGCCTACTTGGCCCACGGGGCTTAATGCCCAACCCAAAAAGTGGCACCGCAACAGCCGATGTCGCCAAAGCTGTGACTGAAGCTAAGGCCGGCAAAGTAGAATACCGGGTTGACCAAGCCGGCATTATCCACTTAGGGATAGGTAGGTTAAGCCTTGGCGAAGATAAACTTTTAGCCAACGCTAGCGCAGTAATGGACTCCATTAAGGCTGCCAGACCATCTGGCGTAAAAGGCGTCTATATAAGATCAGCCTTTGTTAGCACCACCATGGGTCCAAGCATTAAGCTAGAAATAAGCTAGACCTAGGTCGATTCTAAATAGCGCTTAAGAGACCACAGATCTGGAAGCTGCGGGCAATCCAATCCAAAATCCGGTCTCTCAACGTTAACTAAAATAGCCCTTATGCCTAGTTGTTTGGGTGCCTGGTAATCTGATTCCACCCGGTCGCCAACGTACATAAAGTTAGGTGGGCCCATTTCGAGGTAACAACTCATCCATAATTCGTAGGCCTCGCCAGTGGACTTGGAAGCATCATCTGCGGAAATAATATGACCGAACATACCCTCAGGGATTCCAATGCTCCCCAGTTTTATTTCTAAATTAGCGCGGTTCGAGCCAGTAATTAAGTCAGTGCTATCATACCGATTATTGACCCATTGTAGTATTTCTGTGGTTTTTGGGTCTGGTAATAAAAACTGTGCTATGTCAGCGAACTCTAGAGCCTCTTGAACAATGTCATTGCTATTAGGCACGCCGATAGCAGCTAGCGTCTTACTGCCGCTCAAGCCTCTTCCATTTTGGTATAGATCATCAAAGCACTTACCAGCGGCTTCCAGACCACAGTTAAGGTGCTCGGCTATCTTTTGGTAAATATAGGCTTGGATAGCCTCATCAATAATCGGTGATTTAGGGTAAAGAGTTTGATCTAGGTCGAATCCAACAACCCTAACGTCGTTGTACTCAGCCATTTGTTGTCCTAATCGTGAAGAAACTTAAATCCCCAAAACCAACGCCTAGAGCTTTAGCGAATTTAGTTGCGAGATAGTTGCTAAGCTCTATATCATCATCATAGCTGCTTGTATTTCGATTCATAAATACAGACGAGGCATACAGCTTAGAACCAACTACATTAGCTTGGAAAAAGGCAAGGTACGAGCCCTGTGGATCATCCCGACCAGCGCGAAAGTCCGAAAGTATTGGGTTGTTATGGGTTG
>CAYTYX010000044.1:0-2995 GCA_964442325.1 uncultured Candidatus Saccharibacteria bacterium
CGGCGGCTTCGCGGCCATCACGCTATCCGGCAGTGATATCCAGCATTTGATTGGGCAAACTAAAATTACGTCGCTAACGTCTAATAACGTTGATTTGGCTTTGCTGGTAGTTCCGC
The DNA here is from genome assembly GCA_964442325.1 of uncultured Candidatus Saccharibacteria bacterium. Taxonomy (GTDB): domain Bacteria; phylum Patescibacteriota; class Saccharimonadia; order Saccharimonadales; family UBA10212; genus CAYTYX01. The sequence continues at coordinate 117 of CAYTYX010000044.1, forward strand.
TGCTTTTTACTCTGCTGCTGACCTACAAATCTGTTTCATCCAAAAGCGGCCGCTACTTTTCTATCATCCCGGCATTGTGCGCCGGCGGCCTGTTGGCAATAATAGCCGCGCCAATGTTCAGCGACGCTTTGCAAATGGATGTCACCAGCTCTAACCTTTGGAAAAATCTAAAAGACTTACAATCTTACGTTGTCGCCGGCGGATTGATAACCAGCTTACTACTGATTTGGACTGGCGGCTTTGGCCACGCCCGTTCCCGCAGCCGAAAACACAAATAAAAAGCCCACAAGAACATGCTATGAAAAATGACCTACACAATGAGGTCATTTTTCATGGAGGGCCCAGTGGGATTCGAACCCACGACACGCGGCTTAAAAGGCCGCTGCTCTAACCAACTGAGCTATGGGCCCCCAAATTTAAACTGAATTAACACCTTATATTATCTGTTTTTACACTAAAAAATCAACTCCTGGGCCAAAGATTAGCCATATTACCAAGAACTGGATAAATCAAAAAATGGGTTCTTCGAGCTCGCTATAACTATACTTTTTAAATTTGTGAAGGCGGGCCGGCCGGTGCCGCTGGCCGGTTAATTGCTGATTAGTTGGTTCGATGATATCAAGAGACAGAATTTTTTTACGAAAATTACGTTTATCTACAGGGTGTCCTAATATAACTTCGTATACTTCCTGAAGCTGGCGTAGTGTAAAAAGTTTTGGAAGGAGGGAGTAGGCGACATTCGAGTATCCAAGCTTTGACCGGAGTCTTTTGGTGGCATAGGTCAATATGGCGTCATGGTCAAACGCCAAACCCTTAAAAGAATGTACTGACTTAAGTTGAATGTTGTCAGCTGAGCTAATTTGACTCAGCTCTTCAATTGGCGCAAGCGCGAAGTAGGCGATGCTAATTATGTGGCCACGCGGATCTCTGTTGGTGTGGTCAAACGTATAAAGCTGTTCCATGAAGATACCACCGATATTTACCTTGTCTTTTAAAATCCTCTCAGTGGCTCCAACAGTACTTTCTGTCTGCCACAAAAATCCACCCGGAAGGGAAAACTTATTCTTGTAGGGCGGCAAGTCGCGCTTTACCAACACAACTTTTAAAAGCTTGTCTTCAATGGTGAAAACGACGATATCTACAGTTATTTCAAGCTTAGCTTTTGCTGGACGACTTTTCATAGGCAAGCCTATATTAGCAAAAAATGACCTTAATGTAAATTATACAAAAAGTCATTGACAACTTAGTGTTGTATAGACAATAATATAAATGTAAGTTAGTGTAAAAAACATACTAACTACATAAAAGTAAAGGAGACCTGAAATGAAAAGCTTAACTAAACTAGAAAACATCACCCACAATCGTTATCTACATGCAGGCGTTCTGGCCGCATTTATCGTGGGGAATATTCTTGGTTACAAATATCTCGGGGGAGATAATTTCGTGCATAGCTGGGGCGGATCGTTTGCGGCGGTAATTGCCACGGCCTTTCTTGTTACTAAATCGCAGGGCTACTGGTTCTGGATGATTGTAAATTCCGGTCTCTGGATGACATTGTTCTTGCGCCAAGGTTTGCCTATGCTTGCTTGGCTGCAGGCGAGCCTGCTAGTGATGTCAGTCTACGGAATGATTAGATGGGCGCTTGTGGCGCGCCGTAAGATTGGCTACCTCGGCACTCATCTCGATAAGTGGGGGGTTATCATGGCCGCGATTGTGTTTATCGCTTCAATTGTGGCGTACTGGAATATGCCAGGTTATCGTCTCACACTGTGGTGGTGGATAGAATTCGGTAGCGTAGCGACAGCCATCGCTGCGATAGCGATGGATTCATACAGATACAAGGCAAACTGGCTGGCCTGGACTGTCTCCAATGTGTTCTCGGCGCCACTATTTTTCCACGGACGGATGTGGGGGCCTTTTGTAACGCTCTTCATGTACCAGGCGATTAATGTACTGGGATGGTTCGTCTGGGTAAAAGAAGAACGAGATATTCGTTCAGAAGGAGGAACTAGTCATGCGTAGAGGACTTGTATTCGGAAAATTTATGCCGCTCCATCGCGGCCACGAACTGCTGATTGATACCGCGCTTTCCCAGGCCGATAACGTAACAATTGCGGTCTATGATTCTCAACCCAAAGGTGAATATCCAGACATGAGCATCGAAAAACGACTCGGTTGGCTGAGCATGCTCTACCCGGAGGTCGATGCCATAGTGCCGGTAGAAGACCCCCACGCTGGTGACCCCAATGCCGATGATGAAAAATACGCTCAAGAATACGCTGATGAACTGGCTTATCTTGGCCACTTCGACTTAGTTTTTACCAGCGAGCCAGGTTATGAAAAATTCGTACAGGCTCTAGGAGCGCGTCATGTAATCGTTGATGCTGCACGAGAATTGGTGCCAATTTCTGGTACACAAATCCGTGAAGACGTTTACACACATCGTGGCTGGGTGGATCCACGGGTTTACGGCAGCCTGATTAAAAAGGTTGTTTTTGTCGGTACCGAGTCGACGGGCAAATCAACTCTTGCTCGTAGGATGGCCGAAGAACTTAATACTGTCTGGACACACGAATATGGCCGCGAGTTGTGGGTGGACCAAGGTGGTGGTAGCTTCCATGACCATCTGCCAATGGCGCGCCGACAATATGGGCGGGAAGAAGCAGCTAAACACCAGGCTCGTAAATTTGTATTCTGTGACACAAACGCCTGGACTACCTTGCAATGGTCGCTGATGGCTTACGGTACAGCCGACGCAAGGCTATACGATTTGGTAGAAAAAACTAAAGAAGAATATATTTGGATTGTCTGCGCCCCAGACTTTGGTTGGGTCGACGACGGAATACGCGAGCTTAGGGGCCGCAAAGCACTCGATTTCC
>CAYTYX010000045.1:0-2954 GCA_964442325.1 uncultured Candidatus Saccharibacteria bacterium
TTCAGCTGATACACGCTGCTTACCGAGCGCTGGGTTTGCAAAGTTTTCTAACGGCCGGACCTAAAGAAGTCCGAGCTTGGACGATTCCAGCTGGCTCCACTGCCCCGCAGGCCGCCGGAGCGATTCATAGCGATTTTGAGCGTGGGTTCATCGCCGCCCAGGTAGTCAGTTATCAGGACTTAGTGGCGGCCGGCTCCGAAGTAGCCGCCCGTAACGCCGGTAAGCTCCGTACCGAGGGAAAAACCTATATTATGCAGCCCAACGATGTAGTTGAGTTCAAATTTAATGTTTAGCTAATCTTAAAAGATAAAAACGTTCTTTGTTACCTTTGCGACCCAGTACGCCGGAATCGGCTTTGGCTTCTATCACGAACCAGCGTTTTATAAACGCTTCGACTTGTTTTAGGATTTCGCGCCGGATTGTGTCGTTTTTAATCACTCCCTTATGCTTTGAGGCGGTTATACGATCGGCCTCAAAGTGCGGTTTGGCCATAGCTACCACGCAAGTTTTGGGAGTAATTAGGCGCACGATGGCCGGCAAAACCAGTCGCAGCGAAATAAATGAAACATCCGCCAAAACTATGTCTATAGAATCGGGCAAATTTGTGACATTTCTAATGTCAGTTCGCTCCATCACAACCACTCTAGAGTCGGTTCTCAATCTGTAATCTAGTTGTCCGGAGCCAACATCAATCGCATAAACTTTTTGTGCACCGTTTTGTAGCGCGTAGTCACTAAAACCGCCTGTGCTGCTGCCCACATCCATCACAATTTTGCCTTTGAAGTCGAGTTTAAGCTTGCCTGCGACCGACGCCAGTTTGTCACCGCCGCGAGACACATAGCGTGGCTGTTCAATTAGGTCAATGTTTACTCCCTCACCCACAAAATAGCCGGGCTTATCTTGAAGTTTGTCGTCCACTTTTACCTCGCCGGCCATAATCATAGCTGCGGCTTTAGTCCGCGAGCCAACCAACCCCCGCTCTACTAAAGCTTGGTCCAGCCTAATTTTTGTCATGACTTAAATTGGGCTACCCTATGCACTCTACTCACGCCAGGACCCTCGGTTTCTCTCACTACCATAGCTAGGTGGTCGATAATTAAAGATTGCCCGGCCTCTAGTTGTGCGTGGTACGGCCTTTGGGTAATGTGGGGGTGCCGATAGTCTACGCCGATGTGGTTTAGCTGACTAACATCAATGTGTAGTGACAGCAGAGCTTTCATCACCCTCAAGTGCAACTGCCTGGCTTTTAGGGTAGACATCTCATCGAATAATCGAATTCTGCGACCTTCAGATCCTTCTTCTGAATCTAGCGTTATCGGGAACTGATACAGACCCTCGGTGGCCCGGTTCAAAACAACCCCGCCGCTGAACACCGGTGCCCATACCGGCGGAAATATCGTCCAGTGTTGAGGCCAGGCCTCAAACGTATCGTCTTTTTTAGGCTCTTCTATAAAATAGGCGAATGTCAGGCGTTTACCTTCGGGTGAGGACATTATTTTACCCTCTCGCGATAGGTACTAGTAGCTGTATCTACACTAATCGTGTCGCCGGTTTTGACAAAAGCCGGTACTTTGACTACTAGGCCGGTCTCTAAACAAGCATCTTTGGTAATGGAGCTAGAGGTATCGCCCTTCACCGCATCTTCGGTGTAGGCAACTTTTATTGGTAGGTTTTTGGGCAACTCTATACTAACTAGTTGGTCATTAAATATGAGAGCCGAAGCTTGATCGCCCTCTTTTAAATATCCCTTTTTGTCGTCCATCTCACCGGCTGGCAAACTAAACTGCTCAAAACTGGCCGCGTCCATAAAATAAAAGCTGATATCGTCACTATACAGATACTGGACCGGTCGGGTAGTGATATCGGCGCTATCGACTTGGTCGTTACCATGGTAGGTTTTGGCTAAAACTTTGCCGGTAGTTAAGCTTTTTATCTTAACATTAACAGTAGAACCACCCCGGCCCATCACCTTTTGCTGGTACTCGGTCACTTTGTATGGCACGCCATCAACAGCAAAAACAGTCCCCTTTTTCAGGTCGGTGATACTAAGTGCCATTGGTTTTATCCGTTAGAAACAAATGGTAACAATGCCATATGGCGGGCACGTTTGATTGCCCGGGCCAGTTGGCGTTGTTTACTCTCGGCTAAGCCGGTCTTTTTGCGCTGTTCGATCTGGCCATATTGGTTAATGTAGCGCTGCAAGGTTTTAAAGTCCTTGTAGTCAAAGAACGCGACGTCGGTTTGGGATTTAAAAATCTTTGCCATAATGCTCCTTAAAACGGAATGTCATCGAGGTTAATTGGCTCATCACCAATGTCTTCGATCACAACATCCTCTTCTTCGTCGGCCTTTTTCTTGGTTGATTTAGCTGGTTTGGTGGCTGGCTCATCGGTTGAATCATCGCTCGAAGCAGCTGCATTGCCGCCACCTGGGCCACCTAGGAAGGTTACATCTTGAGCTACAACTTCTACTTTAGTGCGTTTTACGCCGTCTTGTTCCCAGTTACGGCTCTGCAAACGGCCGCTTACCAAGGCCGGTCGGCCCTTGCTTAAGTACTGCGCTACGCGCTCACCCAGAGCCCCCCAAGCCACTATGTCTATAAAGTCAGTGGCTTCGGTCCACTCGCCATCGCTGCCTTTGTAGCTGCGGTTAAGAGCTAAGCTAAAATTACAGACGCTTTGGCCGTTTGGAGTACTGCGCAACTCCGGGTCGCGCGTTAGATTGCCCATCAAGGTTACTTGATTGAAACTTCTTGCCATCGCTTTTAGTCCTCACTTCCTGAACTAATTGTACTACGCACTTGCTTAGATTCGGTTTCGCTTTGGCTTGAATCTTCGTGTTCGCCGCGGGCGGCTTGTTTGGCGGCTTTTTCGGCCTTTAGGGCCTCGGCTTTGGCAGCAGCTTTTAAGTCAGGTCTGATAATCAAAAAGCGGATGACTTCATCTGTTATATTT
>CAYTYX010000046.1:0-2930 GCA_964442325.1 uncultured Candidatus Saccharibacteria bacterium
CGGTTATCATTACATTCTCGCCGCCAAAGGTATGAGGGTTGGTACTAAGGTTGCAGCTTCTGACGAAGCTCCAATTACCCGTGGCAATCGCTTGCCGCTTAAGAGTATTCCAACTGGCACGACTATCTACGCTATCGAACTCCAACCTGGCCGTGGTGCGCAGTTGGTGCGTAGCGCCGGTGCCGGTGCGCAGCTGATAGCCAAAGAAGACAAGTTTGCCCAAGTTCGCCTGCCTAGCGGCGAAACTCGGATGATTAGCGTCGAGGCTATGGCCTCAATCGGCAGTGTCGGCAACGACCAGCACAGCAACGTCAAGATTGGCAAAGCCGGTCGCAACCGCCATAAAGGCATTCGTCCTACCGTCCGCGGTGTAGTTATGAATGCAGCCGATCACCCACACGGTGGTGGTGAGGGCAAAGGCAAGGGCGATAACGACCCTCGTACGCCTTGGGGTCAACCAACGCTGGGTTATAAAACGCGCCATCGCCGCAAGAATAGCAGTAAATTTATTGTCAGAACCCGACATCAGGCTAAGAGGAGATAATATATGAGCCGATCACTTAAAAAAGGACCATTCGTAGACCCCAAGCTCGCCAAAAAAGTGGCAGCTCTAGCTAGCGATGACCGCACCGCCATCAAGACATGGGCGCGGGCTTCTACGATTGCGCCAGAATTTGTCGGCCACACGATTGCCGTCCATAACGGCAGGGTGCACGTACCGGTTTTTATCACCGAAAATATGGTAGGCCACAAGCTAGGAGAATTTAGCCCGACTCGCAAATTCCGCGGCCATGGCGGCAAGTTGGCTAAGTCACAAACGGAGACTAAAGGATAATTATGGCAGTCAAAGCTTACCTTAAAAACGCTAGTGTCAGCCCGCGCAAGGCCCAAGTCCTGGCTGCTTTAGTGCGTGGTCGAAGCGTATCTGATGCTTTGACGATTTTAGAACATACCCCCCGGCGCAGTGCGCTGCTCGTAAAGAAAACTATTGCCAGCGCTCGCGCTAACGCCGAGCACAATCATGGCTACCGCCCTGACACTTTGATGATTAGCGAAATCAGTGTTACGCCTGGTGCCCGCTCGCGTCGCTTTAGACCAATTGCGCACGGTCAAGCTAACCCCTTCGAACGCAAAACCAGCAATATAAGAGTTATGGTTGATGGCGTAAAGCGCGAAGTTAAAAAACCGGCAACAAGCGCCAAAAAGGAGACCAAATAATGGGCCAAAAAGTAAACCCTATCTCGATGCGTTTGCAGGTCAATAAGGATTGGCGCAGTAAATGGTTTGCCAATAAAAAGGATTATCCTGCCTTTCTAACCCAAGACTTAACCGTCCGTCGTTTGATTCATAACAAACTGGGCAGCCGAGCGGCTGTGAACAAAGTTGATATTGAGCGTTCGCCAAACCTAGTCACCGTGACTATCCAGACTGGTAAGGCCGGAGTGGTAATTGGCCGCGGCGGCGTTGGTGCGACTGAGCTCAAAGACCAGATCGAGAAAATCTACGGTATACCGGCACGAGTTAACATCGAAGAAATCAAGCGCTCCGAGGTTCAAGCTAAACTAGTTGCCGAAAACATAGCTCATCAGATGGAACGGCGAATGGCCTTCCGCCGTGCTGTTAAAATGGCCGCCGGTGCAGCTATGCGTGCCGGTGCCAAGGGTGTGCGTATTGAAGTAGCCGGACGGCTGGGCGGTAACGAGATGAGTCGGCGCGAAAAAGTGGTCGAAGGCAGTGTGCCATTGCATACCCTGCGCGCCAACATAGATTACGGTACAGCCCGGGCTCAATATCCTGGTGCCGGCATTATTGGCGTTAAAGTCTGGATTTATAAGGGCGAGGTTGAATAGAAATGTTAATGCCATCGCGTACTAAATTCCGCAAAGTCCGAAAGGGCAAGATTCATGGCGGCACCGCCACGTCGCTGAACTATCTGGCGTACGGTCGTTACGGCCTGGCCTCACTAGGTAGCGAGCGCATCAGTGCGCGCCAAATCGAGGCCGCTCGGCAGGCAATGACTCGCTACGTAAAGCGCGGTGGCCAAATCTGGATTCGAATCTTCCCCCACATACCAGTAACCCGTAAACCCCAAGATGTAAAGATGGGCAGCGGCAAAGGCAATCCGGAGTTTTTTGTTGCCAAAGTTAAGCCGGGCTCGATTATGTTCGAGATGGACGGTATCCCAGAAGAAGCCGCTCGCGAAGCTATGCGACTGGCTGGCCACAAGCTACCGGTTAAAACCCAGTTTGTACTAAAGGAAGAGGCCTAAGATGAAAGTTATCGAAATTCGTAAACTGAGTACCCAGGAACTAACTGTCGAAAGTTCTAAACTCCGTGACGAGATTGTCGAACTACGTCAGCGTTTGTATTCCGGCGAAGTCCAAAACGTCAAAGCCCTGCGCAATAAGCGCAAAGATTTGGCTAGGTTTTTGACTGTGCTTGGCGAGCAGCTAAGCAAGGAGGCCAAGTAGATGTCACGCACAATCATCGGTACCGTTTCTTCTAAAGCCGGCGACAAGAGCATTGTTGTGATGGTTAGAACCAGCAAGGTTCACCCCATCTATCGCAAGCGCTTCACGCGTAGCTCTAAATTTATGGCTCACGATCAGAACAATGAGGCAGGTGTTGTCGACAAAGTTGCTATTGTTGAAACCCGACCCTTGAGCGCTCGCAAGCGTTTTAGCTTAGATAAGATTATTGCCAAGGCCGGCGTACAGTTCCGCGACGAAGATGCTGTGGCCGATATTCCGGTAGAACAAGCTCCGGAAGTCGTAGAACAAAAGCCCGAAGCTAAACCAGAGCCCAAAAAAGAAGTCAAAGCCAAGAAGGAAAAAGCCTAATGATACAACAGGAATCAGTACTAGGAGTTTGTGATAACAGTGGCGCCCGCCAACTGCTTTGTATCCGCGTGCTTGGCGGTAGTGGCCGCC
>CAYTYX010000047.1:0-2717 GCA_964442325.1 uncultured Candidatus Saccharibacteria bacterium
CTGTTATTTTGGCAAGTAGCGACAAATCAATGAAGCTTTGGCCGCTGCGCCAGGCCGGCAGCGCCAGACACAATTTTGAACCGCTAGGCAGCTGAGCGCTCAGGTTTTTGAGCGATTTAGTCAGGATTAGGTTTACATCACTTATGATTGCTTCTAGTTTGCTGCGCTCGGGCAGGCGGGTGAGCGGCCGGCCTAGATATGTCTCGCTTGCCACATAGCGGATTCCGCTTGGCCAGGTGAAGCTAGTTGCATCACCCAGCTCGATTTGCGACGCAGCCGGCAGCGGCGAGCGCAGGGCCCGAAGCCAGTCTATATTTTCGGTAGCGTAATCGACCATTCGGGGTTCTAGGTCAGTGCCAACAACATTAAATTCCATCAGCAAGGCTTCTTGTAAAATAACTCCAGTGCCGCAAAAGGGGTCTAAAATCGTGGCCCCGGCGGCCGGGTTGATTAGGTTGATGATAATCTGGGCGAGTTTGGGTGGCAACATCCCAACCGTAGCGTCGCGTTTGGGGCGAGCTTGGTCTCGGCGACCGTAGCCTTCGATATCTTGAATAAATAGCGTCTGGGCTAAAATCGTTTCCTCGCCGTCACGTACCAGTAGCAGTTCCCAGCCACTGGGGCCGGTTAGTTTGTTGTGCAGCACCTGGGCCGAGCTGAGGGCCGCCGCCGGATTGGGAACAATGCGCACCGGCCGGCCTGTCTCGCGCAGCTCTTTTTTAATTTTGAGTAGGCTGCGTTGGATAGTCTGAGTCGATATATCCATCCCGTAAACACTTAGCCCAAGTGTGAACTTGCCGCTCGGGGCATGCTTTAGCTGGCGGGGGATTTGCTCTAAGAGGTGTTTTTCTAGGTGTGGCCAATCGTGTGGCAGGCGAGCCAGAACCCGGGCCAGCTTAACGCTGCCACCCAGACGTTCAAAATCTATGTCAGTGGGCTCTATCGTAAGTTGGGCTGCCACACCGCCCACCGGCCGCACGTTACCGGCGCCGTATAAACTCTCTAGCTCCGCCAAACCCAGCGCTGGCTGACGGCCCAAGATGCAAATTGTCTTACCTTTACTAGTCTCCATAATCTTATTATAGCCGCTGCTCAGGAGTTTTCGGATATAATAAGGGCAAGTTATGGCGCCCATCAAACGACCGCAGTCTAAAAGTTCTTGGTTTAGATTTGTGCTGACCCTTGGCACATTTGTTGCCTTGGCAATTTTAATTTATGTTCTGCGCAAACAAATTGGCGATACCATTAGCAATCTTGGCAAGGTCAACGCTTGGGTGCTGCTACTCATAATTCCGCTGCAGATTTTTGGCTATGATTTAAACGCCCGGTTTTGTACTAGTGTACTAGCAACCCTTGGCGAGAAGGTTGGCTACAAAGCAATGTATCGTTTGAGCCTGGAGCTAAACTTTGTTAACCATATTTTGCCCAGCGGCGGTGTGAGTGGAATTTCTTACTTCACTATGCGGATGCGCAAATTTGGTGTCAGCCCGGCCAAATCAACTATGGTCCAGCTGGTAAAACTATTTCTTCTTTATGTCAGTTTTCAACCGCTTTTAGTACTGGGTGTATTTTTATTGGCGATGCGCGGCCATGTTAATGAGTTGGTATTAACTACCGCCACCAGTATTGTGACGCTTCTTATTATTGGCACTATTGTCGTGCTATATATTGCCGAAAGTCGGGCGCGGGTCCAGGCCTTCTTAGGCTTCGTTACCAATTTACTCAATAGGATAATCGGCCTAGTGCGCCGCGGTCGCCCGGCGGCCATCAATATGGCCCGCGCCGAGCAAGCCTTTAGCGAAATGCACGATGCCTACGTTTTACTAAAAGACCGCTGGCGACAGCTCAAAATGCCTTTTATCTACTCGCTCTTAGACAATATAGTCGAGCTAACCACGCTATATGTGGTCTATATAGCGTTTGGCCGGTTAGTAAATGTTGGCGCGGTTATTCTGGCCTACGCGGTGGCCAACTTTGCCGGACTGATATCAATTTTGCCAGCCGGTATCGGTGTATTTGAGGGCCTAATGACGGCTACATTAGTGGCTACCGGTATCCCGGCCGATTTAAGCATTGCCGTTACTATTATGTACCGCGTAATTAGTATGTTTACTCAGCTACTGCCGGGCTATATTCTCTATCAGAAAAATCTGCGTCGCGGCTTTAAAGAGGCCTAGGGTATGGCCTCAGGCCTAGTCATACAGAAAATCGTAGAAATGGTTGATGAAGTCAGCCACGCTAATTATGGTAATCATAGCTTGCATCAAATCTACGGGGCAGGCCAGACTGAGAAACCGAAACTCGCCCTAGTCTTTATCAACCCGACTTATCGCAATATTTCTACTAGTATAGATTGGGGTGGCCTAAGAGCACCATGGATCGGCTGCAAAGATTTATGGAAATTTTTAACTGACGCGGGTGTTTTTAGCAAAAGCCTCAATACTAAAATCCAGAGAAGCAGCTTGGACTGGTCAGAGGACTTTGCCGAACAAGTCTATAAGCATGTTGTTACCCAGGGTATCTACATAACTAATACCGTGAAATGGGCCGGCCTGAATGCCAAGCTACCAGAACGACAGAAGGTTGATTTGTTCGCACCATCTTTGATTAAAGAGCTTGCTACTTTACAGCCGAGAGGAATCATCGCCTTTGGCCAGCTGACTTTTGAGAATCTCCTGCGTACCCTAAATCTAAAAACACCTTTGAGTTTTGGCAAG
>CAYTYX010000048.1:0-2715 GCA_964442325.1 uncultured Candidatus Saccharibacteria bacterium
GCCGCTTCATCAGTTTTGCCGGCTCAGCAAGGCACACTGATTTATGTAATAGGTAAAACCACTGTCTACTACCTGGTTTTGAATGTGGTTAGCAATAATTGGCAGTCAAATCATAGCGTTTGGCAGAGTGTGCTGGATAGTATAAAAATCGACCAATAACGTTTACTTCTGTTAGTGCGATAAAAATAAAACGGCTCCGCGGATGGCGGAGCCTCGATTCTTCTTCTCATCCCCTGCGGCCAGCGGGCGTTATCTAACCGCCCGCTGGCTACCTCTTTGGTCTCGGAGGTCCTAGCCCAGATACTTCTTGAGGGCTCTGCCGACCACTTCGGCGATTGCTTCCTGGCCGAGTTTCGTCGGGTGTCCACATCGGGCGTCCGCTAGGCACGCCGGGAAGTTGATCTTGAACATCCACGAGTTGTTGCTGCACAGCTCGTGGCCGGCCAGCGCACCATTTGTAGAGATGAACTGGATGCGCTTTTTGCCGTGTAGGCCCAGCATGGCATTGGCGTCGTTCACGGCGCCTACCTCTGCCTGTTGCACCAAGTCGCCCAACCGGTTGAGCATCAACCGTTCGGAGTTATCCAGCCAGCCGCAGTTGACGATTGGCGCGGGGTAGGCGGGGAATACCGGGGGGTAATCCGCTACCAACAGCCTGGTGTTCGGCATCGCTTCCACGATTGCTATGTACGCACTGGCGAGCTGGCCGCGCAGGGCGCGCACGGCGGCGAAGTTCTGATTCAGCTTGCCGGCCGCGCAGTTGTAGTGGAAGCAGTTGCGCAGAGCCGTCGAATAGAGGGCGTCGTTGCCGCCCACCATCAACACGACGGCGCGCGGGTTGAGCCCTTTCATCTGATTGATCTGTGGCGGTTGACCCTTGAACGACGCGAACATGGCGCTGATGTGTGCTCCCGAACACGCCACGTTCTTTACCGGGTAGGGCAGCAGATTCGGCCACGCCTGATCGGTCCGCTGGCATCCGCCAAAAATGGCCGGGAAAGTCTGCGTACCGTCGCCGCTGGCGAACGAATCGCCGCCGACGACTACCAGATCAGAGGTAGGAGCTGGCGCCGGCTTTGGGGCTACCGGCGGCGCCGGAGTCGAGGCCGACTTGATGACGGCGGTCAGCTCATATGCCCAGGGATCACCACAGCACCACCACGGAGACACCTCTAGCGTCCAGTTGCCCGAGGCAGTGGCGGTGAATGTCATTTCACCCTTGCCATTGCTGCCCAGGAACCCCTCTTTCACCGGGTTTGTGTTGCTTAGCGTGTAGTCGGTGACACCCGGGTCGAACAGCTGGAGTTGTACCGCACCGCCATTCGGCTTGGGGTCACTCCAGTCGATGGTCAGTTGGTCGCCTTCGTTCAGGTTGATCTTCCAGAACTCGTCGGCCGGGCGGCCGTCGAACTGCGGTGTCAATACGCCCGTGCCACCTTGTATATCGGCGTAAAGCGGAAGTTGCGGTGCAGTGGCGATAGAACTGCCGCCATCGGCCCAGGCTGCGCTGGGCAGCGCCAGCACCAGGCCAATCAGCGCTAGAACCAACAGTATTTGCCTGCCAAACACGCTTCATCACCACCTTCAGCTAGAAGTTACAGGGACGGATTTTTAAGGCCGAGACTCTTGCCTCGACTACTCGATTCTCAAAGAAGAAGATCGTTAGCTAAATCTTACAGTTTTTTTGCTGAACTTCAAGCTATTTAACGTCGGTGGAATTTCTCGTGCACTTTTTTGAGGTGAGGGTCGGTCACGTGGGTATAAATTTGGGTGGTTGAAACGTTGCTATGGCCCAGCATTGCCTGGACACTGCGTAAATCAGCCCCGTTAGTGAGTAAATTAGTAGCAAAACTATGGCGCAGGGTATGTGGGCTGACGTGTTTAGTGATTCCGGCCAATTTTGCGTAGCGGGCGATTAGCCGCTGTATACTTCGGGCATTCAAACGTCTAAAATTACCGCTGTTACTAGGTTTTTTACTGCCGCTATAGCTGACAAACAGTGCCGGCAAGTTGTCTTGGCGCTCTTGCAGGTATTTTTCTACCCAATCAGCCGCGTCGGGGCTGACAAACACCGGCCGGTCTTTGCCGCCTTTGCCGCGGACTACAAATTCGCCGCGCTTTAAGTTGATGTCACCCTTGTTTAGATTAACTAATTCCGACACCCGCAAGCCGCTACTAAATAGCAGTTCTATAATGGCACGGTCACGCAGACCGGCTGGTTTGTTGATATTGGGTTGTTTGGCTAGAGATTCCAGTTCTTCGCTGGCCAAAAATGTTACCTGAGGCCGGCGAGTGCGAGCCAATTCAATTTTATCGGCGGCTACAGCGGCAATGTTGCGCTTAGAGCAGAATTTTAAGAAGGAGCGCAGGGCAATCAAGTGATAATTCTGGGTAGTTTTAGATAACTCGTCACTGGTAGCCGTACCAAGTCGGTTGAGCCACAAGCGCCACTTACTGATTAGCTCACCATCGATATCGGCTACCTTGATGTTGCCGGCAAGGTCACTCAAGCGAGTCAGGTAATGACTGTAATTATTAATTGTGCGCATCGAGCGGTTCTGCTCGATTTCCAAATACTCTAAAAATTGGGCCACAGCGGTTTCGTAATCCACATTCTCATTCTACACCAGCGGTGCGATGGAGTTAGGGTTGTATAAATTTATTACTCATTTGGTATTTAGATTTACATCTGTTAAACTAAGCCTAACTATGGAA
>CAYTYX010000049.1:0-2297 GCA_964442325.1 uncultured Candidatus Saccharibacteria bacterium
TGCTAGTTATAAATTGTACCCTATACCAGACAACATTGCAAGATTTATTACAAAAAATACGTAGGGTTATTGGAGGGCCTGGAGGGACAGCGCACACCCGCCTGCGGCGGGCACTTCTCCGCTCAGCCATGCTCAAAGCAAGCTTTTGCGCGTGGCTTCACTCCGACGAACCCTCTGCTACGCAGCATGGGTTCTAGCCCTAAGACAACCAAGCAAAAAGCCGACCACAAGGGTCGACTCTTTGCTTGGAGGGCCTGGAGGGACTCGAACCCTCGACACGGAGATTAAGAGTCTCCTGCTCTAACCAACTGAGCTACAGGCCCTGGTACCCGCGGAGGGATTCGAACCCCCGACCTCCTGGTCCGAAGCCAGGCGCTCTAATCCGCTGAGCTACGCGGGCATAATTAGTATTGTATCAGCGACGGGGCGCTTTAGGCTTTGCCGTCGCCCAGGCGCGTCATCAAAAAGTAGATGATTGCGACAAACGGATGCAAAATAAACATCCCGACTATCCACCAGATTTTGTGGCTTTTGGTGACATTGCGGTTATTAAAGACGTCTACTATCATCCAGATTTCGAACACCAGCAGCAGAATCGTCAATAGAATGATTACGCCAGTCCAGCCATGGTCCTGAAAGTAGTTATGATATCCGAGCATTGCAAAATTACTCATATCTAAAATGTACCTCTGTTTGCCCCTAAAAGCAACCTAAAAACAGTGGTACGCCCGATAGGATTCGAACCTACGGCCTTTGGTACCGGAAACCAACGCTCTATCCAGCTGAGCTACGGGCGCTTGAACTAACAGAGGTGATTATAACAGCTATCTAGATAATCAGTCAGCGTCTGCACCGGGCGATAGTAGTTTTGAGCTTTCGGGAGTAGAAGTTTTGGCCAGCGCGATGGCTAGACTACGGATAACACTTTCGGCATGCTCGCGGCTCATACCGAGCTTGGCCGCACTCCTAGCGGGCTGGTCTGGGCCGGCCGTTTGCTTAAACTCTATAGTCAGGCCGTACTGGTTGGCCATTATCTCGACTAAGTCGGTAAATAAAACTGGCGCTTCTGATGATTCAACCTCAACTGCAGCGGCACCTTTTTCGGTATAGCCGGCTAGCTTCCAGATGTGCAGCGCCTGGTTGTCCTGCGGGTTAAAGTGGCTGATTAGTAGCAAAAGGACTTCTTCGTTGGGGCGGGCTTTGCCGGTCTCGAACTCCAGCAGTTGTTTGATTTCGATTTCGACTGCGCCGGAGGTCTCGGATAAGCTCTCCTTGGCTTTGGTTCGTAAGGCCCGCAACTCCTGCCCTAGAAGTTGGTATGGCTCGGCCGTTTGCTTATCCCTCATGTACTTTTATTTTAACCGGGCAAACTGTTGGCGCGCAAGTGACTTACCCACAGATAGTAGTTGTAGTTTAGTCCCCGATTTTTATACCGCTTATGATATATTTTAAATGTAATGGACGACCCAAATCAGAAAATCGGCGCACTAATTTATAAAGTTAGGCAAATGCGAGGCCTTACGCAGGCCGATTTTGCTAAGCGCCTGGGCACCAGCCAGTCGGCTGTTAACCGCATTGAGCACGGCAAACAAAATCTGAGCCTAAAAACCCTGCAGAGAATCAGCGACGTACTCAACTATCAAGTTATATCCTTAAACGAGCCTGGTAAGCCACGTGTCGA
The DNA here is from genome assembly GCA_964442325.1 of uncultured Candidatus Saccharibacteria bacterium. GTDB lineage: Bacteria > Patescibacteriota > Saccharimonadia > Saccharimonadales > UBA10212 > CAYTYX01. The sequence goes on from CAYTYX010000049.1 coordinate 1,682, forward strand.
AGTATTTGAAGACCCTGAAACCGGTAAACTAACAATCACCGTAGAAAGAAGTTAGTAGACCGTGTTGTACTCGACTAAATTTAGACGCTTGTCAGTAGGATGGTACTCATAAACGGTAACTCCGCAATTTTTGGGACTCTGCCCGGGAGGCCAGCCGAGTGCTTGTTTATAGTCCCAATGTTCGAGCAAATAGCGGAAACAGCGCAAAGTGCCCCCGTGAGTTACTATCAAGACTTTTTGGCCACCGCGATCTCGAAAAAGCATATTCAAAAATAGATAGACACGCTCACAAACCTTTGCAAGACTTTCGCCGCCGGGCGGAGCCGAGAAAAAGCCACCAAAAGTCTGCCAAGACTCGGCGAGCCACGGAAAAGCTGCTTCGGCTTCGGCTTCAGTCATATCATAGGTGTAGCCAGGATCCCGTTCGCGGATAAACGCGTTGTGTCTAATTCGCATCTTTGCTTGTTCTTCTGGCGAGTAAGCCTTTAGTATTTCTTCGGCGGTTTGAATTGTTCGGGTATAGCCAGAGTGATAGACATAGTCAAAGCTACCAAAACGCTTTTTTAGCTCCAGTCCGGTTCGACGGGAATGGGCTTTGCCAGCGGCTGTAATAGGA
>CAYTYX010000050.1:0-533 GCA_964442325.1 uncultured Candidatus Saccharibacteria bacterium
TGCTGCAGCCAACATCGCTCTCTATGAAGCATTGAATACGGCTGTCCGGGTCGGCCAGCTGGGAATTGGTGTAGGTAGTATAACCCCAGGTTTCGACGGATTGACCGCCAGTGGTAGTACCACTATAACCGTCTTGTAAGCTATTGTAGAAGCCGGCCATATCGCCAGCAGAACTTGTACCGGTTGTTGTGGTCATTGTGGAAGCCGAAAGTTTGGCCCAAGGCGTCGTAAATTGGGTGACTAAATCGTCTGAGTTGCCAAAAACGGGTGTCGGCACACTGTTAGCAAACGAGGTTACTGGTGTGCCACTGGCATCATACTGATTTCCTAGCACTACATAAGCAAACAGTTCATTTACGCCCGGTATTACGCGAATGGCAGTGCCCAAAAATACACAGCCCTGATTAGTGCCTTGTGAGCCACTGGCCGCGGCTAGGGTGGGTCGGCTGGTAGTGGGCGCGCCGGTACAACTGTAACGATCGCTGCCGGGGAAAATACCAGTGCCGACTTCGTTTACGTATTGCTGGAGCTTA
>CAYTYX010000050.1:543-2095 GCA_964442325.1 uncultured Candidatus Saccharibacteria bacterium
CTTAGAATCTAGGTCGTGCATACCCTGCTCGAACTGGGTTCTGCCCTGCTGGCCGTGGAAAGTCAGCTGGGCCGCACCAAATAAGACAGCGCTGATGCTCAAAAATATCATTACCTCTACTATGGTATAGCCCCCGGTCCCACGCGCTAACTTCATATGGCTAATTATAACCCAAAAAACTTATGGTTACGGTTAGTTTAAGAAGTGCCGGTACCAATGGATAAGCGAGTTGCCAAACAGTAGGCTCAAAGCCGTGGCGACAATTAGGAAAGGCCCATAGGCAATCTTAGACCTCAAGCTTTGTCTACCAGTAACTAACTGCGGCAAGGCTGCTAAAGTACCTAGCACCGAAGCGCTAAAAATCATAAACAAACTAAGTGCCGGCGTAGCCAAGACCGTGCCGGTAATGATGCCCAGGCGGACATCGCCGTAGCCAATCAATCTACCGCCCGACAGATGGTAAATGACCCAGAATATACCGCTGGCAACCAGCACCGACAACGCCCAAGCGCCAAAGGCGTGCGCTGGGGCGGTTGTAAACCATAAAACGTAGATTAGGCGAACAGCTATTGCCAAAACGGCCGTTGGATAAAGCAGTTTGTTGGGCAAAAGCCGCCAGCGCAAATCGTAAACTGCTAGCGCCAGCAAACCGACTGCCACAGCCAACCACCCCACTAGCAGAAATCTATCTCCGCTTGAATGCAAGCCACCCGGCCACCAGTAATAAGAACCGGTAAAGACCGCTATAGAGGCCAGTTCCATACCCAGATATAACTTAGAGATTGGCCTGCGGCAGTGCCGGCAACGACCGTGTAACCATAACCAACTTAGAACGGGTACTAATTCGCTAGCCTGCAACCGATGGCCACACTGCGGGCATTGGCTGCGCCCCCTCACCCAATCTTTATGAAATTTTAGCCGCCAAGTTAGCGCGCTGATGAAACTGCCAACACACGCCCCCAGAGCCGCCAAGCAAATAGCGATAATAAGCATCAGCCTATTATCGCATATTTGATAGTTAAGATTATCTTAGATTTGGGTACACTGGGCCTGGTTACCACCAGACGACTCTGTCTGGTAAAGTATGACAACACTGCTACTATTGGCACCACTGGTTGTGGCGGCATTCCCGTTGCAGATAGCACCGGTGTATATATAGAAATTGTTAAGCGACATTGTAGGCGCCGAGGCGTAAGTGCCAACCGCGTTTGCGGGAACACCATAGGTCTTGATCAATGCGAATGCATCGCTACCGGTATACAACGCGGATGTAGTGCTCGTGCCGGCGCTGATAAAAATCGTCGTCGGCGCATTGACTTGATTGTTACTTTCGAACTCGTTAATGAGGCCGGCCATGTGTGAGACATCACTTTTGCGCTGAGTGTTATGAGAGCTGCGTTGCAAGGCTGGTACGGCTAGGAAGACGACCAACATAATCAGTGCTGCGATGGCCAGCACTATCATTATTTCTATGATGGTAAAGCCTTTTTGGCTTTTGAGGTTTGAGAATTTAGTTTTCATGGTGCCCTTTATGATTATCCCCTTTAGATTA
>CAYTYX010000051.1:0-2004 GCA_964442325.1 uncultured Candidatus Saccharibacteria bacterium
CTTTAATTACGGGAAACTGACTGTTCAAACCGCCGGCACCGAGGATAATTTTGTGTTTACGCTTTGCCCGAACCCGACTGCCTTAGCGGATAGGATTATTGAGGCCAGGCAAGCTTACGCTGAGAAACTACAAGAAGAAGACCAGCCTCACTAAATACTTAACAAGTTAAGTATTTACTCCTGGAAGGGGTTGTTGCGAGCTTGCTCAAACAAGCTATGAACCTGGGTATTACTCTGTTCTAGGGATTGGATCTGGCTGATGGCTTTTTGGTCTACTTTTGGAATCAAGTTAGCCGCATTGCTGGTCTGGCTGGCATTGGGTTCGGCCTTAGACAGGCCATTAATTTTGAATACAACAAATATGTACACCAACAATACCAGTAATATGGCCGCAAAGACGGCGTGCTTGGAATAGGTCTTCGCAAACTTTGATAAGCGAGCTTGGATATTAAGCGATTTTAAATCAATGCCTTTATTCATGGTTTTATAAATATATTAATTACTAATGTGAACGACAAAGACTGGCCATCGCCGGCCGGTTGGATACTGACTTGGGAAATTTGGGCGGTATGGCGGTTGCTCTCGATACGCTTCAAAAAATCCAACATCTTGGGATAAGTCACTTGCTGGGAGGAAGCGACATCCTTGCCGGAATCCGGGGTGATGGTCAGCTCCAAGCTGTAAAGACCCGGTATCCCGGCCACCGGTTTGGCCTGTGTTAGCACGCTTGGAGTGCTGCTGGCGGCGGCGCTGGGTCCGGTGGTACTCGTACTAAGCCCGGGCCCCAATGTACTGGCCGGAAAAGTAATACTCTGGATTGAAATGCCGGAAGCATTGGCCATTTGATTAATTTCTACGACTGCCGCCGCCTGGTTTTTATCGTTTGGTATCACGGTTTTAGCGATGGTTTTAAAGTATGAATATTTCTCGACGTCCTTTTTGGACTGAACCAAATTGACGAGCTGGTCAGAGGCCGTCTGGCTTTGGGCCTTTAGATCAACCAAGCTGCGGCTCTTGCTGCTTAAGACCGACAGACCAAGAAACGTGATGGCAAAGAAAACCACCGCCGAAAATCCCAAACCGCCAATTAGGATTAACCGGGCCTGCTTGCTATCCAGCTTCATGGCTGATCTCCTGTGGCCAGCCCCGTAAATCGGGTTTGAGCGGATTTAGAGAATAGGGCCCGGAAGGTGGCGCTGCACTTGTAGGTTTTTTGCGGGTCGGAGCCGCAACTGATGTTAACAATATCGACCTTGGAGAAAAGGTTGTCTTTTTGGTCACTCAAATTTACAGCAATCTGGGCGGCACTGGAGTAGTCCGTGGAATTGGCGCTCAAATCCAGAGTACCGCTGACCTTGTCACTCAAACTTAAGGAGCCTAGAACCGTGCCTGGCGGCATATAACTGCCGATGGCCTGAATAAGATCCGAAAAATGGATTTCCTGGCTAAGGACTTTGTCTATAACGTTAATATCGCCGGTTATTTCTTTAGCGTCAGCCTTTACCCTATCTATATTTTGGGCTTGCAGTTGGTGATTGGTCTCATCAATGTTTTTCTGAAGACTACGGGACTGATGGTCCAAATAGACCCAGCCGCTGCCAAGAATAATGAGAAGCCCGGCGATTGAGACGGCCGCGCCCACTAGCCATAGGCGTAAAGTACTGTTTTGGCGGCCATAGCGGATTGCCGTCGCGCGCTGCGGTGGAAGCAGATTAATCATGCGGCTACCTCCGAAGGGTCAAGCATGGCTTCGCCGGCGGCGGTAATATACATTGAGTAGTCTGATTCGGCCGGCGGCTGCAAGTTGCCGAAACTGATCGTCTGCCAAGGGTTCAAACTTTCGGTTGGTAGCCGCAGCTCCCTTGATAGGTATTGATTGAGCCCAGGCATAACCGCCCCGCCGCCAACCGTAATTATTTGCGATATTTTCCGGCCGGACTTGGCGGTTCGCTCGCTATGATACCTAATAGATTTTTCAATCTCATGTATGAGTGTTTCCAGTTG
>CAYTYX010000052.1:0-1986 GCA_964442325.1 uncultured Candidatus Saccharibacteria bacterium
TACCAGAACCGGCAGATGTACCTGTTCAGCTATGAGAAATATCAAAAAATATAAAACTTAAAACAGTTTTTTAGAGAATATCAGCAACTGCACGGCGGTATAAGCCAAATATATCACTATTACCGACGCTACCAGTATCTTTATAAGTACGGCGCTTAGATCTTTTTGCTTTTTCTTGCCGCGGCGTGAACGTGTGTTGTTTAAACTCCTAGCTTTCATCTTGCTGTATCCTTTAAGGCCGCGGCATCCAGCGCATAACGCCGGCCTTCGGTCTGCCAGCCCTTAACTTCGACCTTAAACCGTTTTAGGACTACAACCTCTACAAAGGCTTTCAAAAATATTCCCAACTCCAACCACCTCAGAAAATAGAAATATGGCAAGGCCGAGAGAATTGACACCCGTTTGGCCGCGGCCGCCGAAAAAAGCGCAAGCCAGCACAGAACAATAAAATCGCCCAGCATGATAAACGGTATGATTATCCAGCGGCCGGTGGTAATGATTATATATGGAACGACCACCCCTAGCTCGACAAGGTAAAAAACCAACTGCAGTAATTGATAGGAAATACTGGCGTCGATAATTTGGCGCTTCATACCTATCCGGTATTTAGTCACACCTTGGAAAAAGCCTCTTTGCCAACGGGCTGTCTGCTTGCAAAAATCGCTTAGGGTTTGGGGATCCTGTGTAAAATTGACTGCTCCGGGAATAAATTTAATTCGCCCCAGTTTTTTCCTATGGATTTGCAGAGTTATATCAAAGTCTTCGGTTAAACTATCAGCCATGAAATCGAGCTGGCTTAATATATCCGTGCGAAAAGCTGTGATAGGACCCGGCATCACCGAAATCATCCCCAGCCATGACTGTGTGCGCCGGATTAGATGCTGGCCATAGGTATAACTGAAAGCCCGGTACTTGCTGATCCAGTTTCCCCTTAGACTCTGGACGAAACCGACAGCGGAGGCATACTTTTTTCCCTTAAGATTGCGGCGATAGATTCTAAAATAATCTTTTCCGAAAACACTGTCAGAATCCGCCACGTGCACCCATTGGTAGTGTTCTACAATTTTAAAGTGTTTGATGGCCTGGTGAACGGCCAAGGCTTTGCCGCTGCGCTCCACAGTCAGCACGTGTTTGCGGCCCAGCATGGCTATAGCTTTGCGCCGGGTTCTATCCGAGGAGCAGTCATCTACGACGAAAATATCGGATTGGCGCTGGCCGGCAGCGATAGCCGATCTAATGGTATCTTGAATAATCAGCTCTTCGTTGTGTCCGGGCAGCAACAGAGCCATTTTTCGCCTATAGACGCGGCGCTTATGTGCGGGTTTAGAATTTTTTGCCATATCAAAAGTCTAGAATCAAAACTACTATACCCTAGTTTAGCTAAAAAGGCAATACGCGTATGTAGCTAAGCTTCGTGGATGACAGTAATTTGGGCGCCCAAGCTATTTAGGCGCTCGGCGATGTCTTCATAGCCTCTGTTGATGGTGTAAACGTTGCGCAACATTGAAACACCCGGGGCGGCTAACATACCAATTAGTAGCAGACTGGCTGGGCGTAGAGCAGGAGGAGCCACCACATCAGCGGCGCTGAAATCTGTGGGCCCTTGAATGTAGACCCGATGCGGGTCAGCTAATTCAATATTCATTCCAATCTTGGTCATCTCTGTAAAGTAAATTGCTCGGTTTTCGTACATCCAGTCGTGTATTAACGTGCGGCCTTTGCAGCAGGCAGCTATTGGTACAAAATACGGAATATTATCCGGGTTAATACCAGGCCAAAGATTAGGGTGAAGCTTTTCCTCCAGAGCTACGAGTTTACCATTGTGCTTGTGAACTGTAATATCCGCTAAATCGATAACCCCGTTGGCTGCTTTATAAGTTGGCCCAATATCTATTCTAAGGCCCATCTTCTCAAGCTTCAGTAGCTCCAATCCTATCCAGTAAATTGGCACACGTTTGATACGAAGCTGCGAGTTAGTGGTTACAG
>CAYTYX010000053.1:0-1985 GCA_964442325.1 uncultured Candidatus Saccharibacteria bacterium
TCGAACGGCGTTTTCTTGACCACTCCGCGAATGGTACACATCAGCAAATGGCCGCCGTTGTGGCCACCCTTGCTTATGTTAATAACGGACGTAACATATTCCTGATCGGGCTGCAGCTGAAGCAGGTTTACCAGCGCAACACCTTTTGCGTTGAGACCAACAGCCGGTACTTCGTAGGTTTTAATCCGGAATACCCGACCCTTATTCGTAAAGAACAGCAGGAAGTCGTGAGTAGAGGCGTTTACAACATGTTCAATAACGTCTTCTTCTCTGGTAGCCATACCGCGACGGCCTTTACCACCACGACCTTGACGTTTGTAGTCGCCAATTGAAGTCCGCTTAATGTAGTTAGCTGATGTTAGAGTTACTACAACTTGCTCTTCTGGGACTAAATCCTCGTCAGTCAGCTTGCCTAGTTCCTGGGATATTATTTTTGTTCGGCGCTCATCACCAAATTGTTTCTTTAAAGCCAGCAGTTCATCTTTGATCACTTTTAAGATTTTCTTTTCATCGGCCAGGATTGATTTTAACTCAGCCATTAGCTTTATTAAGCCGGCTAATTCATCTTCAATCTCTTGCCGTTCCAGGCCCGTCAGGCGCCGCAGCTGCATACTAAGGATTGCCTGGGCCTGAATAACCGAAAGCTTAAATTGTTTTATTAAGTTGGCTTGGGCATCTTCAGCAGTACGACTGGCTCGAATTGTCTTAATAACTTCTTCGATGTGGTCGAGGGCAATCTTGTAGCCTTCTAGGATATGGGCTCGCTCTTGGGCTTTGCGGAGCTCGAATTCAGTGCGTCGGCGGACCACTATCTGGCGGTGCTTAATGTATTCATTCAAGATGTCGGACAGCCCAAGGATGCGTGGTTGAATACCATCTACCAGAGCCAGCATATTGTAGTGGAAGCTAGTCTGAAGTGGTGTTAGCTTGTAAAGTTGGTTGAGTAGCTTTTTGGGGTAGGCATCCTTTTTTAGGACTATAACAATACGTACCGACCCACGGGCACTCTCATCGCGAATGTCGGCAATACCGATAATTTTTTTATCTTTGACTAAGTCCGCTATCTTCTCTACCAGTAGCGCTTTATTAAGAGCATAGGGAATTTCAGTGATAACTATCTTGCGCCGGCCTTTGGATGACTCCTCGACATCGGCCACACCCCGAACTACCACGCCACCGCGACCGGTGGCAAAGGCCGCCCGGATAGATTCCCGGCCATAAACGACTCCGCCAGTTGGGAAATCGGGACCCTTGACATGCTCCATTAATTCTTCAAGTTGGGCATCGGGCTTATCTATGAGCAAAACCGTTGCGTCAATGATTTCTGAGACGTTATGGGGCGGTATGTTGGTGGCCATACCGACGGCAATGCCCATTTGACCATTTAGAAGCAAGTTGGGCAGCTTGGCTGGTAGGACCGATGGCTCTTTGCGCTCGCCGTCATAGGTGTCGATAAAAGTGACGGTTTCTTTGTCTATGTCATTGAGTAGCTCTTCGGCTACTCGGGCCATCCTGGCTTCGGTATAACGCATAGCGGCCGGCGGATCGCCGTCCATCGAGCCAAAGTTGCCCTGCCCGTCAACTAGCGTGTAGCGCATTGCCCATGGCTGGGCCATGCGGACCATCGAATCATAAATCGCTGCGTCGCCGTGCGGGTGGTATCGACCCATCACTTCACCAACAACGTTGGCACTTTTACGATGTCGTGCCGTTGAGCGCAGACCTGATTCGTTCATATTATAAAGAATTCTTCGGTGCACCGGCTTCAGACCATCCCGTACATCCGGCAGTGCCCGGGCGACAATCACGCTCATCGAATAACGGAGGTAGTTATCCTCCATAACGTCCTCCACAGTACGCAGCTGCAACTCGCGCGAGTGAGAAACAGTTGCTGTCTTAATTAATTCGGCCTGTTCGGGCAGCTTCTGTTCCGGTTCGGGCGTTTGTGATTCAGGCATATTAAATATCCAGATCCTTCACAAATT
>CAYTYX010000054.1:0-1972 GCA_964442325.1 uncultured Candidatus Saccharibacteria bacterium
AAATCCGCCGCGAGCTGGATGCCGGCCGGATAGTGCTGTGCGACCGCTACGTGGGGTCCAACATGGCCCATCAGGGTTCAAAATTCACCGATCCGGTGGAACAGCGCGGCTTTTTTGTCTGGGAAGATAACCTGGAGTTCCAGCTGCTGGACATCCCTCGGCCGGACATCAATCTATTCTTGAGGGTGCCTGCCAAAACCTCTTATAAACTGATGAGTGACCGCGCTGCCCGCCAATACACCAGCAGCAGCCATGATGAACACGAAGCCGACATTAACCACCTTAAAAAAGCTGTAGCTACATACGATTTACTTTGCCAGCTATTCCCGAAAGACTTCCAGGCTATAGAATGCACTAAAGACGGACAACTGCTGAGTGTGCCGCAAATCAGTAACCTGATATGGGATAGGATTAAGCCGCTGCTGCCGGCCGATAAGCCCAACGCCGGCCACAGCGCCGTGGTGACTCTGGGCGGCCAAGTGGCCCAGCCAAAGCCAAACTCAGCACCGGTTTTTGATTCCGAAAAACTAACTCAGGAATTCAAAAACGCCAGCCTGCTGCTAAAGCTTCAGGTAGAGAAACAACTCCGCTCGGTCGAGCCGGCCGGTTTTAATATCTGGTCAGACAGTAACTACGAATTTTATACGCCTCAAAAACTTCCTAAGGAGTTGAGCGAGAGTTATAAATCGGCTATCGGACGGATAGCTGATCTACATCGACAGATGCGCCGCAAGCTAGAGACGTACTACGAACGTCATCTGGTCAGCGGCAGCGCCGCCAAACAAGACTTGCCGAACATCAGCTCACTATTGTTACCGGCCACACCGCTGTCAGCCTTATGCAGCTTTAATGCCAGCTTGTCGGCTCGGTCCGTAAAACGGGTTTGCGGCGGACTATTAGCCAATGATTCGGGTGAGTTGCAATGGGCCGCCAAACAACTATATTTGGCCGCCCGGCAGAAGTGGCCCGACGATTTTAGCGGCCCGCTGGAATCCGAATCCGCGCCCGAACCACTTAACCGTATAATTGCCAAATTAGCCGACAGCCGATTATCGCTAAACTCGGCTGACGCTGAAGCCGTCAATCTAATCGAGGCACTACCCAGGCAGGAATTTGACGTATTAGCCGAGACGATCTATCCCTACAGCAATTTATCACTCGATGAAATTACCAACGAAGTCTCGGATTGGTCCTACCAGCAGAAGTATGAAAGCTTAAAACAAGCCGCGGTTGACCCGGCGGTATTGCTTGAAAAACTTCAATACAAGTTTGACCTAATCACCGACCAGATAATCATGCAGGAGCTAACAGCTCAGGTAGCCACGAATAATCTGCAGGCACAAACGCCTTCGCCGCGCAACGGCTATGAGGTACCATCGGCTATCGAGGATGCCGGTGTAGACGACTTATATCTGGAGTGCTTCGATGAGAGCCTAAAACTATTCAGCATACTGCAGCAAGCCGGTAGGGACGATTTGACCATATACGCTACGCTGCTCGGGCACAAACTACGTTGGCAGCTGAGCGTCAATGCCCGGGATATGAAAATGGTTTTGGACCACAAAGCCGGCGAGAGCTATTCTAATCTGGCCGAGATGATGCGAGAAAAAGTCAAAGAAGTCCACCCCCTGACATGGGAGGTATTGACCGAAACAGTGCCGTGGACCAATCTGCCAGCTAAAAATCGCGTCAAACCGGCTAAAAAACGCCAAAGCCGCCGCAAACGCTAAGTATTGCCGGCCGCTACGGTTTATGTTAATCTAATAGCTGAACACCAGAGACAGTAGCTTTCGCCAAACGGTGAATTAATTCGCTACCGAGGTTACCGATAATTTATCAGTAATTATATCGATGTCTTTGGTCTTAGCGGCCAAAGATTTTTTTATGGCTAAGCAGGCGGACTTTGACAATTTATAACTAGTAAAAATAACGTAACTAAAAAGGAAGGTTTAGCTTATGGCATTAAGCAAAG
>CAYTYX010000055.1:0-1968 GCA_964442325.1 uncultured Candidatus Saccharibacteria bacterium
AAGCACTTGCGAGAGCTCTCAAGCCGATTTTGTTTTATCAAGGGTAATCAACGGTGTTATGATGTAGGCAACAATGAGTGATAAGCAGACTAAGCAAGATGTAGCGTTACCCGATCACAGACGAATAGGTAAGGAGTTAGACCTGTTTGTGTTTTCTGAGTTGGTCGGGGCGGGACTGCCCTTATTTACGCCAAGAGGTACGATTGTACGCGATCAGTTATTTGACTTCTCTCAGGAGTTGCAGCTTAAAAACGGTTTTGAGAAAGTTGCCATCCCCCATATAACCAAAGAAGACCTCTACAAAAAATCTGGGCATTGGGACAAGTTTGGCGACGAGCTCTTCTTGGTCAAAAGCCAGGAAACTAAGGACAAAATGGTCTTAAAACCAATGAATTGCCCCCATCATATCGAAATTTTTGCCTCTCGTCCCAGGAGTTACCGGGAATTACCAGTTCGTTATATGGAAAACACCGTCCAATACCGCGACGAGAAAAAAGGTGAACTCAACGGCATTACTAGGGTACGGGCAATCTCGATTGACGACGCTCACATCTTTTGCTCGCTGGAGCAAATCGAGCAAGAGTTCACCTCGATTATGCAGATGATTAAAGAGATGTACAGCGTTTTTGGCCTAAAGTTTAAAACTCGCTTATCTTTCCGCGACGACTCAAAAGGTTTTCTGGGCGCCGCAGCCAACTGGGAAAAGGCCCAAAAAATCATTGAAGATGTCGCCAAGAAACTAGAGCTGGAATATGTGGTCATAGAAGGTGATGCCGCATTTTATGGTCCAAAAATTGACGTATTGGTAACTGATTCGCTGGGTAGAGAGCACCAATGTGCGACCGAGCAACTAGACTTTGTGATGCCGGAGCGATTTGGGCTGACTTACATCGATAAAGACGGTAGTGCCAAGCCGGTGGTAATGATACATAAAGCCCTACTGGGCTCGGTTGAGAGATTCCTGGGCGTATATCTGGAGCACACCAACGGCCACTTGCCGGTTTGGTTAGCGCCAGAACAGTTAAGGATCGCCACCTTGAATGATAGCGAGAAAGTGGTTAGTCTTGCCGCCGAGATACTAGCTATGGCTAAAGATTGTGGCGTACGGGCGACACTAGATGATAGCAATGAGTCAGTTGGCAAGAAAATCCATGACGCCGAAGCGATGAAAGTCCCATATACAGTGGTCATCGGCTCTAAAGAAGTCGAATCAGGGCAGCTTGGTCCACGAAATCGCAGCGATCTGCCCGAAATAGCTGGTTTACCAGTAGATGAGCTACTTGAAAAACTATCACAAGTCTCTAAATCCCGGCAATGAAGCGGGTTGACGACGAGTTTAAGAATAGAGTATTTGCCTTTGTGGCCCAGATTCCAAAAGGTCGGCTTATGACCTATGGTCAGCTAGCGGCATTGGCTGGAGCGCCATGGGCGGCGTGGGAAGTCGGCCAAATCGCTCACCGCGGTCCGGTAGACCTACCATGGCAGCGAGTGGTTAATAAAGACGGTGGCTTGGCCCGTGGCTACCCTGGCGGTATGGCAGGTCACAAACGTGACCTGGAGACCGAAGGAGTATTGGTGGACGAAGATTACAACGTGAGAATTGGAGAGTTGCTGTGGCGCCCAGAGGCCGAAGGCCAAAGCTCCTTGCTATAGTTGGCCCAACTGCCAGTGGCAAGTCCGACCTAGCTCTAAAAATTGCTAAAAAGTTTAACGGTGAGATAATTGCCGCCGATTCTCGTACGGTATATAAAGGTATGGATATCGGTACGGCCAAACCGTCTGTCGCCGACCAAGCAGTCGTGCCACACTGGGGGATCGATTTAGTAGAACCGGGCCAGCGATTCAACGCATTCCAGTTTAAGCACTACGCTGAAGCCAAAGCCAGTGACATACAGTCCCGTGGAAAGCTACCGATTTTGGTTGGCGGCACCGGGCTGTATATTGACGCGTTTTTGTTTAACTATCAAT
>CAYTYX010000056.1:0-1818 GCA_964442325.1 uncultured Candidatus Saccharibacteria bacterium
AAAGACTGGCCTTCTAGTACTTACCCACACCTATAGATACAAGGCCAATCACCAGCTTGTAGTATTATTAGGCTAATGAGTGTGGGCGAGAAAGAACTTGGTAAGCGCTTGCAATTGGCGCGTAAACGCGCCGGACTGACCCAGCAGGAACTATGCCAAAAAACCGGCCTAGCCTATTCTACGCTCGCCAAAATCGAACGAGGTGCCATCCGCTCACCCTCGGCTTTTACAGTGGCGTCCATTGCCCAAGCTACCGGTGCGCCAATTGAAGAGCTATTAGATATGAAGTTGGCAGGCTCTGGCGCCCGGGCCGATACTAAAAAAGTCTCCAAATCCGGAGTCCGCTTCATTTATTTCGATATCAGCGGCGTGCTGACTAACTTCACACACAAAATCTTTGTAGATATTGCCCGCGATGCCTCCCTACCTCTCGACACAATAGAAACTCACTACTGGCGCTACAATGACCGGCTCGACAGAGGTCAAATTAGCTTAAGCGAACTAAATATAACCCTTCAAAAAGCCTTCGACCTGCCAAATTTCGACTGGGAAAAGTATTACTTCAATAATCTCACTATTCTTCGCCAGGGCCGCGAGCTGTTCGACTGGGCAGCCCGTTATTACGAAGTCGGGTTATTTTCTAACCACATATTTATTCCTAAGATGCAGCAAAAAGGTTTGGTACCTGCCCAGGGGCTGGCGGCTATCATTGACTCTTCTCAGGAAGGTTACGTTAAACCCGAGGCCAAAATTTATAAAATCGCCCAAAAGCGAGCCGGCCTGCCGGTAGAGGAAATTTTACTAATAGATAACGAGCGTCCTAACTTGATTGTAGCCGATCGGTTGAGCTGGCAAACGGCTTGGTTCGACGATTTCCACCCCGACGAAAGCTCCGCCCGAATCAAAAAACTACTAGAATTTTAGCTTTTGGCCAACTCGGCTGCCTCGGTCTCAAGTCTGGCCAGTAATCCTTCAGCGTGAGTTAATTCCTGCTTGGTCTCGGCCACCAGGTGCTTAGGCGCTTTGTCGATATAGGCCCGGTTGGCTAAGCGCTGTTTCAGGCGCTTGATATCACCGCTGGCGGCCCGACTTTGGTCGTCCAGTCGTTGCCGATAGGCGGCAACTTCTGCCTGGTCTAGATCCAGCCAGATATCCTGCCCCTTCAAGTTTAGCCGTAACCCCTGTTCTTGGCCTTCCGATATCTTCTCAACTCGGGCAAGTTTTGCAACCATCTCACTATTTGCCGCCAGTATCGGTGAGTTTTTGTAGATTAATTTGGGTTTTTTAACGCCTAATTCGGTGCTAACGCGGCGAATTTCACCCACAATCATCTTAACTTCTTCAAATTCCTTCGCCTTAGGGCTGTCATAGTCCGGCGCATCCGGCCATTTTTGCGCGGCCAAAATCGTATCGGGCTGCCAAGCCAGCTGCTGCCAAATAGTTTCGGTCACAAATGGCGCAAATGGATGGGCCAGCTTTAGGGTTATTTCTAAAACCGCTCGTAAAACTCCTGCATTTGGCGCCACCTTACTAGCTTCCACATACCAGTCAGCTAAATCGTCCCAGATAAAGTGATAAATCCGCTCGTAGCCTTCGGCCAAACGATAATTTCTTAGGTCTTCCCCGACTGCTGCCAGTACAATACTTGACTTGTCAAGTATCCAATGGTCAGCCGGTGTAATTGGCTTAAGCGAGCCTTCGGCCGAACTGTTTCTTTCATGAGTAAACCGGGAAACATTCCACAACTTATTGCAGAGGTTACGCGCCTCGGCGACTCGCCTTTCGTCATACCCCCGGTTAACGCCAGCTACCCTGCCC
>CAYTYX010000057.1:0-1803 GCA_964442325.1 uncultured Candidatus Saccharibacteria bacterium
GTCTACAAAGCCCCGGACGACCCAAATTACTTCACAAGTTAAGCTTCTCAGAGTTAGAAAAACCAATAGTTGCTCAGCTATGGGGTCTAAAACCAGAAAATTTTTATAAAACAGCCAGAGAGGTTAAGAAAATGGGTTTTGACGGAGTAGACTTGAATATGGGCTGCCCGGTTAAAACTGTCATTAAAAATGGTGCTTGTGCGGCTTTGATAAATAACAGGGATTTAACAGAGGAAATTATAACCGCGGTCAGGGAAGCGGTAGGCCCCAACTTCCCTGTTAGCGTCAAAACTAGAGTAGGCTTTACAACAGTGGATATGAGCTGGATTGAGTTTTTACTAAAACAGAAACTTGACTTGTTAAGTATCCATGGCCGTACAGCCAAGCAGCTTTCGGAAAAACCGGCCAACTGGGAGTTAATCGGCCAAGCACGCCAGTTGCGCGATGAGCTCTGCCCTGCTACTAAAATCGTTGGTAACGGCGATGTTTCAACTCTAGCTCAAGCGAAAGAGCTGGCAGACAAGTATAAGTTAGACGGTGTGATGATTGGTCGCGGCATCTTCCACGATCCATTTCTGTTTGCTAAAAAGTCGCCGTGGGATAGTTGGCCTAAGCAGCAAAAACTAGAACTATTCATTAAACATATAGAGCTATTTAGGCAGACTTATCCTAAGGGCGAGCGTAAATTTGAGCCGCTACGGAAATTTTGCAAGGTTTATATCAACGGTTTTGAAGGAGCATCGGAGTTGCGAGCCCGATTTATGGACACTAAAACACCGGCCGAATCCCTAAATCTTATAAAACACCAAATAGGTTAAAATATAAATATGGCAGAAAAGCCCCAAAAACCTGACCTAAAGCTCATCCATGGCTCTGGCCGCAATGAGTACCCAGAGAGTTCGCATGTGACAGACGAAGAACTCCAAGCTGAGGCTGTTCGAGCTACCCTTCGTTTGGCCGGGGAGTCCGATGAATCCCAGTCGACCGAATCGGATGACGAACCTCAACAATCACCAGAGCCAGAGATTGACGTCGGTCCGCCAATCGTACGCGAGCGGTACGATAGAATATTTAAGCCCAAACCGACCAAGAATAAATAATTATTTCTTGATCAAACTAACATGGTGGGGGTGCCTGGGTTCGAACCAGGGACCAATCGGTTATGAGCCGACTGCTCTAACCACTGAGCTACACCCCCTCTTGCAGGAGTAATTATAGCAAGGCCACGCCCTAAGTTGGTAATATGTAATTAGTGCCAAGCGAATTTAACCCTAAAGTAGCTGCCAGACTAAAACGGCTGGGCGATCCGCGCAGCATCGGCTGGTACATTTTTGTTGTTTTTATGCTGGCTCTGACTTGGAGCGGTGTCAAAGCCGTGCAGACTAACTACGGGTTACAGAGGCAAATATCTCAGCTTAAACAAGAAAACGCAGTCTTACAGCTACAAAATGCCAATACCACTCTCAACAATCAATACTTAAGCTCTAGCCAGTATGAAGAGTTGGCGGCTCGTCAAAATCTAGGATTGGCCGCGCCGGGCGAGACGGTCCTGGTGGTGCCGACCGATGTAGCTATGAAATATGTTGATAAGTCCATAACAGCCGGTTCAATCCAAGCCAGCAACGTCCAAGCGGTTAAAAATCAGCCAAAATATATAAAAAACCTGGAAGATTGGCGCGACTTTTTGCTGGGCCGCAACATCCTGAGCAATTAAAAACCAGCCAACTTTGGCCAGCTAAAATCGAATCTGGTAGCAGGGGCGAGATTCGAACTCGCGACCGCAGGCTTATGAGTCCTGTGCTC
>CAYTYX010000058.1:0-1685 GCA_964442325.1 uncultured Candidatus Saccharibacteria bacterium
CACGCTGCAGGAAATGCTGACCATTAAGTCCGACGATGTTTACGGTCGCGCCAAAGCTTACGAAAGTATTATCAGAAGTACCGAAATCCAAGGTCCGAAAGTTCCAGAGAGCTTTAACGTGCTGGTCAAAGAACTTCAAGGCTTAGGCCTCAAAGTCGATCTACTGAGCAATGAGAAGATTGTTGATGCCGAAAAGATTCTAGCCGAGAACATCAAAGACGAAGCCGTGCATACTCCTAAAATTGAGATGCCAAAAGAAGAAGTCAGCGACGTGGACGTAACTGAAGATGTGTCAGTCAATGAATATGAACTAATGGAGCTTGACGACCAAATTGCCGCTGCCCAGACGGCTGCCGCTACTGATGAAGTAGACACTAAAGAAGAAGAGGAGACCGCCTAATGCGAGCCAATACCCCATCTGTTAATATTGCTGACTTTGACGCCGTTCGCTTGGCTATCGCCAGCCCAGACGAAATCCTCAATTGGAGCCACGGCGAGGTCTTAAAGCCTGAAACTATTAACTACCGCACCCAAAAACCGGAGCGCGATGGTCTGTTTTGTGAGCGCATTTTTGGTCCGGTTAAAGACATCAACCCGCACGACGCCAAATATAAAGGTATCCGCAGTCGCGAGGCCGCTGTTGATAAAAACGGCGAACTGGTAACCCGCAGTATTGTCCGCCGCGAGCGGATGGGCCACATTGCCCTAGCCGCGCCGGTTGCTCACATTTGGTTTTTGCGCGGAACGCCAAGCGCGATTGGCCTGTTGCTCGGTATGACCGTCAAAAGCTTAGAGCGGGTGGCTTACTTTGCCAGCTACATTGTTAAAGAAGTTGACCAGACCAAGCTGGATAAAATCGTAGCCGACTACGAGGCCACAGCCGCCGCCGCCGAAGCAGCCATCAAAGCCCGTTACGAAGGCGAAGCCGCCAAAGACAGCTCGGATATTAAAGATCTGGCCGAGAAGCGAACCCACGAGCTGCAGGAACTAGCTAGAAATACTGAGGAATTCCGAAATCAAGCCGCATCACTCGCCAAATACAATCTTATTAACGAGACCGAGTACCGCAACTTGCCCGATGAGCTGCAGGCCGTCAGTAAAGTTGGTATGGGCGGCAGCGCGCTTAAAGAACTACTGGAAGAAATTGACCTTAAAGATCTGATTAAGCGCTTAAACGCCGAAGCCGAAGAGGCCCGCGGCCAGCGCAAGAAGAAGATTATGAAGCGCCTGCGCCTAATCGAGAGTATGAGTCGCGCCGGCATTAAGCCAAGCAGTCTATGTGTGTCGATTTTGCCGGTGATTCCGCCGGACCTACGCCCAATGGTGCAACTAACCGGCGGTCGTTTTGCAACTAGCGACTTAAACGACCTATACCGCCGCGTGATTAACCGCAATAACCGGCTTAAAAAACTTATGGAGCTTAACGCTCCGGAAGTTATCCGCCGTAACGAGCAGCGTATGTTGCAAGAAGCGGTTGACGCATTGATTGACAATAAGAACACCCGTGGCGGCCGAGCCGTCGCCTCTAGCGGCCAGCGCCGCCCCCTAAAATCTTTGGGCGATATGCTCAAGGGTAAGCAAGGCCGCTTCCGCCAGAACTTGCTGGGTAAGCGCGTTGATTACTCCGGTCGAAGCGTTATTGTAGCCGGTCCGGAGTTGACAATGGAGCAGTGCGGTCTGCCAAA
>CAYTYX010000059.1:0-1552 GCA_964442325.1 uncultured Candidatus Saccharibacteria bacterium
TCGACGCTCATGCCTTGGGTGGATTGGTTATTAACGCCGGCCACGATGTCTTTGGGCTTTAAGCCGGCTTTTTCGGCCGGATAGCCACTGAGCGGTGAGACTATTACGATATTGTTATCGGCATCAGTACCCAACTCGGCGCCGATACCGGTAATGCTGCCAGCCAGCTCGTTATTAAAGTCTTTGGCGTCCGTAGGGTTGAAGTATTCGGTGTAAGGATCACCGGCGGCGGCCACCAAGCCGCTTTTTAAGCCCTCGTCCAGTTTGGTCTGGTTTAGCTGCCCGTCGAAATCGTTCTTTAAAATCGTATAAACCGCGTCTACCGATGAATAATCCAGCGAGCTGGGCGCGCTGGTCTTAGACGTGCCTTTATCGCCCCATATATGCACGTTACCCTTCCCTACGGCTACGCCGCCGCCAAATACCAACAGCACCAGTACGAAAGTGGCGAAGATTTTTAGCAATGGCCAGCGGTGATGATGGCGGCCAACCTCAACATAGTGCTCCTCGGGTTCGGGATGCAAGGTTAAAACCTCTCTTTGTTGTTTAACACTAGCATCATTATACCGCACCGAACTTACGCACCGCATCATTAAAAATCAAGCAAAGCTCGACTTACTAATGATGCTCTTGGCACTGAGCACGATTTTTCTTTGCGGTGCTCAATCAACGTACAATTTGTACGCCTCATTCCGCTCCTCAAGAATAAATCGCACTCAGCACTCAAGTGCGTAAGTCGGTGTTCATCTGATGCTAGAAGTAAATGTATGTCAGACCGCTAGCATTGATACTCATTTCGGAGTAGTGGCCGGCATAATCGTAGTTGTATTGGCTGACGTAGATGGTGTTGCCGCTGACGGCCTCGACCCACATGGCGTGGCCGAAAGAGCCGACGTTCCAGATGGCTACCGAGTGAACGCGCGGCGTAGAACCGGTGGCAATACCAGCCCGGGCGGCATTACCCGGCCACTGGTTAGCATTACCAAAGCCATACTGCGCATTGGTGCCAAATGTCTGATAGACCTTCCAGGCGGTGTAGCTGACGCATTCGCGGTTAAACATACCCCAAGAATCGAGCATGGTATCCTGCCCGGCGTTATTCCATACCGCCGGATAACCGCCGTGGCCGGGGTCGCCGGCGCTGGGCACGCCGCCAAGTTGGCGGTTAAGCGCCGCCTGTTGGGCGCGCAAACTGGCGATTTGGGAGTTGTTAGAACTTATGGCCTGGTCATAGGCGGCTTTCTGCGATTCGGTCAAAGCCAGTAAGTTAGCTTGCTGATTTTCTTCGGCTTGTTTTTGGTTCTGTTGGGCCTGGAGATTTTCTAGCAGGGTCTGCTGCTCGTGCTGCTGCTTTAGAAGCTGAGCTTTGAGGGCATTAATCTTATCGACCGAGGCTTTAACTTTATTGGACACCGAGTTACGATATTCCTGCTTGTTAACAAAGTCGCTAAGGTCTTTGCTGCTAGCTAAGACTTCTAGAGTTGATACGTTGCCTTCCAGATACATGGTCTTGATGTTTTCACCCATGACCATCTTTTCGTGATCTAAATCA